>JBARVT010000128.1:0-9169 GCA_049646405.1 Alteraurantiacibacter sp.
GCTACGATCCCGTCTTTGTGCCGAAGGGGCGAGAGAAAGCCTTTGCCGAGCTCGACCCGGATGAAAAACACGCCATCAGCCACCGCGCCGACGCGTTCGCAAAGCTGAAGGCAGACCAGTTCGGCGGCTGAGCGCTTTCGCTCAATATACCATCTGGCCTTGCACATTGCCCGGAGCTGCGTAGCGGCAGACCAGCCAATCGCGCCCCTGCCCGCGCGCAGCACCGCACCCCATGCGCGTGGTGCCGCGCCAAATTGCCTGCGTGTAATGCGCGACATCGCGCCAGTCGCCGGTCGAGCTGACATCCGGAAAGGCGCGGTGGACGTAAAAGCGCCGCTCGTCGATCCAACCGCGGGCCATCGCGCGATAGTCGAACGCGCCTGCCGTCCCCGCCCAAAGGTTCTCGCCCTGCCCTTCGCGCGCCTCGCGCGGGCTGTGCGCGAGCGTCCCGGTTCGTGCCAGCAATTCGGCATAGGCGAGCGCCTGCTGGTTGAGGCTTTCGTCCATAGCCACTGAACCCACGCCAACAGCGGCACGGGCAGCGTTGTGCTCGGCGAGCAGCACCTGCTGCATCATGCCTTGCGACAAAGCAACTGGAGCGCTTCCGGTTCGCGGCGGGCCTACCATCACGGGCGTGCTCTGCAACCGTTCCGGCCCGCAGGAGGCGAGCAATGCGAGGGAGACGAGCGGGAGAATGAGGCGTTCTGTCATGCTGCTACCTTGACTTCGCGGGCTTAAGCCATGCTGAAAGCGCGCATGGCGCGTGCCCTTTATATTCACTGGCCCTTCTGCCTTGCCAAGTGCCCCTATTGCGATTTCAACTCGCATGTCCGCGAGAGCGTCGACGTGGCACTGTGGCGGGACGCGCTGACGGCGGACATGCAGCGAGAGGCGGAGACGGCAGGCGGCGAGACGTTGACCTCGATCTTCTTCGGCGGCGGGACGCCCTCTTTGATGCCGCCTGCGCTGGTCGATGCACTGCTCAAGGAGGCCGAACGTCTTTGGGGATTCGATGGAGGGATCGAGATAACGCTGGAAGCCAATCCCTCTTCGGTCGAGGCATCGAAATTTGCGGGGCTCGCCGCGGCGGGCGTCAACCGCGTGTCGCTGGGCGTTCAATCGCTCGACGATACTTCGCTGCGCTTTCTCGGACGGCTGCATGATGCCAGCGAGGCCAAAGAGGCGTTGAAGACTGCCACAACGGCTTTCAAACGCGTCAGCACCGATTTCATCTACGCCCTGCCCGGACACACGCCCGATCTCTGGCGCGAGCAACTTGGCCAAGCCCTAGATTTCGGCACCGGCCACCTCTCGCTTTACCAGCTCACAATCGAACCCGGTACCCGCTTCGCCACCGATGTGCGACGCGGTGAGTTCGCGCCGCTGGACGACGACGCGGCGGCTGACTTGTTCGCGCTGACCCGCGAGATGACAGCAGCGGCGGGCTTGCCTGCATACGAGATCAGCAACCACGCGCGCCCGGGCGAGAAGAGTCGGCACAACCTCGCCTATTGGCGCTATCGGGATTACGTCGGCATCGGACCCGGTGCGCACGGGCGACGCGGCGGATTTGCGACGGTGCGGCACAGAAAACCGGAGAACTGGCTCTCCGCCACCGAGCGCAACGGACATGGCTTGCAGGAAGAGCGCGCGTTGGGCGCGCGGGAGCAGGCATCCGAAGCGCTGCTGATGGGCTTGCGACTGACTGAAGGTGTGGACCTTGCGGAATTGTCTCGGCGTTTCGGCATGCCGGAGAGCGCGCTTGTCGATAGTCGCGAGGCAAAGCGGCATAGCGCGCTCGGCCTGCTGCGGGTGGAACAGTCGCGCCTATTGGTGACCGACGAGGGAATGCCGCTACTCGATGCCTTGCTCGCCCGGATCGTGGCCGATGATCTTGTCGCCGCCTGACATGCGACGGCCCCGAGTTTGTCGGACTCGAAGAGGGCGCAAAGCGCTCAATGATGCCTTCCGTCTATTCCTCACCGCCAAAGGAACAGCAGTTCTTCGACAAGCTCAGGACGAAAGGGGTTTGGGTGGGCGTTAGCGAACTTTTGAACCAGTGGCGCGACCATCTTGCCCTTGCCCGCCGTCGCTCGCCGCATACGGTGCGCGCCTATGTCGCGACAGCGGAGCGGTTGCTGCTGGCACTCGGATTGCACGATTGGGACGCAGTTGGCGCCCTCACCACGCGCGACCTGCGCGCGCATCTCGCCAGCCGCCGGGCCGAAGGGATCGGCAATACCAGCGCCGCGCGCGAATTGTCGGCGCTCAAGGCTTTCATTGCCTTCGCGCGCGCGCAAGTCGATGCGCAGCCCAGCACCAGCCCTCGCCTGCGCGGACCGCGTATAAAGAAGGGTCTCCCGCGTCCTGTCACTCCGGACGAGGCGGCGAATATGGTTGCCGTGGTCGGCGAGAATGCGACGAAGGAATGGGTCGGCCTGCGCGATATGGCGGTGATGCTACTGATGTACGGCGCGGGAATGCGCATCGCGGAGGCGCTCTCGCTCTCTGCCAAGGACTTGCCACTCGGAGAGACGATTCGCGTTACCGGCAAGGGCTCGAAACAGCGCGTTGTCCCTCTACTCCCCGTCGTCCGAGACGCGGTGGCGCGATATGCGGAGAACTGTCCCTACGACCTTACCGGCGATACGCCACTTTTTCGCGGAGCCAAGGGCGGCCCGCTGTCGCAAGGCATGGTGCAAAAGGCGATGGCGCGGGCGCGCAAGGTGCTTGGCCTGCCCGACACAGCGACACCGCACGCGCTGCGGCACAGTTTTGCGACGCACCTGCTCGGTTCGGGCGCGGACCTTCGCAGCCTGCAGGAACTGCTCGGACATGCCAGTCTTGGCTCGACGCAGATCTATACGAAGGTCGATGCGGCGAAGATGCTGGAAGCGTACCGCGCGGCCCATCCGCGAGAGTCCGATTAGTCCTCCGCCTGCTCGGCGCGCGGCACCCAGGTGAAGACGCGCCACAAATAGGCGACTACCGTCAAGGCGATGAGGCCGATGATGATGTAGCCAAGGATGTGCTGCGAATCCGCGAGCCAGTGGCCAAGCCATTGCCCACCCTTGATCAGCAGCGCGTTCCAGACGAGCGAGCCGACGAAAGTAAAGGCGAGAAACTTCCACAGAGGCATATGCGCGAGCCCCGCGGGAAGCGAGATCATCGTGCGCAGGAACGGGCTGAAGCGCAGGAAGAAGACGACCCAGTGTCCGTGCCGCGCGAAGAAGCGCTGCGCCGACAGGATATGCTCCCAGTCGAGCGTGAGCCACCGCCCCCAGCGCTCGATCAGTGGATTGAGCCGCTCGTAGCCCCATCTGTCCCCTATCCAGTACCAGGCATAATTGCCCGCCGTCGTGCCCGCCGTGCCGATCAGCAGCAACGGCCAGAATTCCATTGCCCCTCGCTGCACCAGCAGGCCGCCCACACCCATGATGACCTCACTCGGCACGGGAGGAACGACGTTTTCCAGCACCATCAGCAGGAAGATGCCGAAATATCCGCCGCGCTCGATCAGGTCGATGATGAAGCTGTCCATGCGCGCACAACGCGCCGCGCTGTCAGTCTTTCCCCGCTTCGCTACGCATGTCAGCGTGGCGCCGCTCCAGCGCGTCCCAGATCATGCCCGCTGTGTCGGTGCCGTTGAATCGGTCGATAGCGACGATGCCGGTCGGGCTGGTCACGTTGATCTCGGTCAGCCACTCGCCGCCGATCACATCGATACCGACGAATGTCAGGCCGCGGCGCTTGAGGTCCGGCCCCATTGCGTCGCAGATTTCCTGCTCGCGCGGCGTCAGTCCCGCCGCCTCCGCGCTCCCGCCCTGCGCGAGGTTGGAGCGGAATTCGCCCTCCCCCGGCTTGCGATTGATCGCACCGGCGACCTCGCCATCGACCAGCACGATCCGCTTGTCGCCCTTGGCGACGCCGGGAAGGAAGGGCTGCACCATGTGCGGCTCGGGCCAGGTCTGGTTGAACACCTCGAACAGGGCGGAGATATTGGTGCCGTCGGCGTCGATCCTGAAGATCGCCTTGCCACCATTGCCGTGCAGCGGCTTCACCACCACCGCGCCATACTTGCGCTGGAAATCGCGCACATCATCCAGCACGCGGGTAATGAGCGTGGGCGGCATGAAGCGCGCGTAATCGAGGACATACATTTTCTCGGGAGCGTTCACGACCTCACGCGGATCGTTGCTGACGAGCGTCTTGCCTTTCAGCCGGTCGAGCAGCAGCGCCGCGCTGATATAGCCAAGATCGAACGGTGGATCCTGCCGCATCAGGACCACGTCAATGTCCTCGGCAAGATCGATCTTCTGCAACTCGCCTGCGGAAAAATGATCGCCTTCCACACGCTGGACACGCGTGACAGGCCGCGCCCAGGCGCAAATCATTCCGTCCTGCCAGCTTAGCGTTTTGACGTCATAGTGCCACAGCGAATGCCCCCGCTCCTGCGCGGCGAGCATCAGCGCAAACGAGCTGTCACCCGCGATCTTGATGCTTTCCAGCGGGTCCATCTGGATGACTACGTTCAGTGGCATGCGGTCTCCTTACGGCATCCAGGCGTTTTCGATGTGGCGCGGGCTTGCGCCGGGGGCAAGCAGGATCACGTCGACCCGCATGTCCTCGCCATGCGTCGCGTATTCGTGCGCAACAGCTTCCGCAGCGGCGGCGACGCGGCGGAGGCGGTATTCGTCGATCGCGAGGTCGAGGTCGGCGGCGCGGCGGCGCCATTTGACCTCGACGAAAGCGATGAGCTTGTCGCGACTCGCCACGAGGTCGATTTCGCCTACCTTCACCTTCACACGGCGCGCGAGGATGTTCCAGCCTTGCGCTTCCAGCCACGCAGCGGCCTCGTCCTCCGCCTTGCGCCCGTGCGCTTCGGCAGCCTGCCGCTTCATTCGCCTTTCAGCTCCATCGCGCGGGCATACAGCGTCTTGCGATCAATGCCCGTCGCCTTGGCGACTTGCGCCACGGCCTTCGATGCTTTCTCAGTGGCGAGCAGCGCGCGCAGCATCGCCTCCGCGTCCTCGGCGCTCGCTGCCTGCTCGACCGGCGGACCGACCAGCAGCACGATCTCGCCCTTGGGCGGATGCGCCTCGTAATGGGCGATCAGTTCGGCTGGCGGACCGGTGCGGCATTCCTCGAACATCTTGGTGAGTTCACGCGCGACCGAGGCCGGCCTGCCGGGCAGGACGCTCTCGATTGCGGCAAGGCTTTTGAGCAAACGCGGCGCGGTTTCGAAGAAGATCAGCGTGGCGCGAACGCTCGCCAGCTCTTCCAGCACTTCGCGTCGGGCCTTGTCCTTGTTCGGAAGGAATCCGCCGAACAGGAACCTATCGTTCGGCAGGCCCGACAGCGCTAGTCCGGTAAGCGGAGCATTGGCTCCGGGCAAGGCCGTCACCGGCACGCCCGCCTCTCGCGCATCGGCCACAAGTCTGTATCCAGGATCGGACACCAGCGGCATCCCCGCATCGCTCACCAAAGCGACCGCGCGATTCTGCATGCTGGCGACAAGCCGGGCGCGGTCGTTCGGAGCGCTGTGATCGTCATAGCGCCACAGCGGCTTCGAAATTCCCAAATGCCTGATAAGTTTCTGTGTTACGCGCGTATCCTCGCACGCGATCCCGTCGCAGCGGGCAAGCACATCGGCAGCACGCATGGTGATATCGCCAAGATTGCCAATCGGGGTCGCAACGATATACAGGCCGGGGGAAAGGGGTTCGCCGTCATGGGTCACGCGCGCTCCTTGGACGATGGATAGCGGAGACGGCAAGCATGTTCGGCAATTTGAAACGTCTGGCAGCGGCAGCGATGGCAAGCCTGCTCCTTTCGGCCTGCGCGGTCATCCCGGACGATGGCGGTTATCGCGACGTGGGCGGGCCGGTGGCCGATACGCCGCCGGTCAGCAGGCCGAGCGCGGACGTCCTGCCGCCCGACGACGGCCGTCACCGCGTCGCGCTGCTTGTGCCGCTATCGGGCGAGAACGCCGCTGTCGGGCAGGCCATCGCAAATGCCTCGACCATGGCTTTGCTCGATACGGGCGCGGACAATCTGCGTATCACCAGCTACGACACAAATGGCGGCGCGAGCGGCGCGGCGAGCCGGGCGCTGGCTGACGGCAATCGCCTCATTCTCGGCCCGCTGATGCGCGCCAATGTCGGTGAGGTGCTGGCGCTGGCCCGGCCTGCGGACGTGCCGATCATTAGTTTTTCGAACGACACCAGCGTCGCCCGCAACGATGTCTTCGTCATGGGCCACGTCCCTGAGCAATCGGTCGCTCGCGCGGTCGAATTCGCAATGGAGCGAGGTGCGCGCAACTTCGCGGCCCTTGCCCCGCGCGGCGATTACGGGCAGCGCGCGCTCGGTGCGATGGAGAGCATCGTGCGGGCACGCGGCGGACGGGTGATCGCGGTCGAGCGGTATGACCGTTCGAACACGTCGATCCTGAGCGCGGCGGATCGCCTGCGCGGCGATGGCGGCTACGATACCGTGCTGGTGGCAGACGGCGCGCAGCTGTCGGTCATGGCGGCGGAACGCCTTAAGGACGCGGGCAGCACGCTGCCTTCCGTCATCGGCACCGAATTGTGGAGCCGCGAGGATGCACTCACCCGCGTGCCGCAATTGCGCGGTGCATGGTTCGCCAGCGTGTCCGATGCGCCTTTTCGCCAGTTCGCCACCAGCTACCACAGCCGCTTCGATGCCGAACCGCCGCGTATCGCGACGCTCGGTTACGATGCTGTTCTGCTCACCCTGCGCATGACCCGCGACTGGCAGCCGGGCCGCGACCTGCCGCTGCGCCTGCTGACCGAGGAAAGCGGCTTTCTCGGTCTCGACGGCCCGATCCGCTTTCGCGAGGACGGCATCGGGGAACGGGTCTTCGAGGTCCGCCAGATCGGCAATGGCGCCTTCACCGTGGTCGACCCCGCACCCAACGGGTTCTGACACCGGATAAAAATTGTGCCGCGCTTGTAGAGGCGGATTTGCGAGTTCTATACCTGTTCGCATGAGCGACGACCTTTTTGACGGCCCTTCAACATCCGGCAGCGGCGACTACGATTCCTCCTCCATCGAGGTGCTGGAAGGGCTCGAACCCGTCCGCCGCCGCCCAGGCATGTATATCGGCGGGACCGACGACCGCGCGCTTCACCACCTCGCCGCCGAGGTGCTCGACAATGCGATGGACGAAGCCGTTGCCGGTCATGCGAGCCGGATCGAGGTGCATCTGGAGGAAGGCAACCGCCTGACGATCACCGACAATGGCCGAGGCATCCCGGTGGATGAGCACCCGAAGTTTCCCGGCAAGTCGACGCTTGAAGTCATCCTCACCACGCTGCATTCTGGCGGCAAGTTCTCCGGCAAGGCCTACGCCACCAGCGGCGGGCTGCACGGAGTCGGCGTGTCGGTTGTCAATGCACTATCCAGCCACACGCGTGTCGAAGTCGCGCGTAACAAGGAAGTCTTCGCGCAGGAATTCTCAAAGGGTCTTGCGCAAGGCGCAATCGCCAAAGTCGGCGACGCGCCAAATCGGCGCGGAACCAGCGTCACCTTCGTGCCCGACACGGAGATTTTCGGCGACCGTGCCTTCAAGCCCAAGCGCCTGTTCCAGCTCGCGCGGTCCAAGGCGTATCTCTTCGCAGGCGTGGAAATCCGTTGGAAATGCACCCCGTCGCTCGCCAGCGAGGACGTTCCGGCGGAGGCGGTTTTCCAGTTTCCCGGCGGCCTCGCCGATCACCTGAAGGAGCAGGTGGGTGCGCGCGAATGCGTGACCGCCGATTTCTTCACCGGCAGCCAGGATTTTCCCGAAGAACAGGGCCGCGTCGAATGGGCCGTCGCTTGGCCGCTCTGGTCCGACGGTTCGACAAGCTGGTATTGCAACACCGTGCCCACCCCTGACGGCGGCACCCACGAAGCGGGTCTGCGCGCCGCGCTCACCAAGGGGTTGCGGGCGTTCGGCGACCTGACGGGCGTAAAAAAGGCGAAGGACATCACTGCCGACGACGTGATGAACGGCGCCGAAATCATGCTCAGCGTGTTCATCCGCGATCCGCAATTCCAGAGCCAGACCAAGGACCGGCTCACCAGTCCCGAAGCCGCCCGACTCGTCGAAAACGCGATGCGCGACCATTTCGACCATTTCCTCGCCGACAATATGGATCGTGGGCGTGCGCTGCTCGGCTCCGTAATGGAGCGGTTGGAAGAGCGGTTGAAACGCAAGCAGGAACGCGAGATCAAGCGCAAGACCGCGACCAATGCAAAGAAACTGCGCCTGCCCGGCAAGCTTACCGATTGCAGTGGCGACGGCGAAGGAGAGACCGAGCTGTTCATCGTCGAGGGCGACAGCGCAGGTGGCAGCGCCAAGCAGGCGCGCAATCGCAAGACGCAGGCGATCCTGCCGATCCGCGGCAAGATCCTCAATGTCGCCAGCGCCACCGCAGAGAAAATCCGCGCCAACTCCGAAATCGCCGATCTCGTGCTGGCGATGGGATGCGGCACCCGCAAGGATTGCGACACGGACGCGCTGCGTTACGACCGCATCGTCATCATGACAGACGCCGATGTCGACGGCGCGCATATCGCGACGCTGCTGATGACTTTCTTCTTTCAAGAAATGCCCGAGCTGGTGCGGCGCGGCCACCTCTACCTAGCCCAGCCCCCGCTTTATCGCCTGACTGCCGGCAAGGAGAGTCTCTACGCTCGCGACGACGCGCACCGTGCGGAAGTTGAGGCGAACGAGTTCAAGGGCAAGAAGGTCGAGGTGAGCCGCTTTAAAGGCCTCGGCGAGATGAACCCCGGCCAGCTGCGCGAGACCACGATGGATCCGGCCACCCGCAGCCTCGTGCGTATTACGCTGCCTGATCAGCACGAACAGCGGTTCGCGGTGAAGGAACTGGTCGATCAACTGATGGGCCGCAACCCCGAGCACCGCTTCAACTTTATCCAGAACCGCGCAGGTGAACTGGACCGAGAGATGATCGACGCTTGAGGAAGAATCTCAACACTCCCTTTACCAAACCTGCCTAATTCCTTTTGCCCGCGAGGATACGGGGAATTATCGCATGGCATCGCAACCGATGGAGACAGCGGCAGTCGCGCCCGAAGCGCGACCTTCTGTCCTGCGCCAGCTGGCCGATCCGAAGCGCGCGCTCGTCTCGCCGTGGGTCGATGC
>JBARVT010000129.1:0-2742 GCA_049646405.1 Alteraurantiacibacter sp.
TCCTCGAGCTGCGCGGCCAGCCAATTCGTGGAAACCAGCATGTCCATCCGCCGCTGGGTAGGGGGCGCGCCTCTCGCTGGCAATGCCGCGCCTCAGCTGATCTCCCGCGCGGCGAGGCGCGAGTGGATTTGCAAATTCGCCTCCAGCCCCAGCGCGCCCACGCGCTCGCTGTCGTTAGCGGGGGGCGAGCCGATCACGAAGATGCGCTTTTGCGGCGCGAGCCCTGCGCCGAGGATGCGGAAGCGCGCAAGCGGCACGATCATCGGCTTGGCAGGCGTGCCGACCGGCTTCATCGCCGTGCGATCCAGCTGCCACTCGCCGATCACCGACGCGCTTTCCCCCGGCGCGAGCATGGCGAGCGTGAGCAGCCGCGCACGGTCCATGTCCGGCCCGCCGAGTTGCCGCGCATCCGGCACCGAGGCGTGGGCCGTGTCCATATCGCTCCAGATGCGCAGCGCCACCAGATGCGCATCGCCGCCATTCGTAAGGTCCAGCCGCCAGTTGAGGAGCGCGCGGGTCGGGCCGATGGAGAGCCGCGTCGGCGAGAGAACCAGCGCCAGCGAGCGGGGCGCATCGCTCTGCGCGTCGGTTTCGACCTCGTCGTCCATCGCGCCAAGCCTATGCCGCACGCGCCCCCTTGCCTAGCCGCTTGTGCCGCGCCGCGCTTCACGGCATGGCCGCCGGCATGAGCGACGAAACCTACAGCCAGCCCAGATTTCTCGGCCAGCAGAGCGCGCTGCCCGCTTCGCCCGACGCGGCGCAACTCGATTACGTGCCCAATCCGCGCAAGGACACGCTTTACATGGTGCGCTTTGCCGCGCCCGAATTCACCTCGCTCTGCCCTGTCACCGGCGCGCCCGATTTCGCCCATCTCGTCATCGATTATGCCCCCGGCGATACCATTGTCGAAAGCAAGAGCCTGAAGCTCTTCCTCGGCTCTTTTCGCAACCATTGCGGCTTTCACGAGGACGTGACGGTCGGCATCGGTCAGCGCCTGTTCGGGGAAATGCGCCCGCAATGGCTGCGTATCGGCGGATACTGGTATCCGCGCGGCGGCATCCCGATCGATGTGTTCTGGCAAAGCGGCGCGCCGCCCGAGGGGCTATGGCTGCCCGATCAGGGCGTCGCTTCCTACCGCGGCCGGGGCTGACACAGGCCGCTCACTTGCCTCGCTAGGCCACGCGCCGTAGTAGCGCGCGAAACTTTCCCGCAAAGGACCAACCCCCAATGCGCATCGTCATGATCGGCACCGGCTATGTCGGCCTCGTCTCCGGCGCCTGCTTTGCCGATTTCGGCCACACCGTCACCTGCGTCGACAAGGACCAGTCCAAGATCGACGCGCTGCTGGCAGGCGAGATTCCTATTTTCGAGCCGGGGTTGGACGAGCTGGTCGCGAAGAATGTCGAGGCCGGGCGGCTCAGCTTCACGCTCGATATCGCGGAGGCGCTGCCCGATGCGGATGCGGTATTCATCGCGGTGGGCACTCCGACGCGGCGTGGGGACGGGCATGCGGACCTCACATATGTCTATGCCGCCGCCAAGGAAATGGCCCCATTGCTGCGTGATGGCGCAGTAGTGGTCGACAAGTCGACCGTCCCTGTCGGAACGGGCGACGAGGTAGAACGGATCATCGGCGAAACCGCGCCGGAGCTCGAATTCTCGGTCGCCAGCAATCCAGAATTCCTTCGCGAAGGCGCTGCGATCGACGATTTCGCCAAGCCGGACCGCATCGTCGTCGGCGTGAACGACGATCATGCGAAATCGGTTATGCAAGGCATTTACCGCCCGCTCACCAGCAATGGCGCGCCGCTGATCGTGATGAGCCGCCGCGCGGCGGAACTGACGAAATACGCAGCCAACGCCTTTCTCGCGACCAAGATCGGCTTCATCAACGAAATGGCCGACTTGTGCGAGAAAGTCGGCGCGGATGTGCGCGACGTGGCGCATGGCATAGGGACGGACAGCCGCATCGGCAGCCGCTTCCTCATGCCCGGTCCCGGCTACGGCGGATCGTGCTTCCCCAAGGACACGCTCGCTTTGCTCAAGACAGCCGAGCAATACGAAACCGAGGTCAGCATCGTCGATGCCGTGGTCCGCGCGAACGACAATCGCAAGACCGCGATGGGGCAAAAGGTTCTCGATGCGTTGGGCGGCGATCCGGCGGGCAAGACAGTTGCGCTGCTCGGCCTCACATTCAAGGCGGATACCGACGACATGCGCGATTCGCCCGCCATCGACATCGTTCGCGCGCTGACGGCAGCGGGCGTCGCGGTGCGCGCCTATGATCCGGAGGGGCATGAGCAAGCGCAAAAGATCGACGGCCTGGGTGCGGGCGACATTACCTATTGCGACGATCCCTACGACGCCATGCAGGGCGCGAATGCGCTGGCCATCGTCACCGAATGGAAGCCGTTCCGCGCGCTCGATCTCGACAAGGCGAAGGGCCTGCTTGCCGCGCCGGTGCTGGTGGACCTGCGCAACCTTTACAGCCGCTCCGATGTCGAGGCGCGCGGCTTTTCCTACATCGCTGTCGGGCGATAGGGAGCGCTGGTGCCGGCTGCAGGATTCGAACCCGCGGCCCCCTGATTACAAATCAGGTGCTCTACCAACTGAGCTAAGCCGGCACTCGCTTTGCACTGCCGAATGGCAGGAGCGCGCCTTTGCCCTAGGGAACGCCGAAGGTCCAGCCCTCGGTGCGTGCTATACGCGGGGTGAGCCCCTCGGGCGACCAGAGATCGAGCC
>JBARVT010000130.1:0-16030 GCA_049646405.1 Alteraurantiacibacter sp.
TTGACGACGCCTCTCTCGCCGCATCAGCGCGAAATCGTCGCGCGGATGGTGCCCGTCACCCGCCGCCTGCCGAATTCCTTGCGGCCCGTTTTCGAAGGGAAGGTCAACCTGTTCCTCGATCAGGTGACCTTCCACGCTTACGGAAACCTCGACCTCAACGAAGAGATGAAACTCTCCATCGCTGGGCAAGCGTGCCTGCTGGTCGCCAACAGCCCGGTCTGGTTCGACACGCTGCGCACGGTGATCATCTATCCGTCGACCATCGACACGGGCCGCGGTCGCCACGATGGCGATATCGTCCACGAAGGGCAGTCTACGATTGCCGGCGAAAGCTGGGCGCGCGGGCCGGTGGTGCTGTCATGGGACCACGCGCTGAAAGGCGGGCTCGATCCGAATGACGGCCACAACGTCGTGATCCACGAATTCGCGCACCAATTGGACAACCTCACCGGTCACACCAACGGCATCCCGATCCTGCGCAAGGGGCAGCGCTACAAGGCGTGGCAGAGGGCGATGCTGGAGGCTTATGAGAGCCAGGTGGCGCGGGTGGAAGCGGGCCAAGCCAGCCTGATCGATCCTTATGGCGCGACGAACCACGAGGAATTCTTCGCCGAGGCCGTGGTGACGTTTTTCGAGAAGCCGGATGCGATGCGGCGGGACGAGGCCGAACTGTATGCGCAGCTGGTGGAACTGTTCGGTCTCGATCCGGCTGAATGGGACTGATGCCGGAGCAGCCTGACTGCGACAGTCGCGCGACCAATTCAATGGTGCGTGGGGTCTGGAGGGGCTTTCGACCAAGACATCCGTGAGCAAAAACGTCTAATGTCCTAAAATCGCCATGTTCTTTGGACAAAGATGAGCAATTCGCAAGCGCGTATGAAACGGAGGGACTATTTATGTTCGAAGAATTCCCGCCTCTGGAACTCGACCGAGGTTTCAACCACGCCATGCAAAACCATCCGCTACGAAGCGAGCCCGACACAGTTCAGGAAATCGATTTTTCGATCCTTCACATCGACGATCCCGATGGCGGCGATGGCGCGCCGGACCCGGGTGACGACGTGATCGTGATTACTGGCAAGCGCGATGAGGGCGGCATAACCTAGGACGACCTGCTCGATGTCGGCGAGACATGGGGCGACCTGTTCCCGACCAATCCTGGTGGCGGATTTACCGGTGATGGTGGGGGTGGTCCGACGAATTCGGAACCAGACCCCGAAGACAAGGAGTGCCCCGAGCAGCTAGAGCAGGCAACAGAATCGCAGCATCCCGAGGGCTTCGATGAAGAGCTAGATCGCTTGGTCGATCAACTCGCTGCTGAAATTGCCCGTGAAATATCTTCACAGACAGACTCGGCCACCCGCGAATATAGCTCAGTAATCTGGACAGATGGCAACGGGGCTGTTCATCGGACGGAGATTGCGCCTGGCGAAGCTACCAATGCTACAGGAATAGGCGATAATTTCGCTCAAGTTGATTTCGTTGGTGGAGGCAAAATCGTAGCTATCTTGCACAATCACTCGACATTCGTGGAGAGCATGGTTCAGGGTGAAGAAGGATTGCTCGTTTACAACTCCGATGGTCACCTACCATCCTCCGTCGATATGAATACGCTTATCACCGTATCAAACGGAACGATTCCTGGCCGAGAGGCTTACGACCCAAACAATTATCGTAACTATTTACTCTTCAATGGGCGAGTGAGCGAATTCTATGCCGCGGACCAAGATGAGAGTTTGCTGCGATTGGGTGGCCAAGCCGATTGGGCTGTCAAATCGTCAGACTAACATGAGAACACAGGACAGGAGAAGCAGGATGGCTCGTGTGCAAATTAGGGAGCTAGCAGCAAGTCTCGCCCTGCGGCGCATGCTCGGCGGCTTCTCTATTTTTGCGCTCTCGGCATGCAGCCCGGCAGTGGCGCAAGAGCGACCGCCGATCGCTCCTACCCTGACGGCGCTGGAGTTTTTCGGTCTCACACCCAAAACGAGCAGCATTAGTAGCTATTGCGGTGGCCATGATTTCGACGCGACATGGACATTCGATGGCGAGCGCACCGCAGTCACGCAGCTTCTCATCGGCGGCGAGCCTTCCGACGCCATCGCGACCGTGCTGGAGCAAGGTATCGACGACCTGGACGGGGAAGCCTTCATCCAACTCGACTGCAGCCGCGATGGCATCGGCCTGCGCCTGATCGAAGCGCGATATGCCTCAATGCCCGCCGGTCGGCGGATATTGTATAATATCATCGATAGGGAAATTCGTGAAATTGCACGGTACGGGTTCGACTAGCGGGACTCCCCCTGCGCGGCAATCGCGCGGCGGGCGACGTCCATGAATTGCTTGCGCATTTCCGGGGTCAGGTCGCGATCGTATTCGGCGCGCTTTCCGGCGTGGAACTTGGGCAGGTCGTAATCCGCAATTTCGATATGCGGGAATAGCGAGAACAGCACGGTGGAGGCGGCGAGGAACTTGCCGCCATTGTTCATGTGCAGATCGTCGCGATAGAGGTCGCCCGCGCTGACGAAGCCGGTGATTTCGCCGTTGCGCGCGGCGCGGTCGAATTCGAACATGGCTTCTCCCGCCGGGATGAAGCCCGCGATTCGCGGATCGTCGCCGAAGCGGTCTTCCAGGTACTGCACGAAACCGGCATTGACCATGAAATCGGTGTTCGGCGCGAAGGGGGTCTGGTTCCAGACAGCACGATACTGGAATTCGGCGTAGGGCGTCACCGTGTTCTTCGGCCAGGTGTAATAAATATAGACCTTCGCATCGCGGCTGGCGGTGGTGGCGATGAAGTCGAGCATTTGCTCGATGCCGTCCGCTTCTTGCTTCGCCGTGCCGCGCCAGAACGGTTGCAGGGTGATGATCTGGTATTCCATGGCATCGAGCGCGACACGGTAATCTCCATGAACCGATTCGTTGCAAGTCCGCTCAGGCTCGGCGATTATCTGCGGGATGCCGTTCGAGCAAAAGATGTGCCAGTCGTTTTCCAGCGTTATGCCGAGATGCTCGGCCATAAAACGGAAGGACCAGCTTGGCTGGAAATCCCATGTGTGGCTGTTGCCGATGGAGAACATGCGTACGGGCTCGACCGTAACAGGGATACTCGCGAGCTCGCGAGAGCCATCCTTGGCAATCAGCCGCGCCTCGCCCGGCGCGACGGCCTCGACGCGGCCGCCCGCCGTGACGATGAAGACGTCCGGATCGGACGAGGTGAGCGTAAGCTTCGAAGTATCGGCTTTTGCGGGCGCGAATGTGAATTCGATGGTCGCCGCCGATAAATCATCGATGAGGTCGAACCGCTCCACCGAAAATTCCACGCTCGAAACAGGCGGCGGGGGTGGCGGTGGCGGCGGCGGTGCCGGCGTTGTGGCGACCGGGGTGGGCGAGGAATCCTCGCCTCCGCAGCCGGCAAGGACCGACGCGACAAGCATCAATGATAGCGCAGCGCTGCGCGTTATATTCTTGCGACCCAATGGCTTTCCCAGTCGGCTGTAACGAACTTGAGACAGCACGATAGGGCAGTCGCTAAGTCATTGAAAGCAAATTGCGAAAATTACTCGGCTAAAGTCACGAAGCTGTCGATCACCCGCTTCGTTCCGGCCTTGTCGAATTCGATTTCCAGCTTGTTGCCTTCCTGCCCCATCACCTCGCCGTAGCCGAATTTCTCGTGAAACACGCGCGCGCCGATGGCGACGTCGGAGCGGGCCCTGGCGGCGAAGCTGGCGGCTGAGCGGGTGTTTTCCCTTACCCGCGCCTGTTTCGTGTCGTAGCCGGTCGCGAGCGCGCGCTGCCAGCCGGGGCCGCGAGCGCTGGAGCGGTCCGGGCGGATTTGCGAGACATGTGCGAAGGGATCTTCGCTTTCAGACCAGTTGGCCTGCCATAGCGAGCGGCCGCCAGTCATGGTCGTTTCGCTCTCGACATACTCGTCCGGCAGTTCCTCGACGAAGCGGCTGGGTATGGAGCTGTTCCACTGACCGAAGATGCGCCGGTTCGCCGCGTGCAGGATCGTGCATTTGCGCCGTGCGCGGGTGATCGCGACATAGGCGAGGCGGCGTTCCTCCTCCAGGCTGGCGAGCCCGCCTTCGTCCAGCGAACGCTGGCTGGGGAAGACGCCTTCTTCCCATCCGGGCAGGAACACATGGTCGAATTCCAGGCCCTTTGCCGCGTGCATCGTCATGATGGTGATCTTCTCCCCATCGTCGCGCGCGTCGTTGTCCATCACCAGCGCGACGTGTTCGAGGAAGTCGTCCAGCGACTCGTATTCCTCCATCGCGCGGGCAAGTTCGCCGAGATTTTCCGCGCGCCCTGCGGCTTCGGGCGAGCGATCGGCCTTGAGCATCGCGTCGTAGCCCGATTCCTCCAGTATCGCGCGCAGCAGTTCGGACGGGCTGACGGTCTTCTCCATCTCCCGCCATTTGACGAAGTAGCGCATCAGGTCGGCAATCGTGTTGCGGGCGCGGGCGGGCAGTTCGTCGCTGTCCGCCAGTTCCAGCGCGGCGGCGGCGAGGGGGAGGCCTTGCCCGCGCGCGTGCTGGTACATCTTTTCCAGTGTCTTCGCGCCCAGGCCGCGCTTGGGAGTGTTGTAGATTCGCTCGAAGGCGAGGTCATCGGCGGGCTGGGCGATGACACGCAGATACGCCATCGCGTCACGGATTTCGGCGCGTTCGTAGAAGCGGAAGCCGCCGACGATGCGGTAGTTCATGCCGATCTGGATGAAGCGGTCTTCGAATTCGCGCGTCTGGTACTGCGCGCGCACGAGGATGGCGACCTGGTCGAGGCTGAGCCCCTCGCGTTCCAGCCGCTCGATCTCCTCGCCCACGCGGCGCGCTTCCTCTGGTGCGTCCCACACGCCGATGACGCGCACCTTCGGGCCATCCGGCAGCTCGGTCCACAGCGTCTTGCCGAGCCTCTGGCTGTTCGCTGCGATCAGCCCGCTGGCGGCGGCGAGGATTTGCGGGGTCGAGCGGTAATTCTGCTCCAGCTTCACCACCTTCGCGCCGGGGAAATCCTTGTCGAAACGCAGGATATTCGCGACCTCCGCCCCGCGCCAGGAATAGATCGACTGGTCGTCGTCACCAACCACGCAGATATTCTTGCGATCCTGCGCGATCAGTCTCAGCCAGAGATACTGGACGGCATTGGTGTCCTGATACTCGTCCACCAGCACATATTTGAAGCGGCGGCGATATTGCTCGAGCACATCGTGATGCTGGCGAAAAATGTTTAGCATGTGCAGCAGCAGGTCGCCGAAATCGCAGGCGTTGAGGCTTTTCAGCCGTTCCTGATACAGCCGGTAAATCTCCTGCCCCCGTCCGTTGGCGTAGCTCTCGTTGTCGACTGCATCCAGGTCGCCGGGATTGAGCCCGCGATTCTTCCAGCCGTCTATCAGGCCAGCGAGCTGGCGCGGTGGCCAGCGCTTTTCATCGACATCGTTCTCGCGGATCAGCGTCTTGAGCAGGCGAAGCTGATCGTCCGTATCAATGATCGTGTAGCGGCTCGTGAGATCGACCAGCTCCGCATGACGGCGCAGCATTTTCGCGCCGATCGAATGGAACGTGCCGAGCCACGGCATCCCCTCCAGCGCGCCGCCCGTCAGCTTGCCGACCCGTTCGCGCATCTCGCGCGCGGCCTTGTTGGTAAAGGTGACGCACAGGATCTCGCTTGGCCATGCCAGCCGCTCGCGCACGATATGGGCGAGGCGATGTGTGAGTGCGGCGGTCTTTCCCGTACCCGCGCCCGCCAGCATAAGCACCGGACCTTCGGTCGTCAGAACGGCTTCGCGCTGCGGAAGATTGAGATGGGAAAGCCATTCGGGCGCCGCAACAGCGGGCAAGGTTTCAGCGGCGGGCGGATAGTCGGGCACGGTGAACAGCTAGGGAACGAAGCTGCTCCGTGCAAGCGCCGCGACGGGCCGAGGGAACCCGCGCGCCGCGGAACAAGCCATTTCCGGTATGCGTTCTTTCGACAATCGCTCAAGTGACAAAAATCAAATGGAGACAATGTCATGAACAAGCCTCTTCTCGCCGCCGCCGCTGCCGTTTCGATGTTTGCCATGCCTGCCATGGCGCAGGATATGAGCCATGGGATGAGCCATGGGATGAACCACGAACTGAACGAAGCGCAGACCGCGACCTACATGGCGCTGAACACGACGCAGCGTGCAGCGTTCGATTGCTGGCCGCACGATCGCCAGATGGGCTATCTCGGCTGGCCGGAGAATGTGCGCACCTATTACTGGACGCTCGACGACGAGCGCACCACTGCATGGTGGATGCTGAACGACGAACAGCGCGTTCGCCTGTTCGAAATGCAGCCGGGCCAGCGCGAAACTGCGTGGGGTTCGATCATGTCGCAGGTCAATGGCACGCCCGCTGCCGCGAGCGCCACCACAACGACTTCGACCATGCCCACCAACGCGCAGATGCGCTATGTGCGCAACGCCACCGTGCAGAGCATTCCGGCTCGCACCACGACCGGTGAATATCCGATCTGCACCAGCGATGCGGACGATTATTGCATCAACCCCGAAGCTGTCCGTCGCGGACGTTAAGGGCTGATTGAACTTCTCGGGAAGGCCGCTTGCCACAGGGTGAGCGGCCTTCGCTTATTCCGCGCCTTCGGCCAATTCCTCGTCCGTCATGAAGCCGTAGTCTTCCGATGATGTGGATGACAACCAGTCCTGTCGCCATCAGGCATCCCTTCAGAGCGTCCACGATATTCGTCCCCTAAGTCCCCGTTTTCGCGGGCAAGCATAGGTGGAAGCTGTTAATTCGTGTTTGCAGCGGGGCGGGTCAGGTGGCTGGCCAGCGCAACAGGACGAGCTTCGCCGCGCCGACCTTGCGCTCGGCCTCGATGTCCAGCGCACGCACCTTCACATCTTCCTTCGCCCCGATTTCCAGCGCGACCCAGGTCGTCTCGCCGATCCAGCCCAGCCTGACGAGCCGGTCGATCGCCACTGCGCCCGCGCCAGTGGCGTATGGAGGATCGAGCAGGACGAGGTCGCGCGGCTCCTTCGCCGGGGCGAGCGTCATTACCGACCCGGCGACCACCTCGGCCTGCCGCTGCGCGCGCAGGGCGGCGATATTGTCGCGTAGCGCGCGTATGGCGGCGGCATCCTGCTCGACAAAAAGGCAGGAGGCCGCGCCCCGGCTCAGCGCCTCCAGCCCGAGCGCGCCGCTACCTGCGAACAGGTCTGCCACGCTCAGTTCCCTGAAGCTGCCGAGGCGACTGGCGAGCATGGAGAACAGTGTTTCGCGCGTGCGGTCGGCCGTGGGGCGTGTGGCATCGCCTTTTGGCGCTTTCAACTGCCGCCGTTTCCATTCACCTGCGATGATCCTCATTGCTTCAGGCTCGAGCGAAACCGCTCGATATGCTCCTTGCCTATCTCCTGCGCTGCGCCCTTGGGCAGGCGGTCGAGCAGGAAAGGGCCGTAGGCGGTGCGAATCAGGCGGCTGACTTCCAGTCCGAAATATTCGAGCACGCGGCGCACCTCGCGGTTCTTGCCTTCCGTCAGCGTCAGTTCGATCCACTGGTTGCGCCCCGTGCTCCGTTCGAGATTGGCGTCGATCCGGTCGTAGCGCATCCCTTCGATTTCGACGCCTTCCATCAGCGTTTCGAGCTGCTCCTGCGAAATGTCGCCGAAGGTGCGCGCGCGGTAGGTGCGGGGCACTTCGCTCGATGGCAGTTCGAGCTGGCGCTTGAACCCGCCATCATTGGTGAGCAGCAGCAGCCCCTCGGTGTTCATGTCGAGCCGCCCGACCGGCATCAGGCGCGGCGTATCCTTGGGGAGCGCGTTACGCAGCGCGGTGTAGATCGTCGGGCGACCGGAAAAATCGCGCTCCGCAGTCAGCAGGCCGGTCGGCTTGTGAAAGGCGAAGAGACGCGTGCGCTCCGGCTTGCCGACGGGTTTGCCGTCCACGGACACGCCGCGCAGACTTGTGAGAAAAGTGGCAGGCGTCGTCACCATATCGTCGCCGATCTTAATGCGGCGATCCTCGATCATCCGTTCCACCTCGCGGCGGCTGGCGACGCCCGCGCGGGCGAGCAACTTGGCGATACGATCGCCCTCTGGGCGCGGTTCCTTGGACATGGCGTGCGCCTTAGGCGTTGAGAGCCCGTTCATCCAGCCTTCCATTACAAGCGATTACCGCTAGAGCGCTGGAACGAAAATCGAGGGAGCGCCTGAATGGCCGAAGCGACAGCCGAGACGACGACTGCGACGAAGAAACCCGGCTGGGGCACGCTGTTCCGTTCTCTGCGCAGTCCGAAGAGCGGATATATGGCCCTGTTCGGATTTGCGAGCGGGCTGCCTTTCGCCCTGTTTCTCGGTACGCTCTATGCGTGGCTGACCGAAGCTGAAGTGAGCGTGGAAACCATGGGGGTCTTCTCGCTGATCGGCCTCGCCTACGCCTTCCAGTTTCTGTGGTCACCGCTGCTCGACAAGGTGAACATCCCGGGTCTGCGCCGCCTCGGCAAGCGCAAGCAGTGGATCGCACCCATGCAATTGCTACTCGGCATCATTCTGGTGACGATGAGCCTGCTCGATCCCAAGAGCCAGCTCGGACTGTTCAGCCTGCTCGCCGCTATCGGCGCTTTCGCGAGCGCGACACAGGATATCGCCATCAACGCCTGGCGCATCGACGTTGCGGACGAGGAAGCGACGATCGATATCCTTTCCACCATCACCCAGATGGGTTTCCGGCTAGCCGCGCTGGTGGGCGGTGCGCTGGGCCTCATCATCGCAGAGAGGATCGGGTGGCCGCAGACCTACATCATAATGGGAGGCATCATGCTGGCCATCGGCGTGGCTGGCCTTTTCGCGCCCGACGCCGATGTGGAGAAGCGCAGTGCGGCGACGGTCGCTGCCAATAACGAAGATGTTGCCGAGCTCTATAATGCGGGCGAGATCGAGCCGAAGACGCGCAATTGGGCGCTGCTGGCCGTCGGCCTGTTATGGGGATGGGCGATCGGGACAGTGGTGCTATTCATGTATCGCTCGATGACCTATCCGCCCGACCTGCGCCCCAATCCCACGGAATTCACCGCGGCTTACGGCCCGCTCATCATTATCGCGACGATCGTGGTGCCTGCCTTCATCGCCGCATGGCTCGCCAAACTGAAAAGCGACGGGAAAAACGTCATCAGTCACACCGCTGCGGCCTTCAATCCACAGGACGTAAAGTTCACCGACCATCTCTATCGCGCGCTAGTCCTGCCGCTGGTGGAATTCGTCGGGCGGATGGGTTGGTCGCTGGTACTGATCCTCGCGCTGGTTCTGACCTATCGCATTACCGACGCAATCTGGGGCACTTTCGCATACCCGTTTTATCTCGGGGAGCTTGAATTCACCGGCGACGACGTGGCCTTCGCATCAAAATTCTTCGGTGTCGGAGCGATCATTGCCGGCCTTGCATTCGGCGGGTGGCTGATAACCGTGATCGGGCGCATGTTCACGCTCACCATCGGTGCCGCGCTCGCGGCCGCAACGAACCTTCTTTATGCGGATCTTGCCATCGGCGGAGCGAACATGCAGTCCGCGAGCGATGCTATCGGCTTCACGGCGCTAATCAACGCGATGGCCCCATTCGGCAGCGAAGGACTGGCCCGCCTAACCTTTACGATCATGTGGGAGAATATCGCCATCGGTATAGCCGGGGCGGCCTACATCGCCTGGCTGTCCAGCATCGTGAACAAGAAATATGCTGCCGTGCAATACGCGCTGCTCGCGTCGCTTACGCTGCTGGTCGGCACATTGGGCCGCGGCGCCTTGGGTGAAATGATCGAGGAGCGTGGATATTACTATGTATTTATCTTCACGGCGCTGATCGGCGTCATTGCGGTCGTGCTCTGCGTGCTCGAATGGATACGCGAGTCGCGGACGAATTACGCAGGCGTGGTTGCGCCCGACGCAACGCCCGAGCTCGCGACCGGAGCCTAGCCGGGAATTTCGCGGTTGAGGCGGAGCACTTCGCCCGCGAGGTAGAGCGAGCCTGCGATGAGCACCGGGCCGCTAGTACCGCGCAGGCTTTTGACGGCGGTGACGAGGTCGGACGCGGCGCTGGCCTCCACGCCATTTTCGCGGGCGATCTGCGCAAGCGTTTCCGGCTCCACGGCATTGTGCCCCGAAATCGGAAGGGCGATCAGGCTCGCCAGATGCGGCGCGATGATTTTCAGAAAAGTTCGCGCGTCCTTGCTTGCCAACATACCTAGGATGGCGTGATATCGCATGCCAGTCGCGGACAAGTGCGCCGCCAGCGCTTTCGCCGCATCGGGATTGTGCCCACCATCGAGCAACATGGTGCGGCCGGGCACAAGCTCGGTCAACGGGCCGGGGCCGAGTGTTTGCAATCGCGCAGGCCAATGCGCCGCGCGGATGCCCTCTGCCATCGCCTCTGCCGAGACAGCCACCGCATCCTGATGCCGCAGCATCGCCACCGCCAGCGCGGCGTTGTCCGCCTGGTGCACGCCAGGCAGCTTCGGTAGCGGCAAGTCGAGCGCGCCCGCCTCTTCGCGATAGGTGATGCCGTGCGCAGAGCGCATGGCATGCCACTGCCGCCCGCGCATGACGAGCGGCGCGCCTGTCGCATGTGCGCTCTGGGCGATGCGGAATTCGACTTCGCTGGGATAGCTTTGCGTTACCAGCGGCGCGCCCGCGCGCGCGATGCCCGCTTTCTCGAATGCGATGCGCACCAATGGCGGATCGGGTGGCGGTGCGTCGGGGTCTTCGCCGAGCAGGAAGTCCGCATGGTCCACCCCCAACGCCGCTATGCCGCAGGCAACAGGGGAGGGGATGACATTCGTCGCATCGAAACGTCCGCCGAGGCCGACCTCGATCACGCAGGCATCGGCAGGCTCGCGGTTAAAGGCGAGGAACATCGCGGCCACGGTGATCTCGTAGAAGCTGGCGGGCAGGTCTTCCGCCGCATCCAGCACTTCTCCCAGCAGGCTCGCCAGCATGACATCGCAAATAAGGTCGCCCGCCACGCGGATACGCTCGTTGTAACGCACGAGATGTGGCTTCGTATGCGCGTGGACGCGCTTGCCATCCGCTGCCAGCATCGCGATGAGGAAGGCGCAGGTGCTGCCCTTGCCGTTCGTCCCGGCGACATGAAACACCGGCGGCAAGTCCAGTTGCGGATCGCCCAGCCTGCTGAGCAGTGTGCGGATGGTTTGGAGCCCGAGCCTGCCGCGCGGCAATGGCAGTGCGCCCAACCGATCAAGTTGGCGCTGTACCGCTTCATTCTCGGAGAGGGCAAAATCCCTCACGGGCGTGCTATGCCGCCTTCGCCGGGGCTAGGTACTCGAGTAACTCGCCCAGCGTGCCTTTCAGGTCGTGGCGGTCCACCACCATGTCGACCATGCCATGCTTGTGCAGATACTCGGCGCGCTGGAAGCCCTCGGGAAGCTGCTCGCGGATCGTCTCCTGGATAACCCGTTGCCCAGCAAAGCCAATCAGCGCACCCGGCTCTGCGATATGGATGTCGCCCAGCATGGCATAGCTTGCAGTGACGCCGCCCGTGGTCGGGTCCGCAAGCACAACGATATAGGGCAGGCCGGCCTCCTTCAGCCGCCGCGTCATCACCGTGGCTCGGGGCATCTGCATCAGGCTCAGGATGCCTTCTTGCATCCGCGCGCCGCCCGCTGCCGTCACGCAGACAAAGCCGCATTTCGCATCGAGCGCGGTCTTCGCGGCGAGGATGAAAGCGTCGCCCACCGCCATGCCCATGCTGCCGCCCATGAAGGTGAAATCCTGAACGCCGACGACTGCCGCATGCCCTTCGATCGTGCCGTACGCAGCAACGAAAGCATCGCGGTGCGGGTTGTTTGCGCGCGCGGCCTTGAGGCGCGCAGTATAAGGCTTCTGGTCTTTGAACCGCAGCGGGTCTTCGGCAACCTCGGGCTCGGGCAGCTTAGAGAAACCGGGGTCCATCAGTTGCTTGAGACGCTCATCCGCGCCGATGCGACCGTGATGGCCGCATTTGGGACAGACATGCATGTTCGCCTCATATTCCTTGACGAACACCATATCCTGACAGCGCGGACATTTGTGCCAGAGATTATCAGCGGTTTCCCGTTTGGGGACGAACGGGAGGCGTTCACGGACGCGGTTGAGCCAGCTCATGCGATGTTCCTAAGCATCCGGGGCCTTTCGCGCAGAATGTACGGCGTTGGCAAGTGTCCGGGTCAGCTCGGTCAGATGTCCGGGCGTGTCGGCCCCGTGTTCGGCGACGAGTTCAACGAACGCGCTGCCAACCACCACGCCATCCGCAACACGTGCGATGTCGGCGGCCTGTTCGGGCGTGCGCACGCCGAAGCCCACGGCGACGGGCAGATCGGTGTGGCGCTTGATGCGCGATACGTTCGCTTCGATGTCGGCCAGCGCGGCGCTCTGCTTGCCGGTGATGCCGGCGACGCTGACGTAGTAAAGAAAGCCGTCCGACCCCTCCAGCACGGCGGGCAGCCGCTCGTCCGAGGTGGTGGGGGTGGAAAGTCGGATGAGAGCGATGCCCTTTTCGCGCAGGGCGGGTCCGAGATCGGGATCCTCCTCGGGAGCAAGATCGACGCAGATCACGCCGTCCACGCCCGCTTCCGCGAGCGCATCGGCGAACCATTCCGCCCCGCGCCGGATCATCGGATTGGCATAGCCCATCAGCACCAGCGGCACGTCGGGGTGGCGCTGGCGGAACTCGCTGGCATGGCGCAGCACATCGGCAGTGGTGGTGCCATCGCCGAGCGAGCGAATATTCGCCGCCTGGATCGCGGGACCGTCCGCCATTGGATCGGTGAAAGGCATCCCCAGCTCGATCACATCCGCGCCGCCTTCGACGAGCGCATCGAGATTGGCGGCGGTGTCTCCATCGCCTGCGGTGATGAAGGCGATGAGGGCGGGGCCACGGGAGAAGGTATCGGCAAAACGAGTCATTTACGCCTAACTGCAATAATCTCGCCAAGGATCAGCACTGCTACGGCGATCAGCAACAGGACAAGGCCCGTTCCCCGCCAATAACTGCCATCTCGGTCAATCCCTGTAACGGTCAAAAGTAAGCCTGCAAGCGATGCGATGCTGACCAGGATGACACCGATGCGGCGAATGCTCACATCTCCACTCCCAGTGCCTCGGCGACGGTGAAGATGTCCTTGTCGCCGCGACCGCACAGGTTGGCGAGGATGATCGCGTCCTTGGGCATGGCGGCGGCCCGCTGGGCGATGGCGGCGATGGCGTGGCTGGGTTCCAGCGCCGGGATAATGCCCTCGGTGCGGCAGAGGAGCTGGAAGGCCTGCAACGCTTCCTGGTCGGTGGCGCTCGTGTATTCGACGCGGCCGGTTTCCTTGAGCCACGCGTGTTCCGGCCCGATGCCTGGGTAATCGAGCCCGGCGCTGATCGAATGGCCCTCGGTGATCTGGCCGTCCTCATTTTGAAGCAGGTAGGTCTTGTTGCCGTGGAGCACGCCGGGGAAACCGCCCGCGAGGCTGGCGGCGTGTTCCTCGCCGTGCAGGCCTTTGCCCGCCGCCTCGACGCCGAGCAGTTTCACCTCCGCATCATCAAGGAAGGGGTGAAACAGGCCGATCGCGTTGGAGCCGCCGCCGATGGCTGCTACGAGCAAGTCCGGCAGCTTGCCGGTGCGATCCAGCAACTGTGCGCGCGCTTCCTTGCCGATCACGCTCTGGAAATCGCGGACGAGCTCTGGGTACGGGTGCGGACCTGCCGCGGTGCCGATGATGTAGAAGGTGTCGTGGACGTTGGCGACCCAGTCGCGCAGCGCCTCGTTCATCGCGTCCTTCAGCGTCCCGCGCCCCGCCGTCACCGGGCGAACTTCAGCGCCCAGCAATTTCATTCGGAACACGTTAGGCGACTGCCGCCGCACGTCTTCCGCGCCCATGTAGACCACGCAGGGCAGGCCGAAGCGGGCGCAGACGGTCGCGGTGGCTACGCCGTGCTGCCCTGCGCCGGTTTCCGCGATGATGCGGGTCTTGCCCATGCGGATCGCCAGCAGGATCTGCCCGATGCAATTGTTGATCTTGTGCGCGCCGGTGTGGTTCAGCTCGTCGCGCTTGAACCAGATCTGCGCGCCGCCCCCTGCGGATGCGCTTTTGCGAAGCTCTTCGGTCAGGCGAGGCGCGAAATACAGCGGGCTGGGGCGCCCGACATAATGTTCGAGCAGATCGTCGAACTCTTCGCGGAAGCTCTCGTCCGCTTGCGCCTTGCGATACTCCTTTTCCAGATCGAGGATCAGCGGCATCAGCGTTTCGGCAACATAGCGGCCGCCGAACTGGCCGAAATGGCCCCTGTCATCCGGCTGGTTGCGGAAGCTGTTTGGTTTTTGCTCTGTCACTATCAATTCCGACTGGGCTGAGCTTGTCGAAGCCCTGCACTTTCTTTGCGACGTCGTTTGAAGAAAAAGGAGCCGTTGGGCAACGCCTAGCTACGCTTCGTACAAGCTAGGGGCGAACGGGGGGGAGGTCAGTGCACCGCTTGCGCCCCAAGCGCCGCTTCGCAGAAGGCGCGGATCTTGGCCGCATCCTTCACCCCCGGTTCGCTTTCGAGGCCGGACGAGGCATCCACCAGCGGCGCGCCGGTGAAGCGGATCGCATCGGCGACATTCTCCGGCGTCAGCCCGCCTGCAAGTCCCCAGGGCAGCACATGCTTGTAATTGATTAGCAACCGCCAGTCGAGCGCCAGCCCGTTGCCGCCCGGCAGCGCGCCCGCCGCCGCGTCGTAAAGCAGGCGGTGCGCCGTGTCCTTGTATCGCTCGGCCCGTTCGAGCGCGGCGCGATCCTTGATGCCGACCGCCTTCCAAATCTCGATGCCGGTCTTGTCCTTCAGCAGGCCGAGCCATTCGGGCGCTTCCTTGCCGTGCAACTGCAGCACGTCGGGCTGCAATTCCTGCAGCGCGAGCGCGGTTTCGGTCGGGTCGAGATTGACGGTGAGCAGCACCACCTTGACGTGTTCGGGCACGCGCATGCGCAGCTTCACGGCATCGGCAATGGAGAGGTGGCGCGGGCTCGGCTCGAAATGCACGAAGCCCAGATGCGTCGCGCCCGCATCGATGGCGGCATCGACGGTTTCGGGCGTCGAAAGCCCGCAAATCTTGATCAGCTGTTGCGGCATGGCGGCGGTGTTAGGCGATTCATGCAGGCGACGGAAGGGGCGTTCGGGTGGGGAGATCGCCGCACTAAATGTTCGGCACGCGCACCGGCTATGGCCATGCCGTCGGGCAGGAGATTGAGATGGATCGGCAGATGCGCAACGGCGAAGCTGCCGAGGCGCTCGGCAATGACCTCAGCGTGCGCGATGTGGAGATCGAGAATTACTGAGGCGCTCGCCTAAAGCGTCCCCTCTATCGCGCGCGCCGCGGCCAGCGGATCGTCGGCGCGGCTGATCGGGCGACCTATCACCAGTATCGATGCTCCGTCGTCGCGCGCTTGTCTTGGGGTGACGACGCGCTTCTGGTCTCCTCCCATGAACCCTGGCGCCTTGCCGCCGGGGCGCAGTCCGGGGACGACGAAAAAGCCGTTCTTCCACTGGCTGTGGACGGCCTTCACCTCGTGGCCCGAGCACACGATGCCGTCGAGCCCGCTCGCCTCGGCCAGTTCGGCGAGTCGCATGACCTGGTCACGCGCTTTCGCAGCGACGCCGGTGTTCTTCAGCGCGGTATCGTCGAGACTGGTCAGCACCGTCACGGCGACGACCTTGCAGTCCTCCCCCGCCGCGGCCTTTGCATCCTCCATCATCGCGCGCCCGCCGCTGGCATGCACGGTGACAATGGCGGGTTCGAGCACGTGGATCGACTGCATCGCGCCCGCGACGGTGTTGGGAATGTCGTGCAGCTTCAGATCGAGGAATACCGGCAGGCCGAGATGCGCAATCTCGTGCACGCCGTGATGGCCGTGGGCACAGAAGAATTCGAGGCCCAGCTTCACCCCGCCGATATGGCCGCGCACTTTCTCGCACAAAGCCTTTGCTGCATCGAGCTGCGGCAGGTCGAGCGCGAGATAGACGGGGTTCGCCATGCGACCCCTACTCCCC
>JBARVT010000131.1:0-12521 GCA_049646405.1 Alteraurantiacibacter sp.
CGGGATGCCCGCCGCGCGGATCATCGGGCCGGAGAAGCCCCACGCCACCGCATCGTCTTTCGAAACGACGGCGATATCGACATTACGCTGCTTGAAGATGCGGTTGTCCTGCACCAGGCTCATCGCATCGCCGAACAATTCGGGCAGGCGATTGTCGCACCAGTCGCCGATATCGGTGAGCAGTTTGAGCGGCACGTCCTGATGCACGCCGCCCGGGCGGAACCACGCGGCATGCATGCGCGCGCCAGAGGCCCGCTCGAAAAAGTTCATGCAGTCTTCGCGAAGTTCGAACACCCACAGGTTGGGCGTCATCGCGCCCACATCCATCACATGCGCACCGATATTGAGCATGTGGTTGCAGATGCGCGTCAGCTCCGCGAACAGCACCCGCAGATACTGCGCGCGGATCGGCACCTCGACATTCAGAAGCTTCTCGATGGCAAGGACGTAACTGTATTCCTGCGCCAGCGGGCTGCAATAATCGAGCCGGTCGAAATAAGGCAGCGCCTGCAAATAGGTCTTGTACTCGATCAGCTTCTCGGTGCCGCGATGCAACAGCCCGACATGCGGGTCGATCCGCTCGATTATTTCGCCGTCCAACTCCATCACCATGCGCAGCACGCCGTGCGCCGCGGGATGCTGCGGGCCGAAATTGATCGTGTAGTTGGAAATCTCCTCGCCGTCGGTGGTCGGCGATTCCTCGAGGGTCAGGCCACTCATTCGCCGTCCTCCTTCTTGGGCTCTGTCGCGCCCTTCGTGTCGTGGACGTCACCCTCGCTCGGCTCACGGTCGGGCTGGTTTTCGGTCGGCTCGGGAGCGTCGCGCTCTTCGATGCCGCTGTCTTCCTCCGCCGGAGCGCCGGCGCTGACCGTCTCTGCCGCTTCCTTGTCCGCCTTCGCACCCGCGCCAGTGTCTTTCGGGCTGTCGGTGGTCTTGGGCTCGTCGATCGGCGGCACGTCCGCCTTTTCGTCGCCCGGCAGCACGTAATCGGCACCTTCCCACGGGCTGGTGAAGTCGAAACTGCGGAAATCCTGCGCCAGTTCGACCGGCTCGTACACCACGCGCTTCTCCTCTTCCGAATAACGCAGTTCGGTATAGCCCGTCAGCGGGAAGTCCTTGCGGAAGGGATGCCCTTCGAAACCGTAATCGGTTAGGATACGGCGCAGGTCGGTGTTGCCGTCGAACACGACGCCATACATGTCGAACACCTCGCGCTCCAGCCAGCCCGCGACAGGCCACAGCGTGGTGACGGTGGGGACAGGCGTATCCTCATCGGTCGACAGCTTCACCATCACGCGGTGGTTCTTTGTCAGGCTAAGCAGCATGTAGACGACCTCGAACCGCTCCGCGCGGCCGGGATAGTCGACACCGGCAATCTCGACGAGCTGCTGGTAATGATGCGCGTCGCGCAGAGCGCGCAGCACCGTCTCGATGCTGTCGCGCGCCACGGTAATGATGATCTCGCCATGCTCCTCGCGGCTCTCGACGACATCGCCGCCGAGCGCGGCGAGCAGTGTGTCGAGCACACCTTCGTGCGAGGCGTAACGGGGGGCGGAGTGGAGGACGGTTGCCATCTTAACGCTCAATCGTCCCGACGCGGCGGATCTTCCGCTGGAGCTGCATCACGCCGTAGAGCAGCGCTTCCGCCGTCGGAGGGCAGCCGGGGATGTAGATATCGACCGGCACGATCCGGTCGCAGCCGCGCACCACGGAATAGCTGTAATGGTAATAGCCACCGCCATTGGCGCAGCTGCCCATGCTAATCACGTATTTCGGGTCCGACATCTGGTCGTAGACGCGGCGCAACGCCGGGGCCATCTTGTTGCACAGCGTCCCCGCCACGATCATCACGTCCGACTGGCGAGGGGAAGCGCGTGGGGCGATGCCGAAACGCTCCATGTCGTAACGCGGCATGTTGACGTGGATCATCTCCACCGCGCAGCAGGCGAGGCCGAAGGTCATCCACCACAGCGATCCGGTGCGCGCCCACTGGAACAGGTCCTCTGTGCTTGTGACAAGAAAGCCCTTGTCGTTCACCTCGGTCTGCATGGCGTTGAAATAATCGGCATCCGGCTGCTTCACCTCGCCGCCTTTCGCAGCCGGGTGCAGCGCGGGATTGACACTATCCGCCACCCCGTCCTGATACGGCGGGTAAAGCGCGGGTTCGGGCTTGTCGGTCACTCCCATTCCAGAGCTCCCTTTTTCCATGCGTAAGCGAGACCGAAGGCGAGTTCGGCGATGAAGACCATCATGGTGATCCAGCCGGCCCAGCCGGTGAATTCGAGGCTGACGGCCCAGGGAAACAGGAACGCCGCTTCCAGGTCGAAAATGATGAACAGGATCGCGACGAGGTAGAAGCGTACGTCGAACTGCGTGCGGGGTGCCTCGAACGCGGGAAAGCCGCACTCGTATTCAGTCAGCTTAGCCTCGGTCGGGTTGTGGCTGCCCGTGAGGCGCGACACGCCCATCGGCAGGAACACGAAGGCTGCCGAAAGCGCTGCGGCGATGCCGAGGAATATCACGATCGGCAGGTATTCGAGCAGGTATGCGGATTGATCGGCCAAAGCGGACTCGGTTTGCTTGCGGGGTTCGCCGCGCGTCTAGGCAATGCCATGCTGCGATGCAAGGCGGCTGGATGGCTTATTTACGGGCTTTCGGCCGCGCTTTCCACGAGTTGCAGGCGGCGGATTTGCGTGCTTCGCGGGAATGCACCGTCGCGCAAGGTGCCGCCATCGCCATAGATATCCCACTGGCCCTGCCCAATATAGGTAAGCAACCCGCCCGAAACGCTACCCCCGAGCGGCTCGGTCCACGCGGGATGCGCGACCTCCAGCGGGCGGGCCGAAGCGATGACGCCGGTCCCCTCGCCCAACTTGAATTCGGTGATGCGATGCGGGCTAAGGCCGTTTTGCAGTGCGATCAGGCGATTGCCATCGAGCCACAGCCCATCGACGCCGTCAAGCAGCATCGGCTGGGCCGCACGCATGCGGAAGACATGACGGCTACGTAACATGACTTGCGCAAGGCCGTAGCGATAATCGCTGACATAGAGCCGCGTATTGTCCGCGCTCACCGCAAGACCTTGCGGACTGCGGAACGTGCCTTGCGCGATATACGCCTGCAGCGTCGAGTTACCCAGCCCTGCAGACCAGATGGAGCCGTTGACCGGGTCGCTCGCGAACACGCTGCCATCGGGCGCTACGGCGACGTCGCCCAGCACCGCGCCGCCGGGAGCGGGAAGCCAGCGCCGGATTTCCAGCGTCTCTCGGTCGAGCGCGAACATGCCGTTGTATTCGCTCGGCTCGCCGGGTGTCTGATCCATGACGGTAGAGGTAATCCAGATCAGTCCACGCGGCGCGTCGAGCGTGATGCCTGTTACGCTGTTCAGCGGGGAGCGGAGCGGCACCTCGCGCCACGCGCCCTGCCCTTCGCGGACGTATAGCGCGCGCAAGACCACCGAGGTGGCGAAAATCCGGTCGTGCAGCGGATCGTAGAGGACGCTTTCGGGGAGGCGCACGCTTGCCGGCAGGACTGCTACAACTGCGCTAGCCTGCATCACCGGCGGGTCGTTGGCAAAGCGTCTCTCCAACTCGGTCGCCGCAATGCCATCATACATGACTGTGAGTTGCGCCTCCGCCCCCTCGCTGAAGCGGTATCCGCGATCCGTCAGCCAGCGAATGTCTTCCAACGCACCCGCCCGGTTGTCCGCCTCCAGCTTCGCATTGAGCAGCCGCAGGCGAACCGAAGACGAGTCCGGGAAATCCTTCGCCAGCTGCTCCAGCGCTGCGAGGTCGCTGATCCGCCCCATCTCTACATCGACCCCGCGCCAGTCCACGGGCGGTCCCATATCGGCAACCGCAACCGGAGCCTCGACCGGGGCGAGCACGCTGCCGGGGAGGTCGATCTTCGACATGCAGGCGGTCGAAAGCGCGACGAGCGCAAGGCAAACGATGATCCTCATGTCCGCAGCCTAGCGCGAAGCACCGCCAAGTCACTCGCCCTATTTGCGCGCCATCATCTTGAGCACCTTCTTCGCCCGGTCGCCGTAAGGCGGCTTGAGCCCCGCAAGCCCCGCCACATCGAGTTTCGGCTGCGTGTAGACCGCACGGGCATGGCTGAATTCGCGGAAGCCCTCCGGCCCGTGGTAGCTGCCGATCCCGCTCGGCCCGACACCGCCAAAAGGCAGATCTTCTGCGGACACATGGAAGATGACATCGTTTACCGTCACACCGCCCGAAATCGTGCGCGAAAGCACACGCTCGCGCTCTTCATCGTCGCTGCCGAAATAATACAGGCCGAGCGGTCGGTCGCGCTCGTTGATGCGCTCGATCGCCTCGTCAATGTCGCGATAGGTCAGCACCGGCAGCACCGGGCCGAAAATCTCCTCCTGCATCGCTTGCATGCAATCGGACGGATTGCGGATCACCGTCAGCGGCATCTTGCGCTGGTTGCCGGCGGAAAAGTTCTCGCCCGCCGGGTTAATCTCCAGCACGTCCCCGCCCTTGTCGCGCGCATCAGCGACCATCTCCTGCAGGCGGACATATTGCCGGTCGTTGATGACGCTCGCATAATCGGGATTGTCGCGCAACGTCGGGTATTGCTCCAACACGCCAAGTTCGAGCGCGGCGACGACGCCGTCCTCCATCTCCTCGGGTACCATCAGGTAATCGGGCGCGAGGCAAATCTGCCCCGCATTCATCATCTTGCCTGTCACGATGCGCGATCCGGCGCGCGTGAGGTCGGCGCTGCGTCCGATGACGGTGGGACTCTTGCCGCCGAGCTCCAGCGTGACGGGGACGAGGTTCTCCGCCGCCGCCTGCATAACCTTGCGGCCCGTCGCGGTCGAACCTGTGAAGACGAGGTGATCGAAGGGCAAGGAGGAAAAGGCCTCGGCCATCTCCACGCCGCCCGTCGCCACCACGACTTCCTCGGGTGCGAAATGCTTCTCGACCAGTTCCGCGATGAGCGCGCTCGTCGCCTCGGTATATTCGCTTGGCTTCAGCATCGCGCGGTTGCCTGCCGCCAGAACCTGCGCCAGAGGACCGAAGGCGAGGTTCACGGGGAAATTCCACGGGCTGATTATGCCGACGACGCCCTTTGGCTCATACCGCACCTCCGCCTTCGCGCCGAGCAGGCCGAGCGGGAAGCGCACGCTGCGCCTGTCGGGCTTTGCCCAATGTGAGAGCTTGCTGCGGCAATATTTCGCGAATTCGATGGAGACGAGCACGTCGGACAGCATGCTCTGCACGGTGGAACGATTGCCATAATCCGCGCTCATCGCATCGCACAGCTTTTGGTCGTTCTGCGCCAATAGCACGATGAGCCGGTCCAGCCTGTCACGACGGGCGGAGAGCGGCTCTGGCCGGCCATCGGTAAAGGCGCGGCGCTGCGCCTCCAGCGCGCCCTTCAGCGCGGCGGTATCGGTCACGGTCATAGTCGAACTTTCATGGCTGTTTTACGCATACCTATGGCCAATGCGCGCGAATTGCATTCGTTGCGACGAAATCCTAAGTGCCATGCGCACACGACCTACCCCGAATACCAGAAAGGCATCCTCCCATGACCACTTTCAACGAAGCCGATCCGATCGTCGTCCTCTCCTTTGCCCGCACACCGATGGGCGCGATGCAGGGCGCGCTGGCGGAGGTTTCGGCGACTGATCTGGGCGCGACGGCGGTGAAGGCGGCGATCGAACGCGCGGGCGTCGCGGGCGAGGATGTGGACCGCGTCTATATGGGCTGCGTCCTACCCGCCGGGCTCGGCCAGGCGCCCGCGCGGCAGGTGGCGATCCTTTCCGACCTGCCCAAGAGCGCACAGGCAACCACGGTCAACAAGGTTTGCGGCAGCGGGATGCAGACTGTGATCATGGGAGCGGAATCGCTCGCCTCGGGCACGTCCGATGTCGTCGTCGCGGGGGGAATGGAAAGCATGACCAATGCGCCGTATCTTCTCAAGAAGCATCGCAGCGGCGCGCGCATCGGACACGACAAGGCTTACGATCACATGTTTCTCGACGGTCTGGAAGACGCCTACGAGGAAGGCCGCGCCATGGGCACCTTTGCGCAGGACATGGCGGATAAGTACCAGCTGACCCGTGAGCAGATGGACGAATACTCCATCGCTTCGCTCGACCGTGCAAACAAGGCTATCGAGAGCGGCGCGTTCGCGGATGAGGTGGTGCCGGTGACCTACACTTCGCGCCGGGGCGACGTGACGGTGGACACTGACGAAGCGCCGGGCAAGGGTAATCCCGACAAAATCCCACAGCTGCGCCCCGCTTTCGCCAAGGACGGGACGATCACGGCGGCGACCAGTTCCAGCATTTCGGACGGGGCGGCGGCGCTGATCCTGTCGCGCAAGAGCGTCGCAGAAGCCAAGGGTTATACGCCGGTCGCGACCGTCATTGGAATGACAGCGCATGCGCAGGCGCCCGAGGAATTCACCATCGCTCCCGTAGGCGCGATCGAGAAGCTGCTCGCACAGACCGGCTGGAGCGTCGACGATGTGGACCTGTGGGAAGTCAACGAAGCCTTCGCCTGCGTCGCCATGTTCGCGATGCGCGACATTGGTATCGACCATGCGAAGATCAACGTGAACGGCGGCGGTACGGCGCTAGGCCACCCCATCGGGGCGAGCGGCACGCGCATCATCGTGACGCTGCTCAATGCGCTGAAGCAGCAGGGCAAGAAGCGAGGCATCGCGTCGCTTTGCATCGGCGGCGGCGAAGCGACGGCGGTGGCGGTCGAACTCGCCTGAGATGAGCGGCAACGACGTGGCCGATGGCAACCTGCCGCGCTGGTCCTTGAGGGGCTGGCCCGGCAAGGTCCGCAAGAGCCGGGTCGTACGCCTGTTCATCTTCGAATTTACCGTCATTCTGTTCGGCGTGCTGGCCGCGCAGGGCCTGCAGGCCATGTTCTCCGCGCGGGCCGAGAAACAGCGAGCCGTAGAGATCAGGGCGGCGCTCGACCAGCAAGTGGAGAACGTGCTCTTTTCCGTAGAAGTGCGCCTGCGAAGGCAGCAATGCGACAGTTACCGCCTGCGCGAGGCTTTCGCCGCCTATCGCGACCGTCGAGCCGCGACGGTGTCGCTTGCCCCGCCCTCCTACACCTATATGCCGCGGATCGACTGGTCGGGAGATACGCCGGCCCTGATCCTTAAGCATTATGGGCGCAAGACAGCCATGGCCTATGGCCAGATTTCCGAAGCCAGCATGTTCGTGCAAGATACCTTTGACGAGGAAGACAGGGCTTGGGCGCGCGTCGGACGCATTGCGGCGGAACCGGTTTCAGAGGCCGACGCCGAAGCAGCCGTGGTCGGTATCATCGACGCTGGTCGTCTGCTGACACGGAATGCCGCTTACGCTCAAGGTTTGCTTGCACGCGTCAAGTTCCTGGAAGTGGACAAGGATCTGTCCAGCTTCGAAACCTATCGCGGGTCTCCGGACATCTGTTCGCAGGCCATCGGCTACACGCTGGACGAGCACCGCGCGGCACTCGAGGAGGGGAAGCTGGTTACCGGGCAGGACATCGCGCTTGACTAAGCGCCGGGATTACGGCTCGCCCGCACCCCATAGCCGGTCCTGTTGCACCCACCCGCGATGGCCGGTGACATCGAACTCGCACCAGCCTGCCTCGCATGCTCCGACTTCGCCGATAACGCCGGGTTCGAGGTTCCAGCGCAGCGCCGCACCGTCGGAGCCGGTTTCGCGCATCGGTGTAAGTCCCTCGCCGGTAACGATGGCGGTGCGCGTCGTGCTGAGCAGGCCGCGAAAGATCCAGCCGCGCGTGCCGTCCGGCTCCTCGACCAGCCGCCAGCCCTGGTGGAAACGCACGACCTTCACCGGGAGGCCGGGCCGGGTGTAGACCCACTGGATCGGAAACCGTTCCCCCGCCCCCACCCGCATATTGGCCTCCTCCGCGCTGATGCTCGCCCAATACGGCAAATCCTCCGCCTCCTGCGCGGCGGCGGGCGCGGCGAAGAGCATGGCGAGGGCGGCAAGGGTGGCGGATCGCGTCATGGCGGCAGGCAATAGCGCGGTGGAAAGAGTCGCGGCAACAGGCCGTGCATATCTTGTAACCCTTCTGCAACCGCTCCAAGAGCATCCTGCAATGCAGACGGGGATGGGACGCATGGTTCGCACGATTGGTTTGGCTGGCGCAATGGTGGCGCTGGTGCCCGCCAGCGCAGCGGCGCAGGAATTCACCGACATCGCCGCCAACGATTCTGGCGACACGGCCTGGGTGCTGGCCGCGAGCGCGCTTGTCATTCTGATGACGCTGCCGGGCCTCGCGATGTTCTATGGCGGGTTGGTGCGGGCGAAGAATTTCTTGTCCGTCTCGCTGCAGGTCGGCGCGGTGGCAGCCCTCGCCTCGGTCGTCTGGGTGGTGGCAGGCTACACGCTCGCTTTCGGGGAAACGGTCGGCAATGTCATTGGCGATGGCCGCGCGTGGATGCTGGCGGACCTGCTGATCGTGCGCGAAGGTATGGTCCTGCCCGAAAGCACTTTTGCACTTTTCCAGATGACCTTCGCCGCGATCACCCCCGCGCTCATGGTGGGTGCCTGGGTGGACCGGGCGCGCTTTGGGTGGGTGCTGGGCTTCACGGCGCTCTGGAGCCTTATCGTTTACGCCCCCGTGGCGCACTGGATCTGGGGCGGCGGCTGGCTCGGGCAGATGGGCGTTGTGGACTTCGCGGGCGGCATGGTCGTGCATACGACGGCGGGTGTCTCCGCGCTGGTCGTGGCGCTGCTGCTCGGCAAGCGAACGGGCTTTCCCTCCTCTGCCCTGCTGCCGCACGCGCCGGGGCTTGCCGTGTTGGGCGCGATGCTGCTGTGGGTCGGCTGGTTCGGCTTCAACGGCGGCAGCGCGCTGACGGCGACGGACGATGCCAGCACCGCGATCATCAACACCCATGTGGCTGCTGCAACCGCCGCGCTGCTCTGGGTGCTTGTCGAGAAGATCAAGTTCGGAAAGCCGACCACGGTGGGCTTCGCGACGGGCGCCATCGCCGGCTTGGTCACCGTCACCCCGGCGGCAGGCTACGTTTCACCGGGAGCTGGCATCCTGCTCGGCGCTGCGGGCGCGCTCGCCTGTTACTGGGCCGTAACCTTCATTCGCGGGAAGCTCGCCATCGACGACTCGCTCGATGTTTTCGCGGTGCACGGCGTCGGCGGCATGCTCGGATCTTTGCTGCTGGCGGTGTTTATCTGGAGCGGGCTCGGCGGCACGGGCTTCACCGATATCGCCGACATGCCGCTGGCGCTTGGCGTGCAGGCGATGGGTATCGGCATCGTCGCGCTCTACAGCGCCTTTGCCACCGCCGTGTTGGCCGTGGGGGTGAGCCTGTTCATTCCGATGCGCGTATCGGAAGAAGAAGAGGTGCAGGGCCTCGACATGGCGAGCCACGGCGAACGCGGCTGGCATTTCGACTGAGGCGATGGCGCAAGCCGATCTCAGCGTCCGGCGCGGCTGCACGGCGGATGTCGCGCTCTACTGGCGCGGCCTGCGGCTGTTCTGGGACCCGCGCGGACGCTCGACGCGGACAGAGCTGGTTATGCTCTACCTTGTACCAATCGTCCTCTCGGTGCCTCTCTTTTTCCTGCTCGCAGCTATCGTGGACAGCGGGAGTTTGGCGAAGTTCGTTCTGATCCTGCTAACCCTGCTGCCAATCCCAGCCGCAGTCGCGCGGCGGTTCCACGATTGTGGTCGGAGCGGCTGGCTTGCTGTGCCCGCGCTTTTACTTGGCATTATCGGAGGCTGGGACGCTTGGCTCGATGTCGTCGTCGCCTATCCGGAGAACGATCTCTGGCATAATCGCCCGGCGCAGCATTTCATCTACGGCCTTGTCTGCCTCGCCTATGCCGTCGCGCTGATGATGCCGCCGGACAGGGGCATCAACCGCTATGGCCCGAACCCGCGCCCTATGCCCAACGTCATCTAGCCCCGCTTCGCGTCGACCTCCGCGATTTTCGCGATGAGCTTGTCTATGCAGGCCCGTGAGGTGCCGAGCGTGAAATGGCTCGCATCGATGCGCAGCGCCCCGGAATTCGGTTTCCGATCCATAATTTCGCACCCGTCACGTCTAGGTATTTCCCCGAAAGCGGGAATTTGCTCGGTTTAAGGTGCGAAGAGACTATTTCACGGGAATTCGCCTAGCCAGCCTATCGAGGTCGCAATCCATGCCGACAGGACAAGCCATTCCGATGATCGCCCCGGACAATCCCGCCAACGTCACGCCGCCCCGCCAGACCCGCCCGCGCGAGGCGCGCTCGCAAATCGCGGCGGCGGGCGAGATGACCGGCGAATGGTCGCCGAAACAGGCGGTATCGGTGCGCGATATCTCGCAATTCGGCCTCGGCGGAGAGGTGAGCGAGCACATCCCCGATATCGGCGAAAACATCTCGATCCTGCTGGAGACGGGCGACATCATCCACGGGCAGATTCGCTGGACCGACGGCAAGGCGTTCGGCGTCAGGCTGAATGACCCGTTCCACCCGGACAAGATCCGCAAGATCGCGGAAGTTCGCGAACGGTTGCTGGAGCAATCGCGCGGCGACTGAGCCTCAGTCGCCGGTCAGGATACGTTCGACCAGTTGCTCGACTGTCGGCGTGAAATTGTTGGAATAGAACGGATCCTGCTTGAAGCGGTAGGCCGCATGACCGGCAAAGGCGAGGTTTTCGTCCGGGTCGCCACCATGGGCGATGTCCTGCAGGGTCTTCTGGATGCAGAAGCTGCGCGGATCGGCGAGACGGCCGGTCGTATGGTTGTCGTGATCCTTCCAGCTCGAGAACTGGCAGTGGGACAGGCATCCCATGCAGCCTTGCTGATCGGCCCTTATCTGTTCGGCGCTGTCCGGCGTCACGAAGACGACCGTGTCGTCGGGCGTCTTCAACGCCTCGGAAAAGCCCTCGTGCATCCATGCGAGCGCCTTGCGCTGGTCGCCGGGATGGACGAAGAAATACTTCGCCTTGCCGTGATCGGCGAGCGGGATCGTGCCGTCTTCCTCGTCGCGCTTGAAGATCGGGATCTGCCGCTCGCTGCGGTGCATCAAATCGTAGAGAAACGGCGTTTTGACCGCGCTCGAATAGAAGCCCGTCGGCGAGAATTTGTGCAGCAGCACGTCGCCCGGCTCCACTGTGCGCAGCATGTCCTTCCACACCTGCGGGATCGGGCTTTCATGCGTCAGCAGCGGGCGCGTGCCGAATTGAAACGCGATCTTGCCGAGCTCCGGATTGTCGATCCAGTCGTTCCATTCGCGCAGGAACCACACGCCGCCCGCCATGACGATAGCGGTGTCTTCGGAAACGCCTTCCTTGCGCATCGTCTCGCGCAATTCCTTCACCCGCGGATAGGGGTCCTGCGGCTCGCGCGGGTTCTCCGCGTTGGACAGGCCGTTATGCCCGCCCGCCAGCCACGGATCTTCATAGACAACCGCCGCCATGAGGTCCGGCACCTTGGAATAGCTGCGCTTCCACAGCGCGCGAAAAGCACGGGCGGACGAGATAATCGGCAGGTAATGCACGTTGAAGCGCTGGGCGATCTCAGCCAGCTTGTAGGGCATTCCCGCGCCGCAGGTGACGCCGGTAATCAGGCCCTTGCAATTCTCCAGCACGCCTTCGAGCACGCGCTGCGCGCCGCCCATTTCCCACAGCACGTTGATGTTGATCGCGCCTTTGCCGTTCGCGATCTCGTGCGCGCGTTTCACCTGTTCGGTCGCGCCGTCGATAGCGTATTGGACGAGCTGCTCGAACCGCTCGACGCGGGTCGCCTGCGGGTAGACCTGCGGGATCGGATTGCCGTCCTCGTCATAACTGTCGGCATTCACTGCGCTGACGGTGCCGATGCCGCCCGCCGCCGCCCAGGCGCCGCTCGACATATGATTGGTCGCCGAAACGCCCTTCCCACCTTCGACCAGGGGCCACACTTCGCGGCCGCCGTAAAGAATGGGGCTAAGACCCTTGAATGTCATGCTGTTCCTCTGGAGCGCCGCTTCTTGCGGCGGTCAGTTCGTTCGTGTCCTCTCCCGGCTGGGAGCAAGGCTCTATATCGCCCGGATCGGGCCGGTCGCCGTCCACTTCGAATTGCGCGTAATAGCCTGCGATCTGGGGCTTTCTGACGAATTCCACGAGGCGATAGCCGACGCGTTCGAATTCGCAAAACAGAAGTTGGGGATTGATGCCATGCTGGTCCGCCGGGCGATCCACGTCGACGACGATTACCTGCCCGCCGTCGCGCAGCGCCGGACGCATGCGCCACAGAAAGGCGTAGGGCTCTGTAATCTCGTGATACATATGCACCATGAAGATGCGATCGAAGCTGTTCGGCGGCAGGTTCGGATCGTCGATCCCGCCGGTAATGACGGAGACATTGTCGAGCCGCTCGCGCTCCACCCGGCTACCGAGGCGGCGCAGCGCGCCATCGTCGATGTCCTGCGCCAGAACGCGCCCGTCCTCGCCCACGCGCGCGGCCAGGCGGACGGTGTAGTAGCCTTCCCCCGCGCCGATATCGGCCACGGTCATGCC
>JBARVT010000132.1:0-5263 GCA_049646405.1 Alteraurantiacibacter sp.
TTGTCCCACCGCGCCGGTCAGCAACTGCCGCTGCTCCGCCCCGCGCAATGTGCCAGCAAGGTCGATCTCGAAGGCGCGGCGGTAACGGTCTGTCACCAGCGTCGGCAGCGAAGCAGTGGTAAGTGCATCGCCCATCGCGGGCGAGCCGACCGCGCTGCTGTCTGCCAGCGCGAGCGTCGTCGACTGCCCGGCAATCGCCGTCGCCCCGGAAGGCTGAAAAGCCTTGGCGATATCGAGGATACCGCGCCCGTAAACCCTGTCGGACCCGGCGGCTCCCGCATCAAAGGCGCTTTCCAGCAAGATTTCGGCGATTTCACGCCCGGTCAGATTCGGGAACGCCTGTGCCAGCAGGGCTGCCGCGCCCGCAACCTGTGGCGACGCAAAGCTCGTGCCCGAGAACAGATAGACGAAGCCATCGCCGTCGACGAAAATGCTGCCGTTCTCGTATACGCAACATATGCGCTCCCCGCGTGCCGCAAGGTAATAGGTCTGGTTGTCGCCCGCCCGGTTCGAGAAGTCCGAGATAACGTAATTCTCGTCGACCGAACCGACGATCAACACGCCACCATCGCCGCTTTGTGCAAAATCTTCCCCGAAGGGCTGGAGATCGGGAAAGCCGTCGTTCCCCGCAGCGACGACCAGTAACACGCCCGCATCGACAGCCGCGCGGACGGATGCCCGCAAGGTCGCATTGATTTGCTCCGGACCGCCGAGCGAGATGTTGACCACCTTTGCGCCATTGGCGACTGCGTAATCTATCGAGCGCGCGACATCGCGATCGAAGAAAGCACAGTCGGAATTTGGGTCTTCAGGATTGTCGCCGCCACAAGTCCCCGGTGCATCGGCGCGGATGGCGAGAATGCTGGCGCCGTATGCTATTCCGAGGATACCCGTGCGGTTTCGCGCCGCGGCCGCGACGAGCGAGACGCTGGTTCCGTGATCGTCCGGCCCTTCCAGCGAGTTTCTGGTATCATAGATGTCGGTGGATGCCGGTGAAAGTCGACCTGCAAACTCCGGGCTGTCGGGGTCGATACCTGTGTCAATCACGCCGATCGTAACCCCGGCCCCGGTATTACCTGCCGCCCACGCGCTGGCGGCATTGTGCTGGCCCGGCCCATCGGAATCGCGGAATTCCCGTGTATTGAAGGCGGTCGGAACCGACTGAACCGGAAAGGTCGCGCCGGTCGGTGTGGGTGTAGGGGCTGGCGGGGTCGGTCGCGGGGTAGGGCTCGGGGTCGGCTGCGGAGGGGCGCGGGTGATGGGTGGAGGCGAACTGCCGCCCCCGCACGCCGAAAGCAGCGCCAGCGCTGCAACTGCAACACCGCTCCGCCAGCGTGCCTGCCGGAACCCGTTCTCTATCATCCCACTTGCGATCCCTTTGCGATTGTTGCGCAGCACAATAGCAAGTACTCGCGCAACAGGCGATGAACGGATCCGGTCGGGCGCAAGTCTTGTGCGCGCCTGCGCCAGCGTCTAGCCGCTGGGCGAAACGACCCGGGCCGCGCGCCTGCCAAGGAACAGGAAAATCCCGCCATGAGCGCCGAACTGCAATCTGCCATCGAAGCCGCGTGGGAAAACCGCGCCGATGTTACCCCCGCCGATACCGAGCTGCGCCGCCATGTGGACGAGGCGATCGAGATGCTCGACACCGGCAGCGCTCGCGTCGCCGAACCCGATGGCAATGGCGGCTGGACGGTCAACCAGTGGCTCAAGAAGGCCGTGCTTCTGTCGTTTCGCCTCTACGACAACCGCGTATTGGAGGGCGGCAGTGCGGGCAATCCCGCATTCGACAAGGTGTCGAGCAAATTCGCCGGATGGGGCAAGGACCGCTTCGAGGAAGCGGGTTTCCGTGTCGTGCCCGGCGCGGTCGCACGGCGCGGAAGCTATATTGCGCCCGGCACCGTGTTGATGCCGAGCTTCGTCAATATCGGGGCTTATGTCGACGAAGGGACGATGGTCGACACCTGGGCGACCGTCGGCTCCTGCGCGCAGATCGGCAAGAACGTGCATATTTCCGGGGGCGCCGGGATCGGCGGCGTGCTGGAGCCGCTGCAGGCCGGACCGGTCGTTATCGGCGACGGCGCCTTCATCGGCGCGCGCGCCGAAGTGGCCGAGGGCGTGCGCGTTGGCGAAGGCGCGGTGCTGTCCATGGGCGTCTATCTCGGCGCGTCGACCAAGATCGTCGACCGCGCCACCGGAGACGTGCATCGCGGCGAAGTTCCGCCCTATGCGGTTGTCGTTCCGGGCGCGCTGCCGGGCAAGCCATTGCCTGACGGATCGCCAGGACCGAGCCTGTATTGCGCCGTCATCGTCAAGACGGTGGACGCTCAGACCCGCTCCAAGACGGGCATTAACGAGCTTTTGCGGGATTAAGGCGGATACGGGCTTTGGGGCGGGCAAAGGAACCTTCGCTCGAAGCGCCCGTATCGTTTGGCAGGATCGGTAGCGACGGAAGGCACAGATCATGAGTTACAAACAGGGCGACGAAATTCATATCGAGGACGACGAAGCCAGCGCCGGCTCCAAGCCAGGCGTCGTACGGTGGGTGCTCGGCATCAGCCTTCTGGCTGCGGTTCTGCTGATGAGCGCGATCTGGATATTCGGTGCGATCGGCACCCAAGACGAGGTCGACGAAAGCTCGCGTACCGGCGTCGAAGAAGAGACATCCAGCGAGTCGATGACAACCGACCCCGTGTTGACCGACGAGGACAATGATCCTTCCGAGATCGAAGCCACTCAAGACGAGCAGGTGAATGGTTTGGAAGTGGTAGAATAAGAACGAGGACTCTCACCATGAGCGATTAAAACAGTTACCAGGCCGATCAGTACGTGAAATGGAACTGGGGCGATGGCGAGGGTAAGGGCCAGATCAAGGAGCGTTTCGAACGCGAGGTGACTCGCACCCTGCAGGGCAGCGAAGTCACCAAGGACGGCGACGATGGCAATCCCGCCTATCTCATCAAGCAGGAAGACGGCGACGAGGTGCTGAAGCGCGGCAGCGAGCTTTCGAAATGGGACAAGGACTGATGCCTGAGGCGAAGTCCAAGGCACAGCAGCAGGCCGCCGGCGCGGCCCTTTCGGCCAAGCGCGGCGAGACGAAGGTTTCCGACCTGCAAAGCGCGTCAAAGGACATGTATGACAGCATGTCCGAAGAAGAGCTGGACGAGATGGCCTCGACCAGCCGCGACGACCTTCCCGAGACGGCCGACGGCTGATGGACGACGCAAAAATGGACGAGGTCTATTCCGATTTCATCGGCTGCGCGAACATGCAGCCGAAGGAATTGGAGGAATGGCTGGACACCGAGGTATCCAAGTCGGTCGGCGACAATGGCAATGACGAAAGCTCGAGGCACAAATACGGCCGCCGCATCATCGAGATAAAGCACACCAAAAAAGATGACCTGACCGATAGTCAATACGAGCACATGCAGAAGGTCGTCGGCTATATGCATCGGCGCAAGGCGCAAAGGCCGGATGGCGATGTCGAAAATTCGGACTGGCGCTGTTCCCTGATGAACTGGGGACACGATCCGCTCAAGGATGACTGAAGGATACGATCTTTCCCGCTTCGTGCGCGCGCAGGCGGGAACATACCGCCAGGCCATCGCCGAATTGCACGCGGGCGAAAAGCGCACGCACTGGATGTGGTATGTCTTTCCGCAGATCGTCGGATTGGGCCGCAGCGAGAATGCGCGGCTTTTCGCCATCCGCGATGTCGGCGAGGCGCGAGCGTTCCTGTCGCATGAACTTCTCGGAGATCGGCTGCGCGAATGCACGGCGGCTCTCTTGGAATTCGCGGGCGAGCGTAGCCCGACCGAGATCCTCGGCCCGATCGACGCTCTTAAATTTCGAAGCTCGATGACGCTATTCCGCGAGGTCGACGAAGCCGACGACAGCGTATTTGCTTACTCGCTCGATGCGTTCTGGGACGGCGAAGGCGACCGCGCAACGTTGGCTCGGCTCGCCGAAGCTTGAGAAAGGAGGAGGCTCGCATGACTGTTATCGCACGCTGGAACGGCGAAGTGATCGCTCGGAGCGACGACACCGTCGTCGTCGAAACCAACCATTATTTCCCGCGCGCAGACGTGCGCGAGGACCTGTTCGTGCCCAGCGACACCACCAGCCATTGCCCGTGGAAGGGCGTTGCGCACTACAATTCCCTCGAGGTCGACGGCCAGACCAACGTCGATGCGGCATGGTATTACCCCAAGCCAAAGGTCGCAGCAGCGGACATTCGCGACCGCATCGCCTTCTGGAAAGGCGTCGACGTTACCGAGGAATGACCAGCGCCCGCGACCTTATCGCCAGGCTCGCGCTGGAGCCGCATCCCGAGGGCGGATGGTATCGCGAAACATGGCGCGCCGATGCGCAAGACGGCGAGCGGGCGAGCGCGACGCTGATCCATTTCCTGCTCGAAACGGGGCAAGGCTCGCACTGGCATCGGGTCGATGCGGCAGAAATCTGGCTTTGGCATTCGGGCGATCCGCTCGCACTGTCGCTCAGCACCGACGATACCGGACCGGTAACGTCACACGTGCTCGGTCCGGACCTGCTGTCCGGCCACGCCGCGCAGCACATAATCCCCGCAGGCGAATGGCAGGCAGCCCGCCCGCTCGACGGGCTTCACGACCATACTATGGTTTCCTGTGTCGTCTCATCCGGTTTCGAGTTCGACGGCTTCACTCTTGCCCCATCCGGATGGTCGCCCGGGAAATGAGCAAGGCGGAGTCGGCGATCCGTGCGCTTCTGTGCGAACGCGGCCACGGCAAGACGATTTGCCCAAGTGAAGCGGCCCGCGAAATGGCAGGACCGGATGGCGACTGGCGTGCCCGGATGTCCGACGTCCATGAAGCGACGGCGCGACTTTGCGATGCAGGCGCAATCAGGCTCAGCTGGAAAGGCAAGAGCAAGACTGCACCCGACGGCCCCTATCGCATCGGCCTGCCCCGGTGATCCGAACCGGACTGCGCTGGCTGCTCGCGCTTCTCTATGCCTATGCCGGTTATCGCCATATCGTCGACCCCGCGCCGTTCCTGCGCATCACGCCCGAATGGGTGCCCTTGGCCAAGAGCGTAATCCTGTGGACCGGCGTGGCCGAAATCGCGGGAGCTATCGCGCTGGTCCAGCCGTTCTCGAAACGCCTGAGGCAAGCGGGCTGCCTCGGGCTCGCGGTTTATGCGCTGTGCGTCTGGCCGGCGAATATCAACCACATGGCGATGGACCTTACCTCGGCCGACGGCGGCTGGGGCCTTGCCTACCAC
>JBARVT010000133.1:0-2109 GCA_049646405.1 Alteraurantiacibacter sp.
GGCTGTGCCCGCTGTCGATGTAGGTAGCCCGGATGAGCCCGGCGCGTGCGACCATTCGGTCCTGCTGCGGCGGCACAGAGAGATGGCGACACTGCCGAGTGGTTCGCGCACCATGCCTGCCGGCAGCAAGTCCTGCGGTGCGGGTGTGGCATCGGGCGCGTCGGCGATCGCCGATCCAAGCTGGTTCAGCGTCTTCATGACCACGCCTTTGCGTACGGCCTCGGACGTGGTATTGCCCGACGCCGGGCCGCAGCACCCGAATATCACCGGATCGGCGGCATCGACGATGATGCGCCTGTCGAGACCGCCGAGACCGCGCACCACCCCGGAGGCGGCGTCTCACGGCATGGCGAGCCAAACGCGTTCCGCCGTTGTCGGCGGCTCAGCCGTGGACGCCACCCCGATCCCCGGGGTCCGGACCGGGGCGGCGTGTTTCGCGTTGCCCGGATGATGCACGCAAAGCCGACCCGTGCCGGTTACTTTAATGTCCATGGCGAGGCTCGGCCCGCCAATGCATCGATGGCGGCCTAGACGCCCCGGGCGACGACACCTGCTGCTGTCAGGCCACGAGACGCCGGTCGGTCCGGGCGAATTCCCCAGGCGCGCCCGCCATCTCGAACGTGGTCCCGGCAATCTTGCGGGCCCCGGTCCCGATCCAGAACGGCCGGATCCTCTTGTCGATGGCGCATTCCAAGATAGTCCTCTACGGCATTCGCAAAGGCGCAATTCTACTTGAACGTGGGTTTGTAGATTTCCACCTTCTGTTAGCTTGGCTTAGGCAAACCTTGTCGCCCAGTCATCAAGAGGTGGGCGATGCAGATCACGAATTTCAAAAAGCTGCTGGCGCGCGTCGAGCGTGAGCTATCGCCAGAACAGCACATCGTATTGCGGGAGCATCTCGATGCCGTGGAGAGTAGTCGCACACGGACATTGCGCTGAGTGTCCGCACGCGTGCTGTTTCTGGAGCGCGCATTTGCCCCGCTGCAGAGCAACGGGAGCCACGAAGCACGGGCACGATCATCAGGGGAGGCAGCGCCTTCGCTGCCGAGCTGCTTCCGCCGACGGGTGCAGACGGACATTCAATCCTCTGACCGCGACCCTGTTCGCGCTAGTGCGCAAGCCGAAGAGTTGGCACGTATTCGCCAAGGCGTTGTCGAACGGCTTCGTCTCGATCAACGGCCTCCACGAGATGGGCCTGGGCGTGTCGCGATTGACGATCTGGCGTTGGCGCAACCGCTTCCTTGATGCCCAGACACGGCGTCAGGCCGAGATGCTAAGCAGCTTCGTCGAGGCAGATGAGACTCCTTTCAAGACCACCTTCAAAGGCTGTCGCGGCTGGGTTCGTGGAGCGCCTCCGGAAAACTGCCTGCCGCGGTATCGGGGCGAACCAGCAATCAAACGCGGGCTATCCAAGGAGCAGATTGCGGTCCTCGCCGCAGTCGACAGCAGCGGCAATAACTTCGAGGCCAAAATCAGCGGACTGGCCGACATCCGGCCGACGCTCAAGGACCGGATCGCACCCGGGTCGAACTGGACCTGCCGCGGTTTGGTGCCGTTGCTTTGATAGCATGACTTGCAGCAAAGGAGACGAACTGTGGGCACGGGAAGAACGGGTGAATTCCGCCAAGACGCGGTGCGAACTGCACTGACCAGCGGGCTGACACGGCGACAAGTTGCGGATGATCTGGGCGTTGGGCTTTGGACGCTGAACAAACGGGTGGCAGCGCACCGCGACACGGATGTGGTATCGCCCGAGGATCGCGAGCTTGCGCGCGAGAACGGACGGCTGCGGCGCGAGAACCGCATCCTCAAGGAGGAGAGGGATATCTCAAAAAAAAGCCACCCGGTTCCTCGCGAGCCAAAAGCCATGAGATTTCGGTTCGTCGAAGAACAGCGCGGGGCCTTTTCGATCGACCGGCTCTGCCGGGTGATGACTGTCAGCCCACGCGGGTTGCGGGCCTTCCGCGATCGTCCGGCCAGTCGCAGGCAGCGCCTGGACATGGTCGTTCCGGCCCATGTCAAGGAACAATCGCGTCTGAGCCTGGGCAGCCATGGCCGCCCCCGACTGAGGAACTGAAGGAGGTCGGTGTCGATGTCGGCCATCGGGAG
>JBARVT010000134.1:0-1702 GCA_049646405.1 Alteraurantiacibacter sp.
GCCGACGCGCGGATCGAAGTTGCGGATCACAGTTCCTTCGGGCATGTCGCTGCTGTTTCGACCATTGGGCGGCGGTGTGTCGTAACGCTTACCAGATGTTGCGGCGGGCGCGGGCGATGGCGATGCCGGACGGTAATCCTCGATAACCGGTTCTTCGCTGCTGACGGTCGCCACGTGCGGCATCGGCGCCCTGGCGGCAGGATCGGCGGATTGATTGTCGTCCCAAGCGTCGGCCTGTGCCAGCATCTCCGCTCTAGGCTGCCTCGACTGCGCGGCGGCAGGTTGCGCCTCGGTTGGTCGCTTGGCCTGCGAAAGCTGCGTCAGCGCGCCATCCTCCTCACCGATGAAGGACACCAGAGCAAGCACGCCGAAGCCCAGCAATGCTGCATTGGTTTTCGTGATACCGGTCATGTCACAAAGCCTCGTATTTGCCGCAATCTGCGGTCGAGACACCACTTTCGGCGAACACGCCCGTCAGGTCGCGATTGCCGCGCACGGTAAAAGCGGATTCGCTGCGAATTTGCAGGCTGTCGACGAACTGGCTGGCGATCTGAGCGCTGACGAGCGGTTCATAGGTATGCACGACTTCGACGAACATCACCGCACCATCGGCAGGCGCGGTCAATTCCTGGCCTGTGACGCCCATTCCGGAAAAGCCGGTTCCGGTTTCTCCCTTCCCCGCCTTCCCGTAGGATGAATCGACCTCGAGTTTGCCCACACAACGCTGCCAGTGAATCCACTGGCCGCCATCTTCGTTCTGTTCGAGGCTGCTTACGATAACGCGTCCGTTCTCGAACAGGTCGATGCGCGGCCCGGCATAGATGTCAGCGCCTGTCAGGAGGTCGTTGACGTCGCTTTCGTAAATCTTTTCGGCCGCCAGCGCGTTGCGATCCCCGATGCGCGAAGCGTTGTCCGCCACCTGCATCGCCGTCTGGCTGATCTGCATGTGCGTCGCTGCAAGATTGGCAAGCTCCATCCCGCCAAGGCCCAGCATCAGCACGATGGGGGCGACGAACGCAAATTCGACCATGGCGACCCCGCTATCGTCGCGCCGCAGGTTGGACAGCCATGAGATGCGACGTCCTGGTTTCGAAACTGAAGTCACGGGCAGTTCACGACTTCGGGATTGCGTTCGGCCTGATCGGCGAAGGGCTGGTTGCGCAAGATCGTCGCGCCGTAGATCTCGACGTCCTTACCGATGCCGATCATCTCGGCCATCGGAAACATGCGCTTGTATGAAGCGGTCGCTTCGTAGAGCACGGCATCGTCCGCGCCGCCCTGTCCGCTCATCCCGCGGTCTAGATCATACGTGCCGTTGCCGTTCACGTCCTCAAACGGTTCGCCGTTGTTGCAGGTGCCGTCGCCATCGGTGTCGTCGAACCGTTCCGGCTGGCGTACGTCGGTGAAGTTTTCGTAATTGCTGCGGGTGAAGGCAACATTTGCGGACGGGACGACGAGCAGCACCTTGTCCGACACCGACGCATCAAGCTCCGCTGCGGTCGGTCCGCCGGGTTCCAACGTGGAATCGCGCCCCGCCGCCTGCATCGCCCCATTCATGACCGACTGCGCGTAAATCTGGAAGCCGAAGTCGAACAGGCCGACCAGCATTAGCAGGAAAACGGGCGCAATGATCGCGAATTCGACGATGGTAACGCCGCGTTCGTCGCGTCGCAGGCGGTGCAGGAAGGCAGGCAGGCGGCGC
>JBARVT010000135.1:0-3827 GCA_049646405.1 Alteraurantiacibacter sp.
TCTGAACGAGGCGGAGGCCGACACCATCGCCGACGTGCTCTATCGCTACGGCGAGGAGCGGCAGTCACGCCGCGTCGCCCGCGCCATCGTCGCCGCGCGTCCGCTGGAAACGACCGGGCAGCTCGCCGAAATCGTGCGCAAGGCGCTGGGCTTTCGTCCGGGCGACAAGAAAGACCCCGCCACGCGCAGTTTCCAGGCGATCCGCATCCATGTGAACGGCGAGCTGGACGAACTCGACGCAGCCCTGAAAGCTTCCGAGACGCTGCTGAAAGCGGGCGGAAAGCTTGCCGTGGTCAGCTTCCACTCGCTTGAAGACCGGATCGTCAAGACCTTCCTTCGCGATGCCGCCAACCAGACCCCGCGCGGCTCGCGTCACCTGCCCGAAGCGCAGCTGCCCCCCAGCCCGCGCTTCGGGCATCTTACCAAGGCGATCCGCGCCGGAGCGGCCGAGACCGCGCGCAACCCGCGCGCCCGCTCCGCCACCTTGCGCGGCGCTACCCGCACTGACGCACTTGCCAGGGAGACTGCCGCATGACTTGCTACGGAACCGCCCCGCAGGCGCGGATGCGCAAGATCGGATGGGTCGCAGCGCTGGGCACGTGCCTTGCTCTCTATGGTTTGCTGCACATCAAGGTGACGGCGGTACATGCCGATGTCGTTCGCGCAGAACGGCAGATCGTGGCGCTGGAGGAAGAAAAGCTCCTGCTCGAGACCGAATTTCTCACCCGTTCCAACCATGTCCAGTTGGCCGCGTGGAACCGGGTCGATTTCGGCTTCGAAAGCCCTAGGGCGGACCAGTTCATCGAAAGCCCGCGCCAGTTGGCAAGCTACGGCTCACCGCGCGCCGCCGATGCGCCAGCGCCGATCCGACTCGCGGGCATGAATTCGGGCGAGGATGTGCCGGACTTCCCGCAGCTCGTCTCCCCGCTCACCGGACGCCCGGTGGACAATGTCGTGCTCGGCACGGAACGCAAGGCAAGCGGCGAGAGCGCCATCGCCATCACCAACGGGCCGCTGCGCGTGCCGCTTGCCGCCGTCACCATTTCCGACGCCGGCATGGGAGCCGGTCGCCGGTGAACGCCTTTGCGATCCCCCGCACCATCGTGCCCGGCCAGGCGGGGATGGTCGATTTCCGCCGTCGCTCGCTGCTGATTGCGCGGCTGCGACTGCTGCTCGTCATCGCCGTTTTTACGCTTGTCGCTGCCGCCGCCCTGGTACGCCTCGCCTATATCGGCGTCGCCCAGCCGGGGCCGGACCAGCGCAGCATGGCCGACGCGCTGCTGCCACCGCGCGGCGAGATCGTCGATCGCAACGGCGTGCCGCTCGCGCGCGCCTTTCCCGCCTATGCGCTATGGTTCAATCCCGATGCCATGCGAGAGGGCGGCGACGGCGGACCACCGCTGGTGAAATCGCCCGCAGACGTCGCCCGCGAACTGGCGGCGATCTTTCCCGATCTCGACCGTTACGAAGTCGAGCAGAAGCTGGCGGCGGGCCGCAAGACTTACCTGCGCCGCCGTGTCCTGCCCGAAGATGCCAATCGCGTGATGCAGATCGGCGAACTGGCGCTGGAGCTGCCGCAGGAAGAAGATCGCCACTATCCGCAAGGCTCGCTCGCCGCGCATGTGCTCGGTTATGTCGCGGCCGACGGCAATGGCCGCGTCGGCATGGAATCGGTGTTCAACGACTATCTCAACGATCCTGCGACGCGGGGCGATCCGATCGCGCTGAGTATAGACATGCGCGTGCAGGGCGCGCTGGAGGAAGAGCTGCGAGCGGGCATGCTGTCGGTCGATGCAGTCGGCGCCGCGGGCATCGTGCTCGATGTCGACAGCGGCGAAGTTCTCGCGCTCGCCTCGCTGCCCGATTTCGACCCCAACGCCGTGACCTCCAGCGATGTCGCGGTGACGCAGGCACAGCACGATCGCGGCCTGACTGCGCCCGCCTTCAACCGGGTGACGAACCAGGTGTACGAACTCGGCTCCACCTTCAAGCCGCTGACCGTCGCCGCCGCGATCGACAGCGGCGCAATCACCAACCTTTCGCGCCGCTGGAGCACCGCGCCGATGAAAGTCGGCGGCTATACGATCAAGGACAAGAAGGTCGCCGCCAGCACGATCAACGCGCCCGATACGCTCATCCATTCCTCCAATGTCGGCACCGCGCGCATCGTGGACGAACTGGGTCCGGCGAACTTAAAGCGATACATGGAAGAGCTCGGCATGAACGAGCGGCCCTATATCGAGCTTCCCGCGCGCGGCTTTCCGATCTGGGCAAGCGGGGAATGGCCGCGCCTGCGGGCGATGACGGTCGGCTACGGCCACGGCATCGCTGTGACGCCGCTGCACCTTGCGTCGGCCTATGCCGCGATGGTGAATGGCGGCATCTGGCGGCCTGCGACCCTGAAGCGCCTCGGCCCCGGCGAAGCGCCGCGCGGTCGCCGCGTGTTCAAGGAAAGCACCAGCGCGCGCATGAACCAGCTGCTGCGGATGATCGCGGTTTACGGCACCGGACGCAACGCCGATGCGGAGGGCTTCCGCGTGGGTGGGAAGACGGGCAGCGCGGAAAAGCCCGGCGTGCGCGGTTATCGCCAGACGACGCTCGTCTCGACCTTTGCCGCCGCCTTCCCGATGGACAATCCGCGCTTCGTCATTATCGCCATGCTGGACGAGCCGAAGGGCACTATCGCCAGCTCTTTCCAGCGCACCGCCGCGTGGAATGCCGCGCCCATCGTCGGCAAGCTGGTGCCGCGCATCGGGCCGCAGCTCGGCGTCTATCCCGATGCGGATCGTGACATCGACCTGACCGATCTCGATCCGCTGGTGGGGGCGCACTGATGCGGCTGGCGGACCTTGCCTCTCTGGCCGGTGTCGATGCGGGCGAGGCGGGCGAGACCCGCATCACCGGCTTCGCGATTGACCACCGCAAGGTCGCGCCGGGCAATGTCTTCGGCGCGTTCCAGGGCAGCGCAGTGAATGGCGAGGACTTTATCCCCGCCGCCATCGCCAGCGGAGCCGTTGCCGTAGTCGCGCGGAGCGAAGCGCCAATCGAGGGCTCGTTGCACCTTGCGAGCGACTCGCCGCGCCGCCTCTTCGCCGACATCGCCGCGCGCTACTTCGCGCCGACGCCGGCCACGGTGGTCGCCGTGACGGGGACGAACGGCAAGACTTCCACGGTCGAGATGACGCGGCAGATCTGGCGCATGTGCGGCCAGCGTGCGGCCAGCATCGGCACGCTCGGGGTCACGACGCCCGAGGAGAGCGTCTCCACCGGCCTGACCACACCAGACATCGTGACCTTCCTGTCCAACATGACCGGCCTCGCGCGCGAGGGTGTGACCCATGTGGCCTACGAGGCGAGCAGCCACGGGCTCAGTCAGTATCGCAACGAAGGGCTGCCGGTGGCGGCGGGCGGCTTCACCAATCTCAGCCGCGACCATCTCGACTACCATGCCGACATGGAGGAGTATTTCGCCGCCAAGATGCGCCTCTTCACCGAAGTGGTGGACGAAAGCGGCACGGCGGTGATCTGGGCGGGCGACGAATGGTCGGAGCGCGCGATCACCGTCGCGAAAGAGCGCGGGCTGACGGTCTTCACGGTCGGTGAGAGGGGCGGGGACATCCAGCTCGTATCGCGCGAGGCGACGCAGCTTGGGCAGGAGCTGGTGCTGGTGCATGGCGGCGAGGAGCGGCGCATCCGCTTGCCGCTCATCGGCGCGTACCAGGTCGCAAACGCGCTCACCGCTGCGGGCCTCGTGCTGGCGACCGGCGGCAATCCGGCGCAGGTCTTCGATGCCGTATCGCGCCTGCAACCGGTGCGTGGCCGACTGG
>JBARVT010000136.1:0-1686 GCA_049646405.1 Alteraurantiacibacter sp.
CAGCGTGATCGAGTTTCCCGGCGCCCTGCAAGCGGCGAACGCGAAGGAACTGGCGGACAAGGCCGCCACCCGCGCGGCGCTGGCGCAGGAGCGGCTGGCCTACCGCATCGCCGATATCGACGAGCGAATCCGCCCAGGGGCGACGGTCTCCGTTCCGGGGCGGGCAGGCACGTGGCGCGTGGAGGCGTGGGAATGGCGCGAAAGCGGCGTCGAACTCGAATTGCTACACCTGCCCCAGCGCCTCGTCCCCGCTATGCCTGCCGAGGCCGGGCGCGCCCTGCCGCAGGACGATGACGTGGCGACCGGCACGCGGATCGAGGCGTTCGAACTGCCTTGGCTAGGCACCGGATCGGGCGAGATGCGGCAGGCTTGGCTGGCGGCGACGTCCGAAAGCGCGGGCTGGCGCGGAGCGGCGCTGTATGCGGAGACCGGCGCGGGGTTGGAGCCTGTCGGCAGCACCGGCACGCGCCGCAGCGTGGTGGGCACGACACTCGGCATCCTGCCTGCACGCGCGACACCGCTTCTGGACCGGCATTCGCAAGTCAACGTGCAGCTCGCCTCCGTCGATTTCGTGCTCGAAAACCGTTCGCTCAAAGATTTGGCACAAGGGGCCAACCGCGCTCTGATCGGCGAGGAGATCGTGCAATTCGCGGTGGCCGAACCGCTCGGCGATGCGCGCTGGCGCCTGTCCGGCCTGCTGCGGGGACGCGGCGGGACAGAGCATCTGGCGCAGGCCGAACGTGGCGCGGGCGCGCGCTTCGTGCTGCTCGACGAGAGCCTGGTGGCGCTCGACATGGCAGCTATCGGCAGAAGCGATACGTTGGCCGCCATCGGCCTCGCCGACGAAGATCCCGCGTTCGCCACTATCGCCGGTCCCGGCTTCTCGCTGCGCCCGCTCACGCCAGTGCATCCGCGTGTGCGCAAGCTGGCCGATGGGGGGCTGGACCTCGGTTGGACCCGCCGCGCGCGTGGGGCCTGGACGTGGGACTCGACCGTTGAAGTGCCGCTCGCGGAGCAATCGGAAAGCTACGAGGTCGGTATCGGCGATCCCGATGCGCCGCTCGCCAGCTACACAACCTCCGAGCCCAGTCTCTCGGTCGCCTCTGCCGCTCTGGCGGGACGCGCTGGCGAGCCGCTCTGGGTGCGCCAGATCGGCACGCACGCACGCTCGCTTCCGCTTCTGCTCACCACGCTTTCCTGAAAGGACCGCCCATGACCGACCCCCTGACCTTCGCTGCAACCACGCCGCGTCACCGGCTGCCGAACCTCTTCGTCGCGCAAGCACAGAAGGAATTCGCCGTGAATGAGGCGCTCGCGCGGGTCGATGCGCTGCTGCATCCCGCAGTCGAAGGCGAGGCCGATGCGCAACCCGCGTCTCCGACCGATGGCGAGTCTTGGATTGTCGGCAGCGCGCCGACCGGCGACTGGGAAGGCCACGCCGAAGCCATCGCCTCGCGGCACGCGGGCAACTGGGTTTTCGTGGGGTCGGAAGATGGAATGGTGGTGTTCGACAAGTCAGCCGGGACGTTCGCCCGCTATCACGGCGGCTGGACTCGCCCCGCTGCCGTCGATGCTCCGTCCGGCGGCACCAACGAGGATGTCGAAGCACGCGCAGCCATCGTCGATCTCATCGCTCGGCTGGTGGAGGCCCGCATCCTGCCAGCAGCCTGACGGACCTTTTGGCGG
>JBARVT010000137.1:0-5671 GCA_049646405.1 Alteraurantiacibacter sp.
CGGGTGTTTCAACGACGGGTTCATCCATGCAGGCAACCTCGCCTACATGTCTATCCTCGCCATTTTTCCCTTCTTCATCACCGCCGCTGCAATTTTCTCCGCCATCGGCGAGGAGGCGGAACGCGCGGCAACGATCAACACCATTCTCATCGCCCTGCCGCCGGTGGTGGCCGAAGTGATCGGGCCGGTAGCGAGCAGTGTGGTCGAAGCGCGCAATGGCTGGCTGCTATGGGTTGGCGGGCTGTTCGGCCTGTGGACCGTGGGCAGCCTTGTCGAAACGATTCGCGATATCCTGCGCCGGGCCTACGGCACCCGCGCGACACAGGCGTTCTGGAAGTATCGCCTGCTCTCGACCGGCATAATCCTCGCCGCCGTGCTGCTGCTGATGACCTCGCTCATCGCGCAGGTCATGATCGGCGCCGCACAAGAAGTGATCGAGGCGTATTTCCCCGATCTCAACGATGCTCTGGGCACGCTGGAGTTGTCGCGCATCATTCCCGGCTTCGGCTTGTTCGGTTCGATCTTTTTGCTGTTTGTCGCACTCACGCCTGCGAAGTACCGCACCCGGCGCTATCCCAAATGGCCGGGCGCGCTGTTGGTGACTTTATGGTGGATCGGCGTGACGCTGGCGCTGCCGCCCGTGCTGCGCAGCCTGTTTTCCTACAACCTCACTTATGGCTCGCTCGCCGGTTTCATGATCGCGCTTTTCTTTTTCTGGCTGGTGGGATTAGGGGTCGTCGCCGGAGCCGAATTGAATGCCGCGCTGGCGGAAACGCCGGAGGAAGAGGAAAACCGCATCGGGCAAGCGGACAATCGCGAACGCAAGCGGCGGCAGGCCGAAGCGGCGAAGGAGGACATGAACGAATGACTGGGCTGATGGCAGGCAAGAAGGGCCTGATCATGGGGCTGGCGAACGACAAGTCGCTGGCCTGGGGCATCGCGAAGAAGCTGCACGAGCAGGGCGCGCAAATGGCGTTCTCCTACCAGGGAGAGGCGCTGAAGAAGCGCGTCGGCCCGCTGGCGGAGCAGGTCGGCAGCGATTTCCTGATCGAATGCGACGTGGCGGACATGGCCAACATGGATGCCGCCTTCGCCGCGATCGAAAAGCGTTGGGGCAAGCTCGACTTCCTCGTCCACGCGATCGGCTTTTCGGACAAGAGCGAGCTGCGCGGCAAATATGTCGACACGTCGCTCGACAATTTTCTGATGACGATGAACATTTCCGCTTACTCGCTCGTCGCCGCGGCCAAGCGCGCTGCGCCGTTGATGACCGAAGGCGGCAGCATCGTGACGTTGACCTATTATGGCGCGGAAAAGGTCGTGCCGCATTACAACGTGATGGGCGTCGCCAAGGCAGCTCTGGAAACGAGCGTGCAATATCTCGCCAACGATCTCGGACCGGCGGGCATTCGCGTCAACGCGATCAGCGCAGGCCCCATCAAGACACTGGCGGCGAGCGGGATCGGCGATTTCCGCTACATCCTCAAATGGAACGAGCTCAACGCGCCGATGCGGCGCAACGTCACCATCGAGGATGTTGGCGGCGCGGGGCTGTATTTCTGCTCGGACCTGTCATCGGGAGTGACCGGCGAAACACACCATGTCGATGCGGGCTATCACGTCGTCGGCATGAAGCAGGAAGACGCGCCCGATATTGCCTTGAGCTAATCAGTCGTTCGATATATGTTCTCCTTCATCGGACACGGAGACTTGCCATGATCGAAGGGGGGTGCCGCTGTGGAGCGGTTCGCTACGAGGCCAAGGGTCAAGCCGCGCATCATGCGCTGTGCCATTGCCGCGACTGCCAGATGGCAAGCGGTTCGCCGGTGACCGCGTGGCTGGCCATGCCATCCGACGGCTTTCGCATCGCCAAGGGCGAGCCGGTGCGCTACACCGCACCTTCAGGCTCAATGCGAGCGTTCTGCGGCACTTGCGGCACACCGCTTTTCTTTATCAACGAAGCGGTGCTGCCCGGCATCGTCGATATCCAGTCGGTGACGCTCGACCAGCCTGACGTTATCGCCCCGCAGGCGCAGATACAGGTAGCGGAGAGACGGCCTTACATGGCCGACCTTGCCAGTCTTTCAGCGTTCGAGCGATTTCCCGGCGGAAATTAAGCGCCCGGCTCTGAAGCAGGCGGCGCGGCATCGAGCGGCTGGGCTGCATCGGTGTCGCTGTCCTCGAACCCCGGCGATTGCGGGGCGCGGGGGGGGATGCGGCTCGGGTCGACGATCTGTGCGGGAGCCGGATCGGGATCGACAACTTCCTCGCCCACCTCGCGCGCCTGTGCAGCACGGCGGCGTTCGAATTCGGCGCGTTCCAGCGCCTCGACGCGCTCCTGATATTCGGCGGTTTCGCCGTCGATACCGGCAAGCCGTTCCTGCCGGGCCTGTGCGACCAGTTCGGCCATACGCACATCGGTTCCTGCCTCTCGCTCGGCATAGGCGGCTTCGATCATCTCGACCGTACAACCAAGATCACCGCCCGCGCCAACCGGTGTGCAGCTGAGCGGGCCGAACCTGCCGACCGCTTCGAGGCTCTGTGCGCGGTTCGTCCAGCTTTCGTTCGCAGGCGAATTGCTCTGCCTGAGGCGGGGGGGCGTGCGGTACCGCTCGCTCTCGTCAAGCCGCGCACAGACAGTGATCGTGTCGCCATCAGATTGCGGGCAAGGATCGTCACCGAAGATGATGACCTGGTTCACCCGGTCCCCGCCTTGGTCCTGCGCCATGGCGGGCGCGGCAGCCAGCACACCGATGGCGGCAAGGGCGGTGGCGGGCAGGGCAAGCAGGCGGGTCATGGCGTTCCTCTTAGTCGAATTCATCGTGCGCCAGATGGCGCTTCGCCTATTGAACGCGCGATGAAGGGGGTACGGTTCCGGCTGTCGTGCTCAAATCTTCTCGGACAGGCGAATCGCCGCTTTGCAACCGAGCCGGATCGCCGCGGAAAGCAGCGGATATGCGGGCGCATTCTCCGCACCGTGATGGATCGCCGAGTCGCGATGTTCGCGCTCGTCCTCGCGAAACCGGTGGATCATGTCGGCGAGTTCGGGATCGTCATCCGGCGTCCCTTTGGCCTTTTCGAGCTCATCGAGCTGTTTCGAATAATGCTTGTCGATCTCTGTCTCAACCGCCGCAGTACAGGCCATCGCCGCCTCGGGGCCGAGCAGCGCCGTGCCTGCGCCCAGCGCATACCCGGCGATGTTCCAAAAGGGCTGCAAGGCCGTGGGGCGCACGCCACGCCGGGCGATCAACGCATCGAACTCCGCGCGATGGCCGCGCTCCTGCTCCGCCATGGCGCGAATTTCGGCGGAATGCGGGCCGCGGTCGCCCATGACGGCAAGCTGCCCCGCAGAGATGCGCGTTGCGCCGAATTCGCCTGCCTGGTCCACGCGGATCATTTCGGACCGGTCCTTCGTCATGCGCGCTCCTTTGCTGCCAGCAAGACCCATATGGCAATCGCGCTGCCGATGGAAAGCACCGCATTCCAGCCCGCCAGAGACAGGCCGAGGAAGCGGACCGCCGCTTCATCGCAGCGCACGATGTCGAAGCTCATATAGTTGCCCGCCCCGGCGGCACATCCGGTGATGCCTTCCCACCAGTCCCATTCGATGCCGGCATGAAAGACGCCGATCAGGCCCGAGGTGACGATGCCGCCCGCCGCGATGGCGATCCACAGGCGCTTTGGCGGCGCGAAAGCCGAGAGGACGGCGAAGGCAATGGCGGCGAAATGGGGCCAGCGTTGCCACCAGCACATTTCACATGGAAACAGGTCGAAGAAATATTCGCCGACATAGGCACCTGCCAGTAATGCGGCAGGCACAGCGAGCGCGAGGCGCTGGGCGAGTTTGTCGGACATGGAGAGGGGAGCGGTCATCGTGCCACTCCCCTAACCGCTCGATCAGCGGCGCGCCACATTCATCCCGCCGGTGCGGCGCAGCGTGCGCACGGCATAATCGAGCTGGAAGTCCTCGACGCCCATTTCCTGGAGTTCCGCAGCAGTCAGCTGGAAGCGCGGATCCTCGAGCCGGTCGCGCGTGAGCGATTCGTCTTCGACCCCGATTTCATTGATCAAATGACCACGAAGGTCGCTTTCACGCAGGGCGAGCCGCTGGCGGCGCTCGGCGTCGGGATCGCTGAGTTGCGGGACGCGGATATCGGGCGCGATCCCGCCCTCCTGCACGCTGCGGCCCGAGGGGGTGTAATAGCGCGCCGTCGTCAGTTTCAGCGCGGTGTCGCGGGTGAGCGGGAGCAGCGTCTGCACGCTGCCCTTACCGAAGCTGCGCTCTCCCATCACCAGCGCGCGGCGGTGGTCCTGCAGCGCGCCCGCCACGATCTCGCTGGCCGAGGCGGAGCCCTCGTCGATCAGCACGATTATCGGCAGCCCTTCAGCGACGTCGCCACGATAGACGGTCTCCGCGTCGTAATAGATCGTGTCACGGCGACTGCGGCCGCGCTGGGAGACTATCTGCCCTTCGTCGAGGAATAAATCGCTCAGCGCCACTGCCTCATCCAAGGAACCGCCGGGGTTTCGCCGCATGTCGAGTACAAGACCTGCCAGCGCGCCACCGGTCGCTTGGCCCTGCAATTCGGCAAGGCCCTGTCGCACGTCGGCGCCGACATCGGCGGAAAATTCGTTAACCGAGATGTGCCCGATATTACCTTCCAAAAGTTCCCACGTCACCGGTTCCAACTCGATCACGCCGCGAGTGACAGTAACTTCGAAGCTGTCCTCGCGCCCGGGGCGGAAGATTGTGAGCTCGATATTCGATCCGGCAGGACCGCGCATCTGTGCCACCGCCTCGTCCAACTCCATGCCGAAAATCAGCGAGCCGTCGATATGGGTGATGTAGTCGCCAGCCGCGATTCCGGCCTTGTCCGCCGGGCTGCCGCGGAATGGCGAGACGACTTTAACCGCGCCGTCTTCCATCTGCACCGAAATGCCGAGGCCCTGGTAATTGCCGTCGATCATCGTGTTCAGGCGTTCGAGCGCCTGCCCGTCGATATAGGCCGAATGCGGATCGAGCGCACCGAGCATTCCGTCGATCGCGCCGCGGATAAGCACGTCGTCTTCCACCGGTTCGACATAGCTGGCCTTGATCCGCTGATATGTCGCGAACAGCTTCGCGAATTCCGGGGACGCGCGCCCGTCGACCTGCGCGACGGCCACCGTGGTGGCGGGCACGAGCGCGACGGCGGTGCAAAGGGCGGCGGCGCGGATGGTGGGCGCCAGCTTGGATACGAATTTCATAGGTCGTGCGAATCCCGGTATGCGGATGTCTGTCCCGAAGGCTTCCTTATCGCAGAGCGGCGCTTAACGCCAGATTATGCGCGATTCACCGCGTGTAGAGCAGCGGATTCACCGGCTCCCCGTCGCGGCGTAGCTCCAGCGTGACGCTGGGCCTGCCGGGAGACGCAGTCCCGAGCGGCGCGCCGCCGACGACCTGCTGGCCGACGCGCACATCGGTCCGGGCCAGCCCGGTGACGAGGCTGGTCCAGCCACTGGCATGCTCGACGATGACAATGGCGCCGTAACCGCGATACGGGCCAGCAAAGACAATGCGCCCGGCGGCAGGCGCGACGACTTGCGCACCACCGATGGGGGCGAGGGTGATTCCCCGGCTCAAACCGGACGCTTGCGGCGCGCCGAAGCCGGTGAGCGTGCGGCCGGTGAC
>JBARVT010000138.1:0-9375 GCA_049646405.1 Alteraurantiacibacter sp.
GCGAAGCACCGGCGGGCGCGGCGATGCAGGTTGCGGCGGGCGAGGACGTTTTCGTCGTGCCGCTCGAAGGCGTGATCGACGTCGGCGCTGAACGTGCCCGCCTGCTCAAGGCGCGCGACGGCGCGCAGAAGGAGCGCGACAGCCTCGCCCAGCGGCTCGACAACCCGAACTTCGTTGGGCGCGCCAAGCCCGAAGCGGTGGAAAAGGCAAATGCCGACTATGCGCGCCTCGGCGACGAAGTCGAGCGGCTCAACGGCGCACTGGAGCGGCTGGGTTAGGCTAGCACTACCTAACCACCCGTTCATCCTGAGTCTGTCGAAGGATTGTTTTCTCTTTTAGGTTCGCACCTTTGACCATGACTCTCACCCTCGCCACCGACGACACCGGCGCTCCGGAAATTTTCGCCTCCCTCCAGGGCGAGGGGCCGAGTGCGGGGATGCCGGTGGCATTCGTGCGGCTGTCGCGCTGCAACCTCGCCTGCGTGTGGTGCGACACGGCCTATACCTGGCTCTTCACCGGCGATGAGCGCCCGCATCGCTCGGGCGAAACCTTTGATCGCAAGGCCAATCAGGTGAAGTTGAAGGCGGAAAATGTCGCCGGGCGCATCGCCGCTCTCGGGCAGGAACGGCTCGTGATAACCGGCGGGGAGCCGACGCTGCAGGCGGGCGGGCTCGCCAATATGCTGGAGCACCTGCCAGAAATGCAGGTCGAGATCGAGACGAACGGGACGGTGGAGCCGCCCGCGCGGCTGGATGTGCGGGTGGACCAGTACAATGTCAGCCCGAAGCTCGCGCATAGCGGTAATCCGGCCGATCTCGCGCTGAAGCCCGAAATGCTGGACCGATGGTCCACCGACCCGCGCGCCTGGTTCAAATTCGTGATCGCCGAGCCGGGGGACGTGGAGGAGGTGTTGGCTCTGGCCGAACGCCACCGTTTCGACCGCATGCGCGTATTCCTGATGCCTGAGGGAACGGACAGCGAAACGATACGCAAACGGGAACAGTGGTTGGCGCCACTGGCACTGGAGCATGGTGTCCGGATGAGCGACCGGCTGCATATCCATCTCTACGGGGATACGCGCGGCACCTGAGGTCGGGGCTTCGCTCGACCGGTCCTTCGAGACGCTCGAACTGCGTCCTCACTCCTCAGGACGAACGGGGTGGAGTTGCAACGGTGCAGACAACCAACCGAAAGGAGGCAACGCCGAACGGTCGCCTTCAGGTGCCCCGCAGCAAAGCGGAAGGAACAGCACCGAGGACGAAGGCGCAAAGGCGCCTTCGCAAAGAAAATCAGGCCCCCTGCGCGCGCCACCTCTGGACGGTGCGGTGGACCATGTCCTCCTCGCCGCCGCCGGTGTTCCACAGGTCGACGAAGCTTGGGTCTTCGGACGCCGGCCGCTTGCTTTCCTCGAGATTGTCGAAGGAGACGCGGATCGGGATCGAGACACCCTCGCCGCAGACGATGCATTCGCGGTTGCGCAAGGCGGGGATCGAATCGAGGAAGCCGCGCGCGCCTTCGGGCATGGCGGCCTTCACGAAGGCCTGGTCGCGGTCGTTGTTGAGGCGCATCGAGATGATCGTGCCGCATTGCGAGAGCACGCCTTCGGCAAGGTCCGAAGGGCGCTGTGTGATGAGGCCCAGCGAGATGCCGTATTTACGCCCTTCCTTGGCGATCCGGCTGAGAATGCGGCCGACCGAGTTGCCGTCCGAATTGCGCTCGTTGGGCACGTAGCGGTGGGCTTCTTCGCACACCAGCAGGATCGGGCTGGTTTTCTCGCTGCGGCCCCAGATGGCGAAATCGAAGACGAGGCGGCTGAGCACCGCGACCACCGTGCTGGTGATGTCCGACGGCACGCCCGACACGTCGATAATGGCGATGGGCTTGCCGTTTGACGGCATGCGGAAGATCTTCGAAATGAAATCGCCCATCGTGTCGCCCACCAGCATGCCGGAGAACATGAACTGGTAACGCGGATCGGCCTTCAGCTCCTCGATCTTGGTCTTGATGCGCATATAGGGCGCCGTGTTAGTCGCCTTGTCCAGCTTGCCCATCTCGTCCTGGACCATGTTGGTCAGGTCGGAAAGGAGATAGGGAATCGGCGAATCCACCGTGATCTTGCCCATTTGCTCGGCAAGCCGGTTTTTGCTGCGCGCGGCGAGCAGGCACTTGGCCAGAATGTCGCGGTCGTTCTGCAGATCGTTGCCGCTGGATTTCAGCAGCACTTCGCAATGCTCCTCGAAATTCATCAGCCAGTAGGGCATCTGCAGATTGGAAACGTCGAAGATCTGCCCGGTATTGCGGAAGGCAGCGGAGTATTCGCCGTGCGGGTCGATCATCAGGATATGGCCCTGCGGCGCGGCCTGGCAAATGCGGTGGAGGATCAGCGCGGCGCTGGTCGATTTGCCCGTACCGGTGGAGCCGAGCAGCGCGAAGTGCTTGCCCAGCATCGCGTCGATATACATGCCCGCACGAATGTCGCTGGTGGGATAGACGGTGCCGATCTGGATCGCGCTGCGGCCGTCGCTGGCATAGATCTGGCGCAAATCCTCCGTCGTGGCGGGATAGACGAGCGCGCCGGGGATCGGATAGCGGGTGACGCCGCGGCGGAAGCTGTGAATCTTGCCGGTAAGGCGTTCTTCCATTCCCTCGCCCATGAAGTCGATATTGGCGATGATGTTGTTGCCGTCGCCGCGCCGGTCCTGCCGCTGGTTGCGCACGCTGGCGAGCAGCCAGCCGTCCTGCGTCTTGATCTTGATCTGGCTGCCGACCTGCCCGGCAAGCGCGATGGAAGGATCGGCGTTCTCCGTGCATTCGTTCAGCCGCAGCAGATCGAGCGCGATGGCCGAACCCGAACCGGCGATTTCCAGCACCACGCCGATGGGCTGGCGCGCGCAGTCGCTTTGCTGTGCTGCGTGGACATCGTCGTCCATCGCGGCGGGCCGGGCGTCGGTAAACTGGTTGACAGGCATGTCGTTCATGGCGGAAAACGCTCGCAAGGCTATTGATTACGCCCCGGCGTTAGCGCGCGTACGGTTAAGATCGAGTCAACTGCGCGGTCTGCGGATCACACCAGCGCGAACAGCCTGCCTGCCGCCCAGCCCATGAAAAGAGACAGGCCGACCGCCAGCAAGCCGTAGAACAACGCGTACTCTTCCGCGCCTTCTTCCACCCGCCGCTCGAACCCTTCCTTGCGCACGATCACTTCGGAGGTTGCCGAGGTTATCACCCGCCCATCGCGAATGGCGAATGTTTCGGCGACATAGCGCCCGGCTATGACGTTGGACGGAATCGGCAGGCGCGCACGATACAGCACGTCCTCGCTGACGGTCACACCGTCAGCATATTGCGCATACAGCCCCTGCCGCTGGCGCAGGTCGACCAGGCCGGAGGAAAAGCGCGCCTGCTCCTCCGGGTCGATCGAGCCAGTGGGCGAGAGCTGGAGGTAGTCGAGGCCGAGTTCGAAGATGGCGGCAGTCTGCTCGTCGACAATTTCCTCGATGGGGCGCGACGTGGCGATGGCGTAGAAACTGGGCACGGAGCGATACGCTACGCTGTCGGCATTGACCCAGATGCCGAACCAGCGTTCCTTTTCGCGCAGGCGGATTTCCTCGGTCGGGCCCTTCAATACGACGACCACGTCGTACTCGCCCTGCATCCGACCGCCCGCGGGATCTATCAACGCCCCGAACAGCAGCAGGTCCGCGCCGGTGAAGCCCTGGCGCAGCACGATGTCATGTTCGGAGATGTCGGGCACGAGCACCGGCTCGCGCCCCTGCGCCAGCGCGGGGCTCGCCGCCAGCATCAGCAGGAGGGCGAGCAGCCAGCGCATCAGAGATCGACCACTGTATAGACCTCGTCCGGCGTCACCGTCAGGCCATAGGCCATGCGCGCGGCTATCGCGACGACGATGGCGGCGAGCGCAAGGCGCAACAATTCGGGCTTGGCGAGCTGCGCAATCTTGGAGCCGAATTGCGCGCCCGTTACCGATCCTATCAGCAGCAAGCCCGCCAGCACGATGTCGACGGCGCGGGTGGTGAAGGCGTGCACCATCGTCACCAGCATGGTGATGAACAGGATGTTGAACAAGCTCGTGCCCACCACCACTCGCGCGCTCATGCCGAGGATATACAGCATGGCAGGCACCATGATGAAGCCGCCGCCGACGCCCATCAGCATGGTCAGGATGCCGACGACGAGGCCCAGCACCAGCGGCGCAATGGGCGAGATATAGAGGCCCGAGCGATAAAAGCGCCAACGATAGGGCAGCGCCGCGATCCATGGATGGTGCCGCCGCTTGGCCGCGCGCCGTCCACTGCCATCGGCGGAAACGTAGCCCAGCGATTGCAGCGCCTCGCGCAGCATCACCGCGCCGATACTGCCGAGCAGGACGACGTAGAGGATGTTGATGACGGTATCGATCTGGCCGATGGCGCGCAGCAGGTTGAACAGCCCCGCCCCGATCAGCGCGCCAACCATTCCGCCTGCCACGATCACCCCGCCGATCTGGTAATCGACGCCCTGGTTGCGGTTATGCGCGAGCACGCCTGAAACGCTCGCGCCTGTCACCTGTGTGGCGGCGCTGGCGGCGGCGACGGTGGGCGGGATGCCGGTGAAGATAAGGAGCGGCGTCGTCAGGAATCCGCCGCCCACGCCGAACAGGCCCGACAGCACGCCGGTCGCCGCGCCGAGCAGGACGATCCACAGCCCGTTGATCGAGAGATTGGCAATGGGCAGGTATACGTCCATGCGGCCCCGCCTAACCCGATCCGCCGCGCGATAACAGGCGACTGCTGCGCTGCGGCTAAAATCCTGCCGACACTGTGAGCGCAGGGCCACTCGCAGGTGCCGCCGCGCCCGCCACGCGGAAGCGGTAATCGGCGGCGACGCGGGCACTCGCCGGGCCCAGCCGGAAGGTCATGGCTGCGGTAGGCCCGACATCGAGCCGCTCGGCCCCGCGCTGTGCTCCGCCCCATGCGCCCGCTCCCGCTTCGAGGCGGAAATCCTCGGTCCGCGCGACCGGGCGAATGATGCGCGCTTGCCCGTCTACGAAGCCGCTGGCGAAATCGCCGGTGACATAGCCTGCCTGCACATAGGCCTCGCCCGAAGCGCCGTAGGGCAGCGTGACGGCCGGAAATTCGCTTACCGCATAGGCAGCTGCCCGCGTTTCCGTGCTACTCGCCGTCTCGGCAAGACGCGCTTCGACCGCGAGCCTTATCGGGAGGTCGCGAAGCGGCCGCGCCGCAATGCCAAGCGCCGCCTCGCGCTCCCGCGCGCCCTCCAGAGCCGATGTCGCTCGCAAATACAGTTGCGGAGCGTGGCCGGAGCGCGGGGCGAGATCGTAGCGCAGCACCGCGCCCACCTGGCTGCGGCCATAGTTCGGCGTCGCCGCGAAGATCTGCGATGCCGAGCCATCGCGCAGCAGCGCCCACATATCCATCGACCAGCGGGCGGGAGAAGCGGCGCCTTCCGGCTTGGTCTGCTCCGGAGCCTCGGTTGCTGGCAAGACGTATTTATAGCCCGAGCGCCCCATCTGCGCATGGGCGACGAGGGCGGGTGCCTCGGCAAAGACTGGTGATGTCACGGGCGTGAATCCGACAAATGGTCTCTCGACCTGCGGCAGCGGCGGAGCGACAGGTCGCTCGACGCGATCCGGCACCGGAGCAACCACGCGCGGCGCTTCCCAAGCCCGGAGCGGAGCGCCTTCGTATTTGGACTCGGGCACGGCGCGCGGCACGTCGGGGTCGACCAGCTTGTCGGCGACGGGAGCATGCACAAGCTCGGAAAAGGCGTCACGCAGAAGCGACGCGGGCGTAAAAGGCGCTTCCCACAGGCCCACGCGCAGCACCAGCCACGCCGCCAGCACGCAGCCGAGCGCGACCAGCGCGCCGCCGCGCCTTTCCTCGGATGCCCTCGCTCGCCTCACGCTCTCATCTCCACCGGCTCGCGGTGCAAAATCGGATGCGTGTCGTGCGCGGTCTTGTCCCATTGTGGTCTGCCGCCGCGCAGCGTACGAAAATAGGCAACCAGCGCGCGCCGCCCCGCCATAATCGCGATAATGTTCGCCACCGGGATGCGCAGCACCGCGCGCAAGCCCTCGAAAACGCCGTATTCGCGCGCGGTGAAGGCGAAGCGCATGGTGGCCCGCCAGACGAAACTCGCCATGTTGAGAGCCAGCAATGTCCAGAGCAGGGTCGTCATTTCCCACGGCCTGTCGTAACCGATGTAATCGAGCGCGGTCAGCAATATCGTGAGCGCAAAGAGCGCATACCCCGTCAGCAGCACCAGCGCTGCCATCGGCCCGCGCCGGTCGCGAAAGCGCATCCAGTTCTCTGCCAGCGAGCCGCCCCAGCCGAGCCGGTCCCAACCCTGGAAAGCGATGCCGTGCACCCAGCGCGATTTCTGCCGCACCGCCGCGACCAGCGTGTCGGGGAAAAAGCTGCGCGTCGCCACCAGTTGTCCGTCCTCGCCGCGCACGCGCAGGAAGCGGGCGGAGCCGCCATTGGCCGAGATATTGAGGCCCAGCTCGTAATCCTCGGTGAGCGACCAGCCGGAGAAGGGGCCGTCTTCCTCCACCGTCTCCCCGTCGCGGGCGAAGCCGCGCAGCATGTCGCGGCGGAAGCCGCAGCCCACGCCCGCCGCCGGAAGACCTGCGCCCAGCGCGTCGCGCACGACCATCGCCTTGGCGTGGCTCTCGGCGAATTCCTCGCAATAATGGCTGCCGATCCAGCGGCTGCCGGGATGCGGCACGGGCAAGACGGGAAGCTGCACGAAATCGTGATCGTCCATCGCCCGATCGATCAACGAGAGCGCGGCGGCATCCACCATGTCTTCCGCGTCGTGCAGGACGACGGCGCGGAAGGGCTGGTCCTGCCCTGTCTCGTCGCCTTCCATCGCGCGGTAAAGCCGGTTGAGGCAGTCGGCCTTGGTGGTCGGGCCGAGACTTTCATGAACGACGAGCCGCACCCGGCCATCGCTGCCAGCCCCCGCCAACGCCGCATCCAGCGTCGCCGGGTCGTTGGAATAGCAGCCGATATAGAAGACGACGTCACCCTGCGGCCAGACTGCCAGCGCATGGCTCAGCGTATGGCCGATCACCTCGGCCTCTTGCCAAGCGGGTATAAAAACCGCGACGCGCCCGCCCAGCTTGCGATGCCTGAGGTCCGCACGGCTCACCTGCCGCGTGCCGATCCGCCCCTTCGCCCTGAGCCAAAGCCAGATCGCATCGAGCGCGATCTCGTCGGCCGCGCCCAGCAGGAAGAATACGCCCGCGAACAGCAGGAGTTCGTATTCGGCCAGCGCCAGCCATTCCAGCGCCGAAAATGCCCCCAGATCCATGCGACCCCCGCCCACGGCGAATAGGGGACAATGCGTAGGCGAGCATTTTATACTTGGCAATGCGCCCGGCGATGACGGCGCAAGGCGCGCACTTGCAATGCGCGGCCTTTTCCTAAAAAGGGGCGGCCCATGAACAACCCTTCTCTCCTGCGCCGAACCGTCGAGAATTTCACCACGCTGTTCAAGGCGGACGCCTTTGCCGGCATCCTGCTGATCGCCGTTGCGCTGGTGGCGATGATTATCGCCAATTCGGGCGCCGCGGGCGCATATTTCGCACTGTTCGGGGATTCGCTCTTCGGTCGGGAATTCTGGGAGCAGGTGCCCGGCAATACCGACAAGCTCATGTATCTGGATACGATCAAGGGGTGGGTGAACGACGTCCTGATGGTCGTGTTCTTCTTCGTCGTCGGGCTGGAGGTGAAGCGCGAGATCATCGCCGGAAACCTGTCCGATCCGAAGGCGCGCAACCTGCCTATGCTGGCCGCGATTGCCGGCATGGCCGTCCCGATGGGCGTTTTCTTCGCGATTGCCGGGGCCGATGAGCGTTACATCTCCGGACTCGCAATCCCGGCGGCGACCGACATCGCTTTCGCCATGGGCGTGGTTGGCCTCCTCGGCACGCGCGTTCCGTCGGCCCTGCGCCTTTTCCTGCTGACCGTGGCCATCGTCGACGATATCGGCGCGGTGACGATCATCGCGATCTTCTACAGCGATCCGAAATTCGCATGGCTTGCCGCCTCGCTCGGCGTGCTCGTAGCCATGTGGCTTCTCGGGCGCACCGGCACGTCGAAGAAGCTGCCCTTCATCCTGCTCACCGTCGTGCTCTGGTATTGCGTGCTGAATTCGGGCGTGCACGCCACCATTGCCGGGGTGCTCGCGGCCCTGATGATTCCGTTCAAGTGCAAGGACGGCAGCACCATGCTGGAAGACATGGAGCATGCCCTGGTCGGCTGGAACGCTTATATCGTCGTACCCGTTTTCGGTTTCGCCAATGCGGGCGTCAGCCTTGCCGGGCTCGGCATGGGCGCGCTTGTGGAGCCGTTGCCGCTCGCGGTCGCGGCGGGCCTGGTGCTCGGCAAGCAGGTGGGGATCTTCTCTACCGTCTGGGCAGCGGTCAAGCTGGGCATCGTCGCAAAGCCGCCGGGGTGCAGCTGGCCCGAAGTCTGGGGCGTTTCGATCCTTTGCGGCATCGGCTTTACCATGAGCCTGTTTATCGGCGAGCTGGCCTTTACCGACACCGCCTATGGCGAGGCGGCAGCAGGCCTGCGCGATTCCGCGAAGATCGGCATCCTCGCAGGCTCGCTGATTTCGGCTGTCCTCGGCTATGCCGTGCTGCGAATGACGACCTCCCACCCCGAAGAACGCGACGACCCAACCAGCCCGGTCGTCTGACATGAGAAAGGCAGGCGGGGCGCTGCGCCCGGCCTGCCTTTTAAGAGGTGCGTTTAAGTTTCAGTCGGTCTTGCGATTGACCGGCGGATCGTCGCCGAGATCCTCGTACCACGCCTCGACTGGGCCATTGAGCTTGATCGTCAATGGACGGCCCTTGCGGTCCACCGTCTTTCCGGCCTGCACGCGGACCCAGCCCTCGGGGATTGAATATTCCTCGATATCGGTGCGCTCTCGCCCCTTGAAGCGGATGGCGACGCCGCGCTGCAACTTGTCGGCATCGAAATGCTCGCTGCGCGGATTGATCGCAAGACGGTCGGGCGGTAGATCGTTCGTGTCGTTATCGCTCATGCTCAATGCCGATAGACCGCCCGCCGCAAAAATCAATCAGGTGGGAGATTGATCAGCGGATCGGGACCTGGAGCGGGCAACTCATCCGGCACCCCGCCCGGCTCGTCTACGTCGCCTTCGTCGGGCTGTACGCCAGGCTCGCCCGGATCCGGACTGACGACGTCGCCGCCCTCGTCGGGCTGCACCTCATCGGGCGTGGCGCCCGGGTTTACCGTATCGCCCATCGTTTCCAGCGCCTCGCGCGCTTCGCCGTCGGCGGCCTGATCCAACTCTCCTGACATCGCATTCACTCCTTGCACC
>JBARVT010000139.1:0-3883 GCA_049646405.1 Alteraurantiacibacter sp.
GTGCAGGATCGCCCGGCCAGCGAGGTCGCGGCGATGGATGTGGCCGAAGCGCTCAGCCCGTTCGACCTGCGCAATCAGCTATCTTCCAACCGCACGCAGGGCGTCCCCAACATGATCGCGCTGGTGCAGGAACACGCTGCCCGCATCGCGGATTGAGCGGGATCGCTGGCCCGGAATGCCGTTGGATCTCCGCACGATGGGAGGGCGACCATCGAAAAGGATTTCACAACAGGGTATTCTCGTTCGATCGCCACAATCCTGATCGCCATCATCCTGTCCGCCGCTCGGTATGGCCGCGAAACACGGATCGGGCGCGACTTTTCTCATCAACCCTGTGCTGACTCTGATCATTGACGTTTCGGCCCCAATCCACGGGCCTTATGTCAATTACGCGCGATGATGCGGCCATAGTCGCCCGGCGGGCATAGCGGCGAGGTAGCGCCAACGCGAGGCTCGCACTGTTTGGCACGGCGAGCTTGTCCGCTCTGTCCTACCCGTCCCGCGTCATCTCGAAAGTGCCGCTCAAACCCTCGCGTGACCAGGCGCCGACTATCGCGCGTCCGTCCGCAGACAGGGTTCCGGCATAGGCGATGGGTTTCACGAATTCCCACGCAATATCGGTATAGGTCTTGGTGAAGCTCACTGCGTCGCGTTGGATGATCCCCAGACATTCGGCGCGCGCCTCGCTGCCTTCCACCAACATGTCCTGCTCGCGCGTCAGCCCGTGCAGCTTCCCGTCCTTTTCGCGCAGGTGCATGGTGAAGGCTGTCTTCGGACCCTGATCATCATCATAGGCGAAAAAGCCGATCCAGTCCCCGTCAAGCGCGTCATCGCATCGCTGTGCTGGCAGGTAACGTAGTTCGGCCATAGGCCAGGCTTTACCCGACGGGCATGAAGCCTTGCGGTGTGAGAGTTAGTGACAACTGCCTAGTCAGGCTCCGGCACTGTCGCGCACCACGGCTTCGCCGCTCTCGCGCTGGCGGCGCAATTCGGCCTTCAGCCTAGCCGGATCGGCAGCGAAGAGGAACCCGAAGCTCACGCCGCCTTCCCTGCCGATCGTGGCGTGGTGCAATTTGTGCGCCTGGACCAGCCGCTTGGCGTATCCCTTCTTCGGGACGAAGCGGAAATAGCGCTGGTGGACGAGCCCGTCATGAATGAGCGTGTAGATCACGCCGTAGATCGTGATGCCGAGCGCGAACCACCACAGGAAGTCCGACACAAAATAACCGATCGCGAACATGGCGACGACGATGGAGCCGAAAACGATTGCGAACAGGTCGTTCCTTTCCAGCGCATTGTCGTGCGGTTCGTGATGGTCGCGATGCCAGCCCCAACCCCAGCCGTGCATGACATACTTATGCGCCCACCAGGCAAAGCCCTCCATGAATAGGACCGCACCCAGGACGGTGGCAATGATGGCGAATGGGGACATCTCAGTTCTCTTGCGCGGCCTCGGCGCGGCGAAAGGCGGGAAGTGCCCACCACGGCGTCTGCGGCGAGCGGTGATGTTCGTGATGATACCCGAAATGGAAGCAGGTGGCGAGGCTGAGCGCTGCCGGGAAGCTGTCCGAACGGGCATTGTGTGCATCTGCGAATTCGCCGCCGCCGTGACTATGGGGACGATATGTCCCGAAATAGAATAGCTGCAGGCTGCTGGCGATGGCGGGCAGGCCGAAGACGAGCACGATCTGCGCCATCGAAACGCCCACAACGAGCCAGTAGACAGCGACGATCAGCGAGACGTAGGCAAGTGATTTCCATCCGAAATACCGCTTCAGGAAAGTGCCGTACCAAGGCCAGAAACGACGCGGATTACCGGCATCGAAATCGGGATCCTCGGCCGTGCCGGCGTGTTTGTGATGATCAAAATGCGCCGCCCGCATTCGCCGCCAGCCAAAGCCTGCATAAAGCAGCAAGAGTCCACCGCCGACCGCCGCGTTGAGGCGCGGCATGCCCGGCGCGAGAGACCCGTGCATCGCATCGTGGCTGACGATAAACAGGCCGACAGACAGCCAGCATTGCGCCGCCGCGATACCGAGTGCGAGGGGCCAGTTCGTCCACGACAATTCGAACACGAAGATGGCATAGAGATGGAGCGCCAGCCAGCTGCCGAACAGCAGTGCCGCCAGGCCGAGGCCGATCGCGGCTTGCGCGCCGCGCTCGGCTTGCGCTGAGCCGGTTCGAGGGGAAGGTGCGGCAACCATTTCGCTTGGCGGAATAGGCGCTTGGCAGCTTCGGTGCAAATCGGTTGCCGCGTCAGTCGCCGGTGAGGCCGAAATGCTTCTTTGCAACCTCCGCGTCGATCCGCGCGGGCCGCAGCGTTTGCGAATCGATGCAGCACCACATGCTCTGCACCTCGGCCAGCACGTCCTCGCCGCGGCGGATCACCGTATTGTAGAAGCTGCGCGCGCCCTTGATCTTTTCCAGCACGGTTTCGGCGATCACGTCGTCGTCGAGAAAGGCGGGCTTGCGGTAAGTGATTTCGTGCTTCAACGCGACCCAGGCCTTGCTTGCCACCTCTTCGGCAGGTGCGAGTTTCTGCCAGTGCTGCAGCACCACGTCCTGCACCCAGTTAAGATAGCGCGAATTGTTCACGTGCCCCATGAAGTCGATGTCTTCGGGGAGGATGCGGATGGGGATGGCAAAGGGCAAAGCTGACATGCCTGTAAGTTAGGTGGGAAAAGTTAAACTTCCAAGACGCTTGGCAAAAGTCTTTGCGCTTATTGTTGTGGGGTGTGGCATCGCTGCGCTATCTGCACCGCCATGGCCAGCAAACCGCGCACATTGTACGAAAAGATCTGGGACGCGCATGTCGTGGAGCGGCGTGAGGACGGCACCTGCCTTCTCTTCATCGACCGGCACCTCGTCCACGAAGTCACCAGCCCGCAGGCGTTCGAGGCGTTGCGGCTGGCGGGTCGCCCGATGCGCCGCCCAGACCTGACCCTCGCCGTGCCCGATCATAACGTGCCGACCACTCCGCGCATCGGGCCGGACGGCGCGCGCCTGCCGATCGAAGACCCGCAAAGCGCGCAGCAGCTCGCCGCGCTTGAGAAAAACGTCGCCGATTTCGGCATCCGCTATTTCGAGGCGACCGCGCGCGAGCAGGGGATCGTCCACGTGGTGGGGCCGGAGCAGGGCTTCTCGCTGCCGGGCGCGACTATCGTCTGCGGCGATTCGCACACGGCTTGCCACGGCGGGATCGGCGCGCTGGCCTTCGGCATCGGCACGAGCGAGGTCGAGCATGTGCTTGCCACGCAGACGCTGCTGCTGCGGCCGTCCAAGACAATGGAGGTGCGGGTCGAGGGCGAGCTCGGCCCCGGCGTGACGCCGAAGGACCTGGTTCTGCACATCATCGGTGTGATCGGCACAGCGGGTGGCACCGGCCATGTCATCGAATATCGCGGCAGCGTATTCGAGGAGATGAGCGTCGAAGGCCGATTGACCGTCGCGAACATGAGCATCGAGGCGGGCGCGCGCGCAGGGCTTGTCGCGCCGGACGACACGACTTTCGCTTATCTGGAAGGCCGCCCCTTCGCGCCGCAGGGCGAGCAATGGGCGCAGGCGGTGCGCTACTGGCGCACGCTAGTGACCGATCCCGATGCACGGTTCGACAAGTCGATCACCATCCTCGCTCGCGATATCGCGCCGACCGTCACCTGGGGCACCAGCCCCGAGGACGTGGTCGCTATCGGCGGCAGCGTGCCCGCGCCCGAGAGCTTCGCCGATCCCGCCAAGCAGGAGGCGGCGCGCAAGAGCCTCGACTATATGGGCCTCGCTCCCGGCACTCCGATGCAGGACGTGGCTATCGAGAACGTCTTTATCGGCAGCTGCACCAACAGCCGCATCGAGGATTTGCGCGCCGCTGCCGAGGTGCTGCGCGGGC
>JBARVT010000140.1:0-3309 GCA_049646405.1 Alteraurantiacibacter sp.
CAATTCCTGCGCGATGCCGCGATCGACGATCGCACCATGTATGGCATGCTTGCCGCCGAGCAACTCGGCCTGCAATTGCCCGACCGGGTCGAGAGCGCGGACTTCACCACCGACGACTGGCAGCAGGTCGGCGCCCGCCGCAACACCCGCATCGCCGTGGCGCTGGCGGAAATCGACCGCGACATCCTTGGCAGCCAGGTGCTCCTCCATCAGGCGCGCATCGGCCCGCCGCAGGAATTCGAGGCGATGTCCCGCCTCGCCCGCACGCTGGGCTTCCCGCAGACCCAGCTTTACATGGCCTATAACGCCCCGTCCGGCACGCAGGCCGATCCTGCCTCGCACTTCCCGGCCCCGAAAGTGGCGCCGTATAATGGCTGGCGCATCGATCCGGCACTCGCCTTCGCGCATATCCTGCAGGAAAGCGCCTTTCGCGCCGATGCCCGCAGCCCGGCAGACGCGATGGGCCTGATGCAGATTACCCCGATCACGGTGCGCCAGCACGCTCCTTCTCTCGGCATGAGTGCGGGCAGTGTGGACATCTACGATCCCGCTACAAACCTTGCGTTCGGTCAGCGCAATCTCGAGATGCTGCGCGACGATCAGACAACGCGCGGACGGCTTCCCGTGATCATGGCGGCCTATAATGCGGGAATGACCCCAATTCGCCGTTGGGAAGCCGAGATACGTGATTTCGACGATCCGCTGCTCTACATGGAAGCGATCCCGTACTGGGAAACGCGCGAGTATGTCGCGGTCGTCACACGCCATTACTGGATGTACGAGCGGCAGGCCCGTGCTGCGTCGCCCACGCGCCGAGCGCTGGCGCAGAACGCATGGCCGATGTTCCCCGACGGCAATGGATCGCAGAACGGACGGGTGTACATGTCCGGCGCCAATCGCTGATGGCTGTCGACAAGAGCCTGCTCTTCAAGCCGGTTGCCATTGCTCTGGTCACCGTATCCGACACGCGCACATCGGAGACGGACAGTTCGGGCGACATCCTCGCACAGCGTATCGTGGATGCCGGACACACACTCGCGCATCGTACTATCGTGAAAGATGACGCCGATACGCTCGCAGCAAGCCTGCGCAGTCTCGTGCACGACGAAACGGTCGACGCGATCATCACCACGGGTGGCACCGGCCTGACGGGGCGCGACGTGACGCCGGAAGCGCTCAATCTGGTGAAGGACAAGGACATCCCCGGCTTCGGGGAATTGTTCCGCTGGATCAGCTACGACCTCATCGGAACCTCGACGATCCAGTCGCGCGCCTGCGCCGTGCTGGCGGGCGGAACCTACATCTTTGCGCTGCCGGGTTCGAACGGTGCGGTCAAGGATGGATGGGACCGCATCCTTGCCGAGCAACTCGACAGTCGGAACCGCCCCTGCAACTTTGTCGATCTGATGCCGCGTTTGAAAGAGGAGTAGCGACTTTTCCCACGCCTTCGTTCCTGCTATGTTCTAAGATATGGCGGAAGTGATCAAAGGCAGGGGCGCGCAATCGGCGGCGGTACCGCAACGTTTCGGGCTGGCCGCGCGAGAGGCGGACGGCGACTGGCGCGATGCGATGGAGGCGCTCGACGGTCCGCCGGTGAAATTGCGCACCACGGTGACGGAGGAACATCCCAAGACGATCCTTTCCTTCAACCAGTCGCCTGATATTGCCTTCGATCGTTCGATCAACGCCTACCGCGGCTGCGAACATGGCTGCATCTATTGCTTCGCGCGTCCCACCCATGCCTATCACGACCTGTCCCCAGGGCTCGATTTCGAAACGAAGCTCTTTGCCAAGCCCAATGCAGCAAAGCTGTTGCGAGAAACACTGCGGCGACCGAAATACCGTCCTCGCCCGATCGCGTTGGGAACGAATACCGATCCCTACCAGCCTATCGAGAACAGCTATCGCATCACGCGCGAAGTTCTCGAGGTTTGCCTCGACACGTGGCATCCAGTGACGATCACGACCAAGTCCGACCGCATACTCCGCGATCTCGATATCCTGGCGGAGATGGCAGAACGACGTCTGGTGGCAATAGCGATTTCGGTGACCAGCCTGGACCCCGTCCTCTCCGGAAAGCTCGAACCGCGCGCTGCATCTCCGGCGAAGCGGCTGGCGGCTCTCGGCGAACTCGCGGAGGCGGGGGTTCCGACCCATTGCTCGATTGCACCGATCATCCCAGCTATCACCGATTGCTACATGGAAGATATCGTCACCCGCGCCGCAGCGCTGGGCGTAGGCAGTTGCGGATGGATTCCGCTGCGCCTGCCGCACGAAGTCGCGCCTCTTTTTCGCGAATGGCTATCTGTGCATTACCCCGATCGCATAGGTAAGGTCATGAACATCGTGCGTTCGATCCGCGACGGGCGCGAGAACGATCCGCAATTCTTCTCCCGGCTCAAGCCGACAGGCGTTTGGGCAGAGCTCTTCCGCGCCCGGTTCCGCATCGCCTGCCGTCGGGCGGGCTTGCGAAAAATGCGTTTTGAGCTGGATGCCTCGCAGTTTCGGCGGCCCGAAAGTGATGCGCAATTACGACTGTTGTGAAAAGACTGCACGTTGCCGGTGCATGCCGCGCAATTTTCCTATACGGAACTCTCGGCTTAGTCGCGATTCTTGGCTAGGACACCTAGCGAGGCTGCGCTCTGATTCGCAGATCTTTGATTATAGGGGATAACCTGATGAGGAAATTCACCACCGCCCTGATGAGTGCCACCGCGCTCGTTTCGCTGCCCGCGATGGCACAGGATACGGGGTTCTATATCGGTCTTGGCGCGGGAATTGTCGCTCCCGAGGACACGGAGTTCGAAGGTCGCTATGACGATGCGGCGCCTGCCGACGTTTTAACGGTAGAGGGCGACTATGGCTGGGAAGGCGAAGGCGTGATCGGTTACGATGCCGGTCTGCTACGCTTCGAGGTCGAAGGCTCCTACAAGAATTACGAACTCGACCGGATTCAGGCCAACCCTGTCGGCGTGCCGCTGTTCTTCTCCAACCAGTTCGACATGAACATCAATTCGTTCGACGATATCGATCCGGTCGGCGGCGATGTGAGCATCACGAGTGGCATGCTGAATGTCCTGCTCGACCTTGGCGGTAACGATCATGGCTTCGGCGTTGCACTGGGCGGCGGTGTCGGCATCTCCGATGTCGATTTCGACGGATTCCGTGCCTTTGATGCGGAACCGGGCTTCATTGACGACAGCGATGCACGCTTCGCGTGGCAGGCTGTAGCGCAGCTTTACGCGCCGTTGACGCACAGCATCGATGCGTCGCTGAAGTACAAGTTCCATAACGTGACCGGTCTCGACC
>JBARVT010000141.1:0-12289 GCA_049646405.1 Alteraurantiacibacter sp.
GCGCGCACACTCTTCACGCCCGCTGCCGAGCTGCCATCGCTGACCGAGCAGGAGCGCGAGGCGGAGGCCGAGCGACAGGCCGCCGCGCGGGAGGAGGCAGCGGAGGATGGAGACGCGATCGACGCCAGCGCGCCGGTCGTCTTCACCGCCGAAGGCGAGGCATGGGTGCGCTTCTACGATGCGCAGGGCCGTGTGCTGACCGAGCAAACATTGACCGAAGGCGACAGCTACACCGTCCCCGCCGACGCCAATGGGCCGCAGCTTATCACCGGCAGGCCGGACCTGCTGGCGATCACCATCGGCGGGCGGGATGTGCCCAAGCTATCCGAAGAGCTGGAGACCTTGCAGGACGTGCCCGTTTCGGCAGAGGCTCTGCTGGCGCGCGCAACGGCTCCACAGGCCGCGCCATCTCCTGCGGCTTCGCCCTCAGCCGCCAACTAGCGGGGGAATACGGGCGATCGCCCGCTTTCGCCGCGTGGTTAATCCTCTATCTTGCCGCGATGTGGCAGGGCGCTCGCTTCAAAACACACTGGCATGACGGGAAGGATATGCACGCGATGAAAAGGTTCGGCGCACAAACGGCAATCACCTCCGCGATGGGGGCCGCGCTGGTGCTGGTCGCCATGCCCGCCGCGGCGCAGTCCGATGCGCGGGTCGAGCGGCTGGAGCGGCAGGTCAATGCGCTGCAGCGCGCCGTCTTTCCCGGTGGGGACGAGCGGTTCTTCGAACCCGAGATAACGCCGCAGGCGCGCCAGCCGGTGCAGGGCGCGCAAGTGCCGGCGACAACCGCGCTGACCGATGTGCTCGCGCGGCTCGATGCCATCGAACAGACGCTCACGCGGATAACCGCCGCGACCGAAGTGAACGAGAACGCGCTGTCCGCGCTGGAAGAGCGACTGGCGGCGATGGAAGGGCGCTCGCCTGCCATTGCCGCGACGCCTGCCCCTACGCCGACGCCGACCGGCACTATCCCCGTTCCAACCGAAACCCGCGAGTTGCCCGCACCGCCCACGCAGTCCCAGCCCACGCCTGCCCGCGTCGCGGCGGTGCAGGCTATCGTGAAGCCCGCAACCGGCGATGCGGGTGAGGACGAGTACACTTACGGCTTCCGGCTGTGGGAAGCGGGCTTCTATCCCGAGGCGCAGCAGCAACTCGCGCTCTATCTGGAACGACACCAGGGTCACCGGCAGAATTCGCGCGGACGCAATTTGCTGGGCCGCGCCTTTCTCGACGCGGGCGATGCGCGCGGCGCGGCGACGCATTTCTTCCAGAACTACCAGGACGATCCGCAGGGCGACCGCGCGCCAGACAGCCTCCTTTATCTTGCGCAAAGCATGATCACGCTTGGCGACACGAACCGCGCCTGCATCGCGCTGGCCGAATTTGGCGACACCTATCCGGCGCTCGCCACCGGGCGCCTGTCCGACATGTACACCGGGCTCAATGGCCGGGTCGACTGCGATTGACCCTGCCCTTGTCGAGCGCTTCAAGGCGGCGCTCGACCGGCTGAACCCCGAAGGCGGCAAGCTCGGCCTCGCGGTAAGCGGCGGGCCGGATTCCATGGCGATGCTGCTGTTGGCGCAACAGGTGATCCCGGGCCGGTTCGAGGTTGCGACCGTGAACCACGGTTTGCGGGAGGAGGCGGCTGAGGAATGTGCGCTGGTGGCGGCGGCGTGCGAGGCGCGCGGGATCCCTTGCGAAGTGCTCGAAGTGACGGTCGGTGCAGGCAATGTGCAGGCGAAGGCACGCGAGGCGCGGTATTCGGCGCTCGACGACTGGGCGGTGACCAATTTCGACGCCATTGCCACTGCCCATCACGCCGACGATCAGGTCGAAACCCTCATTATGCGCCTCAATCGTGGAAGCGGGTTGCGCGGCCTCGCAGGCGTATGGGAGGTCGGAGAAACCGGTCTGTGGAACGTCCCCGTCATCCGTCCGCTGCTTCGGTTCAGGCGAGCCGAACTGCGCGATGTCGTCGAGCGGGCGGGCATCGTTTGCGTGAACGATCCGAGCAATGACGACGAAAGTTTTGAGCGTGTCCGTGTGCGCAAATTCCTCGCCGATGTGGAGTGGATCGATCCGGTAAACTGGGCGCAATCCGCATCGCATCTGGCGGAGGCGGAGGACGCGCTGGACATCGCCCTCTCGGCAGCCTCCAGCGATTACGTGACGAAGGAAGACAACGGCTTTCGACTTCGCGACCGGGGACCGCGCGAATTCACCCGTCGCCTGGCGGAGCAGTGCATCGCCCGGCTCGGTGGCACTGCGCGCGGTTCGGACTTATCGGTGCTGCTCGACAGGCTTCGTATCGGCGAACAGGGGAATATCGGAGGCGTCTTAGTCCGGCGCGAGAATAGCGAGTTAGGAAACTCGCTTTTTTTCCGGCACGAACCACCTCGGCGGACTTAGCGCTTCCTCCCAGACAGGCTCAGGGTAAGCGGTGGAGGGGTGAGTGCCTTTCCTAAGCCCCATGCTCCAGCGATCCGCCGACGCCGGTGCGCACGCCGTCGGTAATGATCACCACGTCGCCCACCTTGGCGATATCGTACAGCCGCGAGACGAATTCGTCGGGCACCCCGATGCAGCCATGGCTGGCATAGCCCAATTCGACGGTCGAGCCGCCGTGGATGGCGATGCCGTCCCATGTCAATCTCAGCGTCCAGGGCATGGGCGCGTTGTTGTACTTTTCCGAAACGTTGTGCCGTTCCTTGGTGAGGACCGGGAACACGCCGGTCGGCGTGGGATGCGCCTCTGTGCCAAGGAGCGCGGCCGCTGCACCGATTTCGTAGCCGCCGCGAAACACGCTGATGACGCGCGCCTGCAGGTCCACCGTCATCACCAGCGGGCCGTCGGGCACGCCCACTTCGTCCCAGTGCCATTCGCCGTAGCGGATCGGCCCTTCGATCGGCAGCACCCGCTTGATGACGAAGGGGCCGGTGCCCTCGTAGGCAGCGGCATCCTGCGCATTGGCGGCGGTGGTGCGTTCGGCGAGCGGGACGGGGTCGTTGGCGTAGTACTCGCCTTCGCCGACGGCCTCGTCCGGCTGCGTCCCGTCCGGAACCGGCATTTCCGCCACCAGCGGCTCGGTATCGCCCGCCAGCGGATTGCCCAGCACCAGCGTCCCTGCGACCAGCGCAACGACGGCCAGCGACAGGCCGACTATCCATTTGATACTTGTGCTCATCCCGCCCGTTTAGCTCGGCGAGGTGCGAAATCCCATAACGGAGCGCACCCCGTCCCGCAGCGGGACTTTACCCGTGCGCGCCGAAGATGTTGGCAATCGCCGTGCTGATGCGCAGCGTCAGGCCATAGGCGCGCTCGATCGGGTCGATAAAATCGCGATTGATCGCATCGTACCCCTCGTCTGCCCCGCCTTCGGGCCAGTCGGTCGGCTCGGTCAGGTCGAAGCGCGACAGGCGGGGGAAGCTGGTGGGGTAGGCCCGACGCAACTGCGCCAGCGCATCGTCGACCCGAAGGGTAAAGATCATTTCCAGCACGTCTTCCCGGCTGACATCGTTGGCGCGGCTGAACACAGGCACGCTGACGGCGCGAATGAACATCGCTTGCAGCAGGGCGAGCCGCAGCGCCTGCGCCACGCCGATCAGGCGGCGTTTGTCCTCGCGGTTCTCGGTTGGCGCTTCGTCGGGAATGTGATCGAGCAGCTTGTGCAGCTTCATCGCATCCACGCGCAAACGGCTGGCGAGGCGGCGAAAAGTGCCGACGCGGTCGTCCTTGACGAGATAGGCGGACAGCGCCGCGCAGGCATCGCCAAGATGCACCTCGGTGCCGCGATAGGGGCGGCTTGCCCAGTATGCGGAGTTGAACAGCTCGCCATAGGCGGCGACAGTCTTCACGCTGGCGAGCGCGTTGGCGGAACGCACCAGCCGGACGAGCTCGCGCCCCCGCGGGCTTTCGACGAGCAGCGCGGCGATCTCTTCTTCATTGCCTTCCGCCGCTTCGCCCACACCCGCGATGACATTCACCGGATAGCCGAGCTGTTGCAGGATGGCATTGTGCGGAATGGCGCGGATTTGCCGGAGGCTCATGTCGCGGTCGGCACTAAGGTCGCTCTGGCGGCGGCTCACGCGGCTGCCGGTGGAATTGAGCAGGCCGAGGCCGAAGGCGGTGATCGCGCGGTTGTAGGTCCGGCTCTCGAGATGTTCGCGCTGATGATCCTTCACAGCGCGGTAGAAGTCGAGGGAGAGGTCGGTGCGGCGATAGAACGGGTCAGCCGGCGCATCGATATCGGTAGTGCTCGGACGCAGGCAGGCGATGCGCGTCAGCGTGGCGCGCGCCAGTTCGGGGGTGGCGAACCAGAGGTAGCCGTCGCCGCCCTGAAAGCTCACCTCCGGCTCCAGCGTGATGCCAGCGCGGGCGAAGCGGCGCTTGGCCCAGGGGGAAAGCGCCCAGTCGAGCCGGTCGGCGAACTTGGTCGGGTGCGCGCCGCGGCCCATGCTCTCGCCATGGGTGTTGAAGATCAGCGCCGCGCAGTCCGTCAGGCCGTTCGCCTCGATGGCCTGTGCCAGCCGCCCTTGCAGCCGTTCGATGGCGAGGCTCGCAGGCACCTGCCCAACGAAGCGCCCGGCATCGGAAAAGCCCGTCTGGATGGCGATGCGCCCGCGCTTCTTCGCGTAATCGCGATAGACATCCTCGGACAGCAGCTCGTCGAAAAACCGGCCGCCATGTTCCAGTGCGCTTTCGGTCTCGAACAGCGGCGAGACATCGACCTTGTCCTCGATCCCGAAGAGCTTGGCGAAATAGAGTGCAGCGAGCACCGTCGCGGGCTCTTCGCATTCTGCGATCAGCATCCGGATCGGCGTGTCGGCGTCGATATGCCGGAGGATCTGCGCCATGGCGAGGAACTGGCGGATCGCGGTGCTCGCCTCGATAGCCAGCGCCCCGAAATTGGATCGCAGCGGTTTCACATCGGCAATCGCGCGGCGCAGGTGCGACACGGCACCCTTGCTGGCAAGGTCGAGATTGCCTTCGGGGTCGATGTGGCGGCGGATGGCGTTGTGCAGCTGCTTCGCGTTCACGCGGAAATGGATCCAGCCCATGCCCAGCCCGTCAGCGCGCATCGCGGTGGCCAGCGTCTTGAGCGCCACGGCGCGGTCGGCGTCAGCTCCGGCGGCATCGCTTTCGAGGCGGTCGATAACTGGCGAGAGGCTCAGCAGTTTGCGCGGGTCGCCGGCGGTCAGGCGGTTGGCGGCGAGCGATAGCGCGGCGGGATCGGAAAGGTCGCCTGCGAAATCCTGCGCCCGTTCGGCGGCGTAATCGGCAGCGGGCCGCAATTCGCCGAGCAGCGGGTGGTCGGCGTCGATGTTCTCAAGCGAGGCAAAATAACGCGCCAGCCGCTCGGCCTTTTCCGACAGGCGGAAACCTATGGAATTGTGCCATTTGATGTCGGTGCGCCCGTCCATGTCGTAGCCAACCCAGGTGGCGAAGCGGAACGGGACGGGGCGCAGCGCCTGCCATTGCTCCGGCCAGCTCGCCTGCGCATGGGACAGCACCTGCGCCGAAATACGATCGCGCGCGTCCTGCGCATGAGCGATGGCGCGCATGGCCCGCCCATGTTCGTAAGCGAGTGTGACCGCCGGACGCTTACCGCCGACGACGCTTGTATCGATCTGCGATGCGCCCGTCGCGGCAGAGGCCACCGCTTCGGACTGGTCGGGCGTCAGCAGGAAGGTTGGGTGCGCGGTGAAGACGGCGTGCAGATTCGGGCTTTCCCAGCGCGCGCGGAAAGCGTCGAAGTCGCTATCCGGCCCGTCGCAATCGAGCACATCCTTGAGCGTCGCGGTGTTGCTGTCCGGATCGACCGGATCGACCATGCGCGACAGGCGATGCGCGCGTTCTTCCAGAGAGCCGACCTCGAGTTCGGCAATCGTCGCTTCGATGTCGTCGAAAGTCAGTTCGCCGCTTTCGACGGCGCGTGAGAGTTCGTGCGCGAGTTGGAAGACGGGATTGAATTGCGGCGTTTCGGCAGTCTGCCGGTGAAGGACGCGCAAGCGGTCTGCGAGTTCGGCGACCGTTTTCAACGGCTCAGCCCGCTGGCTTCGCGCGCCAGTTCGACGATTGTTTCGGGCGACGCGCCAGCTGGCGCCACCCAGCTGCCGCCAACGCACAACACGCTTTCCATTGCCAGCCAGTCCGGTGCATTGGCGAGGCTCACCCCGCCCGTCGGGCAGAACTTCGCCTTGTAGAACGGGCCGGAAAGCGCCTTCAGCGCGGCGGGGCCGCCATTGGCCATGGCGGGAAAGAACTTGAAATGCGTCAGGCCCATATCCTGCCCGCGCATGATGTCGCCCGAATTGGCAATGCCGGGAAGGAACGGCACGCCCGCCTTGATCGCCGCCTCGCCCAGCCGCTGTGTCAGACCGGGCGACACGATGAATTCGCTGCCTGCATCGAGCGCGGCAGAAAGCTCGTCGGGATTGGTGACCGTGCCCGCGCCGACAACTGCGCCGGGGACGAGGTTCATCCGCTTGATCGCATCGAGCGCGTCGGGCGTGCGCAGCGTGACTTCGAGCACGGTCAGCCCGCCTTCGACCAACGCCTCTGCCGTCTCGCGTGCGTGCCCGACATCGTCGACGACCAGAACGGGGATGACCGGGGCCATTCGCATGACGCGGTCGATTTCGCCGGGATCGAAGGCATGGGTGTCACTCATTCGGAAGCTCCGTGGGACTGGAAAAAGGCGGCCGCAGCGCCGAACAGGCCGGGCTGCGGATGGGTGATCAGCTTGACGGGGATGCCCGCCATCAGGGTTTCGAAGCGGCCCTTGGCCCGGAACCGCTCGGCAAAGCCCGACTTTGGCAAATGGTCGCGCAGCCGGTAGCCGAGCCCGCCCGCCACGACGACGCCCGAGAACCCGCCTTGCGCCAGTGCGATGTCGCCCGCAACGGAGCCTAAAGAGAGGCAGAAGCGGTCTATCGCCGCGGCGGCGAGGCTGTCGCTCCCGTCCATCCCCGCGGTCCAGATGGCGACGTCGTCCTGCTCCCTTACCGCGCGGTCTTCCAACGCGGCGAGCGTTGCGTAGATATCGACGATAGCCGGGCCGGAGACGACCCGCTCCGCAGAAACGCGTGTGTGCCGCTTGCGCAGGCGGGCGAGGATCGCATCCTCCACCTGGTCCAGCGGGGCGAAATCGACATGCCCGCCTTCGGTCGCGGACACGCGGTAGGTGCCGTTGGCCTCGCGGTAGAGATGCGCGACGCCGAGGCCAGTGCCGGGGCCGAGCACGGAGAGGCGGCCCGTGGGTTTGAGCGGCTCGTCCGGGCCGGCCAGGTGGATGAACTGCTCATCCGGTGCGCTGGCGACGGCATGGGCGACCGCTTCAAAATCGTTGACGATGGTGTAGTGCGAGACGCCGAGTTTCTCGTTCACCAGCGCCGGGCGGATGATCCACGGATTATTGGTGAAGCGGATGACATCGCCGCCCACCGGTCCGGCAATCGCCATGCTGACGCCATCGGGCAGCGTGCCGCCCTTGCGCTCCCGGTAATCCTCCCATGCTGTCTGAAAACTGGCGTGATCGTCGGTATGCAGCGTGATCGGTTCGTCGAGTGTGATGGTGATGTCGTCATCGCAGCTGGCGATGCAGAACCGGGCGTGGGTGCCGCCGATATCGACGGCTACGATGTCAGGCATGATGTTTCTCCCTGGCGCGGATCGTCCGCTTGATCAGAAACGATCACAACCCGGCCGTCGCGAGCATCGCGCTGCCACCCTTTTCGGCTTCGTCGGCCATATGCCGGAACATTGCGAACAGTTCGCGGCCCGTGCCCATGTCCGGCTCCGGATCGGGCGCGCGGGTGCGGGTGGAGAGGTCGGCGTTGGTCGAAAGCTCGCCCGTCTCGGCGCAGACGCGCACCACGTCGCCATCTTGCAGCAGGCTGAGCGGGCCGCCGCCCAGCGCCTCGGGCGAAACATGGATCGCGGCGGGCACCTTGCCGCTCGCGCCCGACATGCGGCCATCGGTGACGAGCGCGACGCGGTAACCGCGATCCTGCAGCACGCCCAATGGCGGGGTCAGGCTATGGAGTTCGGGCATGCCGTTGGCGCGTGGCCCCTGGAAACGCACGACGACCACGACATCGCGGTCCAGCTCGCCTGCCTTGAACGCCTTGGCAACGTCGGCCTGCGTCTGGAACACGCGGCACGGGGCCTCCACGGTCCAGCGTTCCTTTGCGACGGCGGAGGATTTGAAACAGGCGCGCCCCAGATTGCCATCGAGCAACCGCATGCCGCCGTCGGACTGGAACGGCGCGTCGGCAGGGCGGAGCATCTCTTCGTCGCCGCTGTTACCGATATCGCGCCAGGCGAGGCGGTCCTCGTCGAGCCACGGCTCCTGCCTGTATTCGGCCATTCCGCGTTCCTGCCCGACGCCCAGCACATCGCCGTGGGCGAGGCCGGCGGTCAAGAGCTGGTCGATCACATATCCCATGCCGCCCGCATCGTGGAAATGGTTCACGTCGCCCGATCCGTTGGGATAGACGCGCGCGAGCAGCGGCACCGCGCTTGAGAGTTCGGACAGGTCGGTCCAGTCCACCTGCACGCCCGCCGCGCGGGCGAAGGCGGGAATGTGGATTGCATGGTTGGTGCTGCCGCCGGTCGCGAGCAGGCCGACCATCGCGTTCACGATCGCCTTTTCATCGACGCAGTGGCCGAGCGGGCGATAATCGTTGCCATCCTGCCCCATCGCGGCGACGCGATGGACGGCGGCGCGGTCCAGCGCCTGGCGGATCTTCGTGCCCGGCTGGAAGAACGCCGCACCGGGGATGTGGAGGCCCATCAGCTCCATCATCATCTGGTTGGAATTGGCTGTGCCGTAGAACGTGCAGGTGCCGGGCGAATGGTAGCTGCCAAGCTCGCTGTCGAGCAGTTCCTGCCGCGTCGCCTTGCCTTCCGCATAAAGCTGGCGGGTCTTCTGCTTCTGGCTGTTGGAAATGCCGCTCGGCATCGGGCCGCTCGGCACGAAGACGGCGGGCAAATGGCCGAACCGCAGCGCGCCGATGAGTAAACCGGGCACGATCTTGTCGCAAATGCCCAGCAGCAGCATCCCGTCATACATCGCATGGCTGAGCGCGATGCCGGTGGCCATGGCGATGGCATCGCGGCTGAACAGCGACAGCTCCATCCCCGTCTCGCCCTGCGTCACCCCGTCGCACATTGCCGGCGTCCCGCCCGCGACCTGCACCGTTGCGCCCACTTCGCGGGCGTATATCTTCAGCCGTTCGGGGTAACGGCCGTAGGGCTGATGCGCGGAAAGCATGTCGTTATAGGCGGTGACGACCCCGATATTCGCACCCGCATGGGTCTTGAGCGCCTCCTGGTCTTCCTCCGCCCCGGCAAAGGCGTGGGCGAGGTTGGAGCAGCTTACCTGGCTGCGATCGGGCCGGTTCTCGGCCTCCCGCTCAATCAGCGAAAGGTATGCCGCCCGGCTATCTCTCGATTTCTCGATGATGCGATCGGTAACGCGATGCAGGATGGGGTGAAGTTCAGTCATGCCAGCTCACCCCGTCTCGTTCGACGAGCGCGATGGCCTTCGACGGACCCCAGCTGCCCGCGGAATAGGTCTTCGGCTCGCGGCCTTCTTCCTCCCACACGGCGCGGATGGCATCGATCCAGCGCCACTGCGCCTCCACCTCGTCGCGCCGCACGAACAACGTCTGGCGGCCTTCGATCAGGTCGAGCAACAGGCGTTCGTAGGCGATGCGCTTGTGCTTGCCGGTGAATGCATCGGGCATGGTAATGTCGAGTGGCACCTGCCGCAGTGTCATGCCGTCCTGCTCGATGCCGGGCACCTTCGCCATCATGGAGAGGTGGATGTTCTCTTCGGGCTGAATGCCGATCACCATGCGGTTCTGCTTCAGCTTCGCGCCGGGAAAGATCGAATGCGGTACGCAGCGGAACTGCACCACGATCTCGGTCACGCGTTCGGGCATCCGCTTGCCGGTGCGCAGGTAGAAGGGCACGCCCTGCCAGCGCCAGTTGTCGATATGGGCCTTCAGCGCGACGAAAGTCTCGACATTGCTGCCCCGGCCAAGCTCCTCGTCGTATCCGGCGACCGGCTGCCCGTCGACGGCACCCTTGCGATACTGGCCGGTGACGCTTTCCTGCGGTTCCATCGTGCGCAGCGCGCGCAGCACCTTGACCTTCTCGTCGCGCACCGCGCCCGCATCGAAGCTGCCGGGCGGCTCCATAGCGACAAGTGCGAGCAGTTGCAGCATGTGATTTTGCACCATGTCGCGCAGTGCGCCCGCGCTTTCGTAAAAATCGGCACGGCCTTCCAGCCCCACTGTCTCGCCAACGGTAATCTGGACATGCTCGATATGCTGCGAATTCCACAGCGGTTCGAAGAACATATTGGCAAATCGCAGCGCGATGAGGTTCTGCACAGTCTCCTTGCCGAGATAATGGTCGATGCGGAAAATGCGGCTTTCGGGAAAGGCGGAGGCGACCGCATCATTGATCGCACAACTGCTGTTCAAATCGGTGCCGAGCGGCTTTTCGAGACAGATGCGCGAATTGGCATCCGCCAGCCCGTGATCGGCCAGCCCCTTGATCGTCGGTTCGAACAGGCTTGGCGCGGTCGAGAGGAAGATCGCGATCTCCCGATCCTTGCCGACTTTTTCGGCCAGCTGGGCATAACCTTCGGGCGTCGTCACATCGAGCGGCGAATAATGCAGCCGGTTCAGGAAATCGGCCATCCGCCCGCGGCGATGTTCGGGCAGATACGTCTCGATCGCCTCGCGCGCGAAATTGCGAAACTCGCCATCGCTCAGCTCGGAGCGGGCGGTGCCGATGATCCGCACATCGCCGGGTAGTAGCTCCTCCGAATTCAGCGCGCAGAGCGAGGGCAGCAGCATGCGCTGCGACAGGTCGCCGGTCGCCCCGAAGAGGATCAGCGTATCGGCCGTGTTCAAATCCATCGTTCCCCTTCCGCTGGCTGGCGGCGCTATGCCGCTTCGCGAACCTCGACGCTCTTGTCCCCGAATTGCGACATACCGAAACTCGTCAGGAAGCTGACATCGGCGGCATCGCGCCCGATGCCGATCTTCACCGTCTTCGCCGGATCGGCCATGCCGGTCGCATCGACGATATACCAAGCGCCGCCGCCCGGTGTCGTCTCGTCTTCGAGGAAGACCTCCGCCACGGCATGGAAATCGGGCGGCTCCACGCCCGGGGCATAGCAGCTGACAAAGCGCGCCGGGATCGTGCTCGCGCGGGCGAAGCAGATCATCACATGCGCGAAATCGCGGCAGATGCCGTGGCGTTCGACGAAGGTGTCGAGCGCGGTGGTGGTCGCATCCGAACGGCCCGCCTCATAGGTGAAGTTGTCGGCGATCCAGTCGCGCATAGCAGCGATCTTTTCGCCCCCTGAATATTTGTCGAAGGTATCCGCCACGAAGCTCTGCATACGGTCGGCCTGACAGTACCGCGAATCGAATACGTATTCCACAGCCTCACCCGGCAGGTCGTGCGGATCGAGCATGGCAAGGCGACCGATATCGGGAACGAGCCGATTTACCTCGACCTTCGCCGTGTAATCGACCGCAAACTTGCCGTCGGCCCGGATCCACACCCGATCGCCAATGGCATCCTGGGCGGGGACGCTGGCGAGGTGCATCGCAGGGGTCAGCAGCGTCTGGCTTTCGATCACGCGCTGTTCGGGCAGTTCGGCCGCCTGAAATTGCAGCAGCACGTCGGTCGGCTGGTCGAGCTGGAAGTCGAAATGGGTTTTTATATCTATAGGCATGGACAGCGAACGGGCGGGCGCGCGGCTGGTTTCGTCATTCGCCGATTATATGCGCAACGACTTCGCGGCGGTGCGGGGCAAAGCGATGCTCGGCCAGATACACGCCCTGCCACGTGCCGAGCGCCATGCGACCTTCGCTCACCGGAATCGAGAGCGATGCGCCGGTAAGCATCGTGCGGATATGCGCGGGCATGTCGTCCGGCCCTTCGCAATCGTGCTCGTAATCGCGGCCCTCGGGCACCGTGCGCTCTAACCAGCGCAGCAAGTCGCGCTGCACGGCGGCGGATGCATTCTCGGTGATGAGCAGGCTTGCGCTGGTGTGGCGGCAAAACAGGGTGATGAGGCCGCTGGCGATGCCCGTCGCTCCGAGCCATTCGGCGACCGGTTCCGTCAACTCGTAAAGCGCCTGCCCGTCGGTGGGGATGGTGAAGCGGTGCTGATCCTGTCGCATACCTGCCTATATAGGCGCTTATGGCCACCCAGCGCGACCTCTTCGGCGAAACGCCTGCGATACCGGGCCTCGCGACC
>JBARVT010000142.1:0-34477 GCA_049646405.1 Alteraurantiacibacter sp.
CACTTGTCTATACGCGCAGCCGCAACGAGAAATTGCGGCTGATCGCGGAATATCTGCGCGCTACGCCCGACCCGGACCGCGGCTGGGCGCTGGCGGCGCTGACCAATGGGCTCGACTTCAAGGCGGTAAAATCCTCAACGATCCGCAACCTGCTCAAGGAGCGGGTCGACGAGATACTCTGGACGCTCAGCCGCGATTTCGTGGGCGATACGGCGGAAACCGCGAGCTTCCTCTGGCCCGAGCCGCTTGGCGAGGTGGCTCGCCCGCCGACGGTAAGCGAGGCGGTCGGCGCGCTCGACGGGATGACCCGCGCCTCCGTGATGGGGGAATTGCCGCGCCTGCTCGACAGGCTCGACGCATCGGGCCGCTACGCGCTGCTCAAGCTCGCGACCGGTGGCATGCGCATTGGGGTGTCGGCGCGGCTTGCCAAGGTGGCGTTTGCGCAGGCTTTCGCTGTCGATGTCGACGAGGTGGAGGAATATTGGCACGCGCTCGCCCCGCCTTACGAGGAGCTGTTCGCCTGGGCCGCCAACGGGGCTGACCCGCCCGATACGGCGAACATTCCACTGTTCCGCCCCTTCATGCTCGCGCACCCGCTGGAGGAATTGCGCGTCGATCTAACCGATTACGCAGCGGAGTGGAAATGGGACGGTATCCGCGTGCAGCTTGTGCATGTCGCGGGCGAGACGCGGCTTTATTCGCGCGGCGGGGACGATATTTCGGCAACATTTCCGGAACTGTTGCCAGTGCTCGATTTTCCCGCCGTGATTGACGGCGAGCTGCTGGTGCGCGGCACGCATCAGGGCGGCGAGAAGGGGGGAGCGGCTTCGTTCAATGCTCTGCAACAGCGATTGGGACGCAAGACCGTCAGCAAGAAGATGCTGGCCGAGAGTCCGGCCTTCGTGCGGCTTTACGATGTGCTGATGCTCGATGGCGATGATTTGCGCCCGCTCGGCTGGGCGGATCGGCGTGCGCGATTGGAAAAGCTGATGGCGCGCCTGCCGGAAAGCCATTTCGACCTCTCTGGCCTCGTCGAGGCGAGCGATTTCGATCACCTTGCCGAAATTCGTGAAGGCACGCGCGACGATGCGATCGAGGGGCTCATGCTCAAGCGCCGCGACGCGCCCTCTGTCGCAGGGCGCAAGGCGGGGCTGTGGTACAAGTGGAAGCGCGATCCGCTGCTGGTCGATTGCGTGCTGATGTATGCGCAGCGCGGAAGCGGCAAGCGTTCGAGTTTTTATTCGGACTACACGTTCGGGTGCTGGAACGGCGATCCCGATGCGGGTGCGGATCTGCTACCCGTGGGCAAGGCGTATTCGGGATTCACCGATGCGGAGCTCAAAAAGCTCGACCGCCATGTGCGGCAGAACACCACCGCCCGTTTCGGACCGGTGCGAGAGACAGACAAGTCCCTGGTGTTCGAAGTCGCGTTCGATAGCGTCCATGAGAGCAAGCGCCACAAGAGCGGCCTCGCCATGCGCTTCCCGCGCATCCATCGCATCCGCTGGGACAAGCCGGTGCACGAGGCGGACCGGATCGAGGCTTTGCGGTCCTTGATCCGCGACTAGCGGCGCACCTCCGCCAAGTGCTTCTGCGCCAGTTTGCAATAACGCTCTGTCTGGAACCTGATCTTCGCGATCTGCGCTTCGTCTTGCGTCCTGTAATACTTCGCCGGGCGGCCGATCCAGATTTCGCCCTCGCCGATACGTTTGCCGGGGCTGAGCAGCGCGCCCGCTCCCAGCATTCCGCCTTCCGCGATGCGCGCGCCGTCCATCGCCACCGCGCCCATGCCGACAAAGGCGCGGTCCGCCAGCTGCGCGCCGTGGACCACCGCCATATGGCCAATCACGCAATCCTCGCCGACGATCGTCGGCTCGCCTGCGGTGTCAGGTCGCGGGCCTTCCACGTGGAAAACGCTGCCGTCCTGCACATTGCTGCGCGCGCCGATCTCGATCCGGTGAATGTCTCCGCGAAGGACGCAATTATACCACACGCTCGCTTCTGGCCCGATCGTCACGTCTCCAATGATCCGCGCGCCCGGCGCGACGAATGCCGTTTCGTGAATCTGCGGCACCTTGCCCTCGAAGGGCAGGATCGTCGCGCCGGGAAAGCGGGGATCGGTCACAGGAAATTCTCCCAGACGAGATATGGCAGAATGCTGGCGTAGTCGTCGGTCCACACCGGCCCTTCGGCAGGGGCCGGATCGCGCCAGCCGCCTTCGGCCTCGATCCGCGCAAGCTGCGCCGGATCGCGCGCCATCGCCACCCAGTTCGAAGCGAACTTCTCGCTCGACTGGTCCTGCGCATCGCTGCGCAGCCGCACTGCCAGCCCGCGCGAGGCAGCAAGCTGGGCGATAACCGGCTCCAGCCGGATGTAGTTGTTCGAGATATGCATGAGCAGCACACCATCCGCGGCCAGCGCGCGGGTATAGATGTCGAGCGCCTCCGCGGTCATCAGGTGCAGCGGGATGGCATCGGAGCTGAAAGCGTCGATCACCAGAATGTCGAAGCGACCGGCGGGCATGTCCTCCAGCTCCAGCCGCGCGTCGCCGATGATTGTCGGCGCATCCGGCGCGCAGCGTTCGAGATAGGTAAAGGTGCCGCGATCAGAATAGGCAAGCACTTCTGGGTCGATCTCGAAGAAGGTCCAGTCCTGCCCTTCCTCCCGATAACAGGCGAGCGTGCCGACACCGAGACCGACCACGCCGATCCGCGCATTGGGGCCGTACAACACGCCGGCCTGCGCCAGCGCGCGCCCGACGCCCGAACTGCGCGAGTAGTAGGCGGTCGGTTCAGTCGCTGCCTGTTCTCCCGCACGCTGCACACCGTGGATCGTGGTGCCGTGCATTAGCAGGCGGTCGCCATCGGGCTCTTCCCGCAGCGAATATATGCCGAAATAGCTGCGCGTGCGCTCGCCTTCGAGGCTGGTTTGCAAGTTCGCCAGCCCGCCAAGCGACAGGAGCAGCGCCGCAACGCCCAGCGTGTAGGCCCAGCGGCGCATCGCGAGAAGCAAAGCGAGCAAAAGGATGCCGCAGAGCGCCGCCCACTGGCCGGGATTCAGCTGCGATTGCGAAAGGCTCGACTGCCAAAGCAGCAGTGCCAGGTTGAAGACGATCACCGCCGTGCCGAGCAGGATGATGAACACAATGCGCGGGTTGGAAAAGCGGTCGCCGACGAAGCGCTTCCATGGGGCAAGCGGCACAAGCGCAGCGGCCGCGAGGATCAGCAGCGGATGCTCCCACGTCCAGTCGAACAGGACCGGCGCGATAAGCGCGGTGAAAAGCCCGCCCAGCGCGCCGCCCGCCGACATGACGAGATAGAAGCGCGTCAATTCGGAAGCAGGCGGACGCTTTTCGTAGAGCCGCGAGTGCAGCGCGACCGCGACAATGAAGAGCATGGCGACGCTTGCCACCGCGGCCAGCAGGTCCGCCCGGCCCGCAGCGAACATCGCGAGCGTCCCGCCGACGAGTAGCACGAGCGGTGCGGCGACCACGAATACGCCCGCGATCACGCGCTTTTCGGCAAAGGCAATGGAGAAGCTGAGCAGATACAGGCCGAGCGGAATGACCCAGAGCAGCGGCATGGCCATGATGTCGGTCGTCAGGAAGGTAGTGGTCGAGAGCATGAGTCCCGAGGGCACCGCCGAAAGGGCCAGCCACAGCAGCACCGTGCGCCAACCGGAGCGGTGCTTTGTCTCGCCCGCTTCCTCGTCCAGCCGCAGCGCGTTGGGGTCTGCAATGCCTCGCCGGGCGAAGATCGCCGCTGCGACCAGAAGGATCAGCAGTCCGTAGCCGAGCGCCCAGTAAAGGCTCTGCTGCCCGATCGAGAGCAGCGGCTCGGCGAGCAGCGGATAGGTGAGCAACCCGGCGAAGCTGCCGAGATTGCTCGCGGCATAAAGCGGATAGGGATTGCCCGCCTGCGGATGCGCGCCGAACCAGCGCTGGATGAGCGGAGCTTGCGCCGAAATGGCGAAAAAGGCCGGGCCGACGGTTAGCAGGAACAGCCACGGCACCCACAGCGCTTCCCAGCCCGGCGCGGGCAGGGCGATCTCGGCGAGCGCGAGCGGCAGTGTCAGTCCGCCCAGCAGCAGAACGGCGAGATGCACCATGCCCTGCCGCGCGAGGCTCAGCCGACCGATGGCATGGGCATAGGCATAACCGCCCAGCAGCAGTCCCTGGTACACCAGCATAGCGCTGTTCCAGACATTTGGTGCGCCGCCTAGCCGCGGTAGCGCCATGCGCGCGACCATCGGCTGCACAAGGAACAGCAGGAAACTGCCCGCCAGGATCGTGATCGTGAAAAGCCAGCGCCGCACGCTGACTGCCTGCGCGGTCATCAGCCCACCTTCTCCCAATCCTTGACGGATATCCAATAGACTATCGTCGGATTGAGGTCCGGCCCGAACCGGTCATCGTGATAATCGAATTCTTCGCGACGCCGCATGCCGAGCCGCTTCATCAAGCCCCGGCTCGGTGCATTCCCGTCGACGGTGAGAGCGATCGCCTCGTCATAGCCGAACCTGCCGAAAGCAAGGTTGAGCGTGGCGGCGGCAGCTTCCCTGGCATAGCCATGGCCCCATGCATCCTCGCGCAGGCGCCAACCGATTTCCGGCATATCGAAGACAGGCGTGCCTTCGATATTCGCGCGCTTGAGGCCGCAGAACCCGAGCAGCTCGCCCGATAGGTGGCCGCCATCGTCCTTCCGCTCCAGCGCCCAGAGCGTGTGACCGAAACTGCTTGCGTAGCCTTCCAGACGCTCGCGGGCGAAATCGCGAGCCTCCGGGTCGGCCACGCCGCCGAGCCAGCGCATGACACTCGAAGTGTTGGTCACGGCCCAGAAGCGCGTCCAGTCTTCCGCCAGCCAGTCGCGCAGGACAAGGCGCTCGGTTTCGTGGCGAAAGTCAGACATGCTCGTGCCATTTCGCGCGCTCCAGCGACCAGACGGTCGTGGGATTGTCGCGTGGCGGGTAGTCGGGGTCGTCAAAGCCGAGTTCGGGCCGCGCGGCGAAGCCGAGGCGCTTGATCAGGCGCGTCGAAGGCTGGTTGGAGTCGCTGGTCTGCGCGAAGACTTCGGGAAGGCCGAGCGTGTCGAAAGCGAAGCGCAACACGACGCGCGCCGCTTCGCTGGCATAGCCCTTGCCCCAATAGGGTTCGGCCAGCGTCCAACCGATCTCGGGCTTGCCTTGCAGCTGCGCCGGAGCAGCCTCGCTTCGTAGCTTGAGCAAGGCACAACGCCCGACACGCTCGCCTGTCGCACGCAGGACGATCATCCATCGTCGCCATTCGCCTTTCGCAAAGGCTGCGATATCTGAAGCATGATTCTCGCGCACCTTCGCCTCGGACAAGGCTTCACCACCCAGAAAACGGATGATTGCAGGCGTGTTCATCCGCTCGAGCACGAAGCCGATATCCTCCGCCACGGGCGGGCGCAGGTCGAGCCGCTCGGTCTGCAACAGCCCGTCAACCATTCAGCAGTCGCGCTGCAACCGGCGCGTGATAGGTCAGCACGCCGCTGCACCCGGCACGCTTGAAAGACAGCAGCTTCTCCATCAGCAGCGCATCGCGATCGCCCACACCCGCAGCTGCGCCCGCTTCGACCAGCGCATATTCGCCGCTGACCTGATAGGCGTAGACGGGCACGTCGAAACGCCGCTTCGCGCGCCAGACGATGTCGAGATAGGCGAGGCCGGGCTTCACCATCACGCTGTCCGCGCCTTCGGCGATGTCGAGTGCGATCTCGGCCATCGCCTCATCGCCATTGGCAGGGTCCATCTGGTAGGTTTTCTTGTCACCTTTCAACAGCCCCGCGCTGCCCACCGCATCGCGGAACGGGCCGTAAAAGGCGGAGGCGTATTTGGCGGCGTAAGCCATGATCTGCGTGTTGTGATGGCCCGCCATCTCAAGCGCCATCCGGATCGCCCGCACGCGGCCGTCCATCATGTCCGACGGGGCGACAATATCCGCGCCCGCATCGGTCTGATTCACCGCCTGGTCCACCAGCACTGCGACGGTGTCGTCGTTCACGACGTAGCCCGCATCGTCGATCAGCCCGTCCTGCCCGTGCGAGGTGTAGGGATCGAGAGCGACATCGGTCAGCACGCCGAGATCGTTGCCGACTGCATCCTTTACCGCCTTGATCGCGCGACACATAAGGTTGTCGGGGTTGAACGCTTCCGCGCCGTCCGCGCTGCGTTTGTCGGCTGGCGTGTTGGGGAAAAGCGCGATGCAGGGGATGCCCAGCTCGACCGCTTCCCTCGCCCGTTTCGCGATCCCGTCGACTGACCAGCGGAACACGCCGGGCAGGCTCGCCACCGGGTCCTCCACCCCGCTGCCATCTGTGACGAAGAGCGGCCAGATCAGATCCGCCGGGGTCATCACCGTCTCGCGCACCATCGCCCGGCTCCACCCGTGAGCGCGGCTGCGGCGGAGGCGGGTGTTGGGATAGGAACGGCTCATGCGCGGCCTCTGCCGGAATTTGCGCGGTCGGGCAATGCGGGCAGCGTCAGTCGACCTGCTGGCGGTTTTCGATGCGGTCGATCTCACGCATGGGCTCTGCCGTGGCCGCGGGATCGGGGGCGAGCGAGGCCAGAGCGGCGCCCGCCTCAACCATCTGCAAACGAAGCAGCTGTTCGCGGAAATTCGCCAGCTGGCTGCCCGAAAGCTGCGCGCGGGTGACGTAGCGCACGCTCAGCGGGTCGATCTTCTGGCCGTTCCGGTACATTTCGTAATGCAGGTGCGGCCCCGTGGAGAGGCCGGTCGAGCCGACATAGCCGATTACCTGACCTCGCTCGACGCTCTGCCCGTTGCGCACCGCGATGCGGCTCATATGCGCGTAACCGGTCGAAAGTCCGCCTGCATGGCGGATGCGCACGAAATTGCCGTAGCCGCCATTGCGCCCGGAATAGTTCACCGTCCCGTCGGTCGCGGCGTAGATCGGCGTCCCGCTGCGCCCGCGGAAATCGACGCCCGAATGCATCCGGCGATAGCCGAGGATCGGATGGCGACGCATGCCATAGCGCGAAGAGATGGCCCCCGGCACCGGCGCGATCAGCCCTTCGCGCATCGTGCCTTCGCCCGCAGCATCGTAGAAGCGCCCCTCGCGCCCGAAACGCATCAGTTGCAGTCGCGGCCGGTCCTCGCGGATGAGCGCGGCGTAGAGCAAATCGCCGACTTCGACTTCACCGGTGGCGGCGCGGCGATAATCGATGATCATGTCGAATTTGTCGCCCGCGCTTACATCGCGGTCGAGATTGAGCTCGGTGCCGAGCGTGCGAAGATATTCCTGCACAGCACTGGGCGGCGCACCCACGGCGCGGGCGGAGCGGTACAGACTGTTACCGACCGTGCCGCGAACGCGGAGCGGGGTCGCATCCACCTTGATTGGCCGCGGAGCGAGCACTAGCCGCCCGTCGCGGCGCTCGACCGACAGCTGCAAATCGAATCGCGCGCGGAAGCTGAGCGACTCCAGGGGACGAGGCGCATCGGGGGCAAGGCGGCGGCCGAGCGTGATGTCGACCTGCGTCCCCGGCTCGACCTGATCGACAGGCACCGCGCTTGCGATCATGCCGGCGATGACGGTCGCTTCCTCTGAGCTAACACCCGCGCGGCGGAGCATACGGTCGAACCCGTCGCCCTGCGTCAGTGTCGCAACCATGTCGATCTGTGGTCGCTCCGGCGCGCGTGCAAGTTCGGAAACGGCAAAGGTCGCGCCCATGCGGCGACCGCTGTCTGCGCCCAGCGCCAGCGGCATGATCATCTGGCTGCGAAATTCGTCGCGCACGCTGTCATCGATGCGCATGGCCGGTGCGGCCTCGACCGGCGAGAAGCCGGGCCAGGCAGCGACCGAAAGCGCGGTTAACCCGACAAGCGTCGCCACTCCGCGCAGCCAGCGGCGAGAGCCGATGTCGCGGGCGAGATCGGGCGCGAGATCCAACGCGGCAAGCCGGGCGGAGGCACGCGCGCGCCATTCGGCATAGCCACCTTTATCGCGGGCGATGCGTATGCGGGTCGCGGGCGTATCGAGCACCTGCGCGTGCGCAAGGTCGGCGGGCGGGTAATCCCCGTCCGGCAAAGCCGCCCCGTCGCTTTCGCGGTCCTTGAACAATACGCCCTCCAAAGCGGTCCTGCGCCATACGCTGGACGACGAAGAGGGTGCGACCCTGCCCGTCACCGGCGTGTTTGCGCGAAATCCTGCCTACTCAAAGTAAATTTGCCCTTAACGGCGACGAGCCGAGTCCCCCGAGCGGCGAGCCGTGAACCGGTTGCGCATGCGCCCGCCAATCGCCATTGATTCGCCTATCGTGAACCGTTCCCCGCAAGACAGCCGGATCCGCGCCGTTCTCGGCCCGACCAATACCGGCAAGACCCATCTCGCCATCGAGCGGATGTGCGGCCATTCCTCGGGGGTCATCGGCTTCCCGTTGCGACTGCTGGCGCGCGAAGTCTACGACAAGGTCTGCGCGATGAAGGGCGAAGCCTCGGTTGCGCTAATCACAGGCGAGGAGCGGATCGAACCGGCCAACGCGCGCTACTTCCTCTGCACTGCCGAGGCCATGCCGCGCGACGGGGGCGGGAGGGCGTTTGTCGCGCTGGACGAGGCGCAGCTGGCGGCAGATCGCGAGCGCGGGCATATCTTTACCGACCGGCTGCTGAATGCGCGCGGACGGGAAGAGACGATGCTTCTGGGCTCCGCCACGCTCGAACCCATCGTGCGTGCCATGCTCCCGAGTGCAGAAGTTGAGGAGCGACCGCGCTTCTCGACGCTCAGCCATGCCGGATCGACCAAGCTCAGCCGCTTGCCCCCGCGCTCCGCCATCGTCGCCTTTTCGGTCGAGCAGGTGTACCAGGTTGCCGAGCTGCTGCGCCGGTTCCGCGGCGGGGCGGCAGTGGTCATGGGCGCGCTCAGCCCGCAGACGCGCAACCGGCAGGTCGAGTTGTTCCAGTCGGGCGAGGTCGATTACATCGTCGCCACCGACGCCATCGGCATGGGTCTCAACCTCGACGTGCGGCACGTCGCCTTTGCAGGCCTTTCCAAGTTCGACGGCGTGCGTCAGCGGCGGCTCCATCCGTATGAGATGGCCCAGATCGCCGGGCGTGCGGGTCGGCACCAGACCGACGGGACGTTTGGCACGCTCTCGGGCGCGCAAGGACAGCGAGGGCGTCCGCTCGAACTGACCGAGGAGGAGGTCTACGCGATCGAGGAGCACCGGTTCGCGCCGATAACCAAGCTGTACTGGCGCAATCCGGAGCCGTGCTGCGACAGCATCGACTCGCTCGTCCGCGATCTCGAAGCTAAACCGCACGAGGAGCAGTTGACCGCCGCGCCGGAGGCTATCGACCTCGCCGTCCTTAGGCGGCTGGCCGAGCAGGACGATATCGTCGACGGCCTGACCACGCCGGAGCGAGTCAGGCGTTTCTGGGAAACCTGCCAGCTGCCCGATTTCCGCTCGCTCGGCGCGGACAATCATGCGCGCTTCGTAGGGCGGCTGTGGAGCGATCTTCGGGGCGGGCACATCGGTGCGGACTATGTGGCGGCGCGCATTTCCGACCTCGACACTATCGCAGGCGACATCGACACCTTGCAGGGGCGTCTCGCCGCAATTCGCAGCTGGGCCTATATCTGCCAGCGGCCCGACTGGGTGCTGGCGCGCGACGAGATGGCGGCCCGCGCCCGAGCAGCGGAAGCGAAGCTGTCGGATGCACTGCACCAGAAACTCACCGAGCGTTTCGTGAATCGCCGTACCGCTGTATTGATGCGCGGCATGGGAAAGGATGCAGGACTGTTGCAAGTCAAACTGGACAATGACGACCGCGTGACCGTGGAAGGCCAGCCGATCGGCCATCTCGAAGGCTTCCGCTTCGTGGTCGATGCCGAGGCGAGTCACGAAGATCGAAAGCTGATGCTGGCGGCGGCGGAAAAGCACATGCCTGCGCTCCTCGCGGCGAAGGCGCAGAAGCTGGTAGGGGATGAGCTGGGCGAGCTTGCCATTGCCGATGGCGCGCTGATGCGGGGCGAGCAGCGCATAGCGGCGCTGGAAAAGACCAGGCGTGCCGCCAGCCCGCGCATTGTCATGGCGAAGGAACTCGGGCAGCTCGATCCGGCGCAAAAGGCGCGCTTGCTCGAAGCGCTGGAACTTTGGCTCGCCCAAAAGCTCGCGCCGCTCGCGCCTCTGCGCGCGCTGGAGGATGCGGCAGAAGACCCCGAAGCCGGCAGCGAAGTGCGCGCGTTGCTGCTGACGCTGGCGGATCGCAACGGTACCGTACGGCGCGAGGATGCCGGGCTGGCGCATGTGCCGAAAGAGAAGCGCCCGCTACTGCGCAAGCTGGGTGTGCAGATCGGCTCGACGGACGTTTACGTGCCTGCTCTGCTCAAGCCTGCCCCGCGCGCTTTGTTGAAGGCCCTCGGCGTCGATTCGCGACCGCTCAACGAGGGGATGGAAGCGGTGATCGAGGGCGACAAGCAGGTTCCCGCCGGTTACCGCCGCGCCGGGAAGCAGGCGATCCGTATCGACATGGCCGAAAAGCTGTTCCGCGCCGCGCATGAGCACCGGGCCAAGGCGCAGGCACATGGCCGTTCACGAGACTTTCCGGTCGATGGTGCATTGGCGACAAGCATGGGCCTCGCCGAGGACAATTTCCGCAGCCTGATGCGCGATGCCGGCTTCCGCCCGGGCAAGGCGGAGGAGCTGGCCGAGGGAGCATACGGCCCGCCGCAGCCACTGCGGTGGAGCTGGCGTCCGCCGCGCAAGGATACAAAACCCTCTCGCCCGCCGCGCCAGCATCGAGGCCCGGGCAAGGGCAAAACTTCGAAGGGACAACGCAAAGGGCCGCCGCAGGACAAGCGCCCGCCGGTAAACCAGCCTGCGACCGGCAAAGCGCTGGCCGGGCTGGCGGACCTGCTGAAGGGTTGAATGCGGATCGACCTGCTGCTCTGCCGCCTGCGCTTCGCGAAAAGCCGGAGCAAAGGCCAGAAATGGGTCGATGCAGGCCACATCAGGTGCAACGGTGTGCGGGTGGAGGACCATGACCACCCGGTCGCGCCCGGCGACGTCCTCACCCTGCCCATCGGCAACTCCGTCCGCGTCCTCCGCGTCGACACTTTGCCGGACAGGCGCGGCCCGGCAAGCGAAGCGCAAGGTCACTATGTCGATCTGGCGCCCACCAGCGGACCTGATGGCCGACCCGATGCTTGACCCGCGCATTTCATTCGCCATAGGACCGGCAAACCGTTCAACAGGGGATAGCCCACCATGACCTATGTCGTCACCGACGCGTGCATCAAATGCAAATATACCGATTGCGTCGAGGTGTGCCCGGTCGACTGCTTTTACGAAGGCGAGAACATGCTCGTCATCAATCCGTCCGAATGCATCGATTGCGGCGTGTGCGAACCCGAATGCCCGGCAGAGGCGATCCTGCCCGATACCGAAGACGGTCAGGAAAAGTGGCTGGAGCTTAACACGAAATTCTCCGCCGAATGGCCGAACATCACCGAAAAGAAAGAACCCCCCGCCGACGCCGACGAACACAAGGGCGAAGAGGACAAGTTCGAAAAATACTTCTCCGAAGACCCCGGCGAGGGCGACTGACCGGAACGCTCCGGCGGCCCGCGCGGTTTGACGAGACATGCTGAGCAGGTTGAAACGCGCATATACCCGGCTGGGCGAGGATCGGGGCGATATTCTCGCGGCGGGCGTGGCGTACTACACTTTCCTCGCGCTCGTCCCGCTGCTTGGTGCGGCGGTGCTGGGATACGGGCTGCTGGTCGATCCGCGCACCGTGGCAGAACACATCGCCGAACTCTCGCGTCAGCTGCCTGCCGCAGCGGCGCAGATCGTCGGCGGGCAGTTACAGTCCATCGTCGAGACGTCGGGCAGCGCGAAGGGGCTGGGCCTTGTCATCGCCATTGCGCTGGCGCTGTTTGGCGCGCGCAATGCTGCCGGGTCGCTGGTGCGCGCTGTGGCGCTCGCGTTCGGAGACGATGCGCAGCGCGGCTTTCTGCGCGCCAACCTGCTGGCGCTCGTCATCACGCTGGGCGGCATCTTCGGCATTGGGCTGACCGTGGCGGCGATGGGCGTGTCGGAAGCGCTGGTGGCGCTGCTGCCGGACATATCGGGCAGCACCGCCATAATCGGCCAGATCGCCGGCTACGCCGTGCTGGCCGGGGCAGCGGTAGGCGGAACGGCAGTGCTGTACCGCCGCGCACCGTATGAGATAACTCCGGGCTGGCGACGCATCATGCCGGGTGCGATCTTCGCCGGGCTGGCCATTCTCGGCCTGACCGCGCTGTTCGACTATTACGTCTCCAATTTCGCCGATTACAACGCGACCTACGGCTCGCTGGGCGCAGTCGTCGTGCTGCTGACTTGGTTATGGCTGGTCGCTTACGTCATCCTGTTCGGAGCCGAAGTCGCCGCTGCTGATCCCGGATAGGGTCGGCACAATAGTTGCGCCGCGCAACCGACTGGAAATCCTGTCACGAATCTGTTATATCATTTCGCAACTGCACACCCTTTGTCCGGGGGCGCAGGCGGATAGGAAGGCAGGTCCCCGCTTCTCGCAAAGTTACGACATTCTGCGTTCGCTTCGGCGGAGGGGCATTCCTGTCACGAAAAAATACGGGTCCAGCGTTAGAAAGGATTACCATATGGCCGCGAATGCGACCGCTTTCGAAGTCGGCGATTACGTCGTCTACCCCAAGCACGGCGTAGGCCGTGTGATCGAACTTCAGAACGAGGAAATCGCCGGCATGCAGCTGGAGCTGTATGTCCTGCGCTTCGAAAAGGAGCGCATGACGCTCCGTGTGCCGACCAACAAGGTCGAGAGCATCGGCATGCGCAAGCTTTCCAGCGACAAGACGCTGAAGGAAGCGATGGAGACGCTGAAGGGCAAGCCCAAGGTGAAGCGCACCATGTGGAGCCGACGCGCGCAGGAATACGAAGCGAAGATCAATTCGGGCGAAATCGTCCTGATCGCCGAAGTGACGCGCGACCTGTTTCGCCCGGAAGACCAGCCTGAGCAGAGTTATTCCGAGCGGCAGATTTTCGAAGCGGCCTCGTCCCGCCTTGCGCGTGAGCTGGCGGCGATGGAGAAGACCGACGAAGCCACGGCGCTGCAAAAGATCCTCGACGTGCTGAAAGAGCACGCTCCGCAATATTACGAGAACAACGAAGACGCCTGAGCGCGCTTCGAGGTTTCAAAGGGGCCGTCCGCGCTGCGCGGGCGGCCCCTTTTTCGTGAGGGCTTTCGGTGAAGGCGCGCTGCGGCTCGACCGGCGACATTGCGATCCGCGGTTTCGTGTATTACCATTGCAATACACAATAAGGAGGTATGGGATGCGTTTCGAAAAGCTTCTGAAGGCCGTCGGGCCGTTCGTCGCGATGGCGGCGGCGACCGCGCTGACGGGCTGCGACGGGATGGACGTCAAGTTCAACGGCGAGGACGGCGTCCCGCTTTCCGATCTCGACATAACCGGCACGCCGCCGACCGGCGTAGCGCTGGGCGGGCCGGATATCGTCATCGTCACCACGGGGGACGACTTCGCTATCGATGTCGACGGCACCGATGAAGCGGCAGACAGGATGCGCTTTGCTCTCGCCGACGGCATGCTCGGCATCGGTCGCGCCAGAGGCAACAGCGGCAAAGGTGATGTGGCAACCATCAACATCACCCTGCCCGCGGTTTCCAGCATCGCCATCGGCGGCTCCGGACGGATCAAGGCCGACCGCTTGCACGGCGAGGCGGATATCGCGGTCGGCGGTTCGGGCCGGGCCGAGGTCGCCAGCGTCGAGAGCGATCGGCTCGACGTCGTGATCGGCGGATCGGGCAGCGCGACGGCCAGAGGCCGCGTCGAACGGCTCGACATCAGCATCGGCGGCAGCGGTATCGCTGACCTCGCCCAACTCTATGCCGAAAACGCAGAGGTCAGTATCGGCGGATCGGGCAGCGCCCGCTTTGCGTCCAACGGACGAGTCAACGCCAATATCGGCGGATCGGGCGATGTGCGGGTGCGCGGCACTGCCGAATGCACGCAGAGCACGGTCGGCTCGGGCCGCCTGATCTGCGAGGACGACGAACCCTGAAACGCGGCGATTAAGCGTCCCGTCATGCACGGCGGTTCAGGCAAGGGCCGACGGTTCGCGCCGTCGGCCTTTCGTCTGTGGGAGTGACGCGATGCGCCGGAGCTTGGTCTTGTTGTCGATACCGCTCACGCTCGGCGGGTGCGGCACGCTGGTCGATGCCGCTACCGCGCCGGTGAAGGCCGTGAGCAAGGTCGCAGACTGGGCGACAGTGAGCCAGGACGAAGCGGACCGCGAGCGTGGCCGCGAGATACGGCGGCGCGAGGAGCGGCTTGGCAAATTGCACCGCGATTGCGAGGATGCGCGCGAAGATTGCCTGAACGGAAGCGACCGCGCCTGTCGGCGGGCCGTGGAGCTGGAGCGCCAGATCGACGCGCTATTGCCGACGATCCCGGTTGAGCCTGAAAGCTAGGCAGCCGCTCGGCGCAAGCGATCATTGATCGCTGCGCCGATCCCTTCGCCCGGGATCGGCGCGACGGCGATGCACGGTTTCGCCGAAGCGGCAGCGAGATGCAGGCACTCGTAGAGCCGCGCAGCCGCTTCGGCGAGATCGCCGCTGCAAGAAAGGCTTGCATCGCCTGCGGTTTGTCCGAAACCGATGAGGAAAGTGTCCTGGTCGCGCTCGGTGGCATCAAGCCGGAGCGGCTTTCCCGGCGAATAATGCTTCGTGAGCTGTCCCGGCGCTTCGACAGTTGCGCCGCGCAACTTCTCTTCTGCACCGAGCGCTAATTCCAATTCCTCGCGCGGGATCGGGCCGGGACGCAGCAGGTGCCAGCCACCGTCAGGGCGCAACGCGATGATGGTCGATTCCAAACCTGCTGCGCACAGCCCGCCGTCGAGCACCGGAGCGGCATCGCCGAACGAGGCCTGCACATGCGCGGCGCTGGTCGGGCTGATGGCGTTGCTGCGATTGGCCGAAGGCGCGGCGAGCGGCAGGTCGAGCGCCTCCAGCACCGCGCGGGCGACCGGATGCGCAGGCTGGCGCAAGGCTATCGTCGGCAGCCCCGCAGTGACGGCGGGCGCAATTGCCGCATCTTCGCGTAGGGGAAGCACCAGCGTCAGCGGTCCGGGCCAGTAACGCGCGGCGAGATCGCGGGCGCGCTCGTCGAACACGGCGATCCGCTCGGCCATGGCTAGCGAGGAGACATGCACGATCAGCGGATTGAAATCCGGGCGACCCTTCGTGCGATAGATTTTCGCTACGGCCTCCGCACTATTGGCCAGTGCGGCAAGGCCGTAAACGGTCTCGGTCGGCAGCGCGACGAGGCCGTCGTTGCGCAGGATGCGCGCCGCCTTCGCAATGCCCGCTGCATCGGGCGTCATGATGCCTGCCTTGTTGCCCATCGTGCGCGGCTATAGGGAAAGCGGCGATGGAAGACCAAGCCGAACTGCTCGCCCGAATGGCCACCGCGCTTGAGCGGCTTGCGCCGCCGAACGAGGCTGCGACGGACTGGCTGGACGCTCCGGCCTATGTCTGGAACGGGAAGGCAGCGCGGGCGGTCGAGCGGATCGACGCTCCGGAGCGGGGCTTGCTGCGCGGGATCGAGCGGCAAAAGGAAGCGGTAGTCGGTAACGTCGACCGCCTCGCCCACGGACACGCAGCGCACGACATGCTGCTTTGGGGCGCACGCGGCATGGGCAAGTCCGCGCTTATCCGTACCGCCGCACGCGATGCGGGGGTGGCGCTGGTGCAGGTGGCGAGCGATGTGGTCGCATCCTTGCCCTCTCTTTTTGCATTGCTCGCGAAGGTCGACCGGCCCTTCCTCGTCTTCGTCGACGATCTAGGCTTCGCGGAAAGCGATGCGGTCACGCCCCGCCATTTGCGCAGCTGGCTCGACGGAGGTGTCGAAACGCGCCCCGCCAATATCCGCCTCGCTGTCACCTCTAACCGCCGTGCAATCCAACCCCGTCAAGCGCGCGAGCAGGATGACCCGCTGAACCCGCGCGACGCGGTGGACGACCAGCTCGCGCTGGCCGACCGTTTCGGCCTCATCCTTGGTTTCCACAACGCATCGCAGGACGACTACCTCGCCATCGTGCGCGGCTATGCCGAGCATTACGGGTTCGAGTTCGAGGAGGCCGAGGCGCTCGAATGGGCAAAGCGGCGCGGCGCGCGCTCGGGCCGCGTCGCCTGGCATTTCATTGCCGAGATTGCGGGCCGCACAGGCCGACGACTCTAGCTACATGATGTCTTCGGGTCGGATGGCACCCTCTTCGAACGCCTCCTGCAAACGGCGACGCGGATCGCCTTCGAGCTGGCGCTGCGGCGCCAAGCGCTCGCCGGCATTACGTTCGATCGCGGTGGCCGGCGTCGCTCCCGGTGCAGTCACGCGCCAGATGATGCCCGCGGTATCGTCGCTCACCAGCAGCGCGCCGGTGCGGTCCCACTCGACCCAGGTCGGCCGCCCGCGAGTGCTGTCCCCGTCGCGCAGGAAACTTTCGAGCACGCGCACCGGCTTGCCCACCGGGTTGCCGCGATCGTCGAACTCGACGAACACCACGTCGTAGCCATCGGGCGGGGAGCGATTCCACGATCCGTGCCGCGCGATGAAGGCGCCTTGCCCGAACCGCTCGCCCATTGTGCTGCCTTCCTCGGTGAAGACCATGCCCAGCGCCGCCGCGTGCGCGCCCAGCGCATATTGGGGGGTGCGGGTGTATTCGGTAAGGAAGCGCGGCATCGGCGCCTCCACCCGCTCGTCGATCACGTCGTTCCAATAGACCCATGGCCAGCCGTAATGCACGCCGATGGGCACATTGCTCATGTAATCGGGCACCAGGTCGCTGCCGAGCATGTCGCGCTCGTTCACCGTGGTCCACAGCTCGCCGGTCCATGGGTTGAACGCGAGGCCGTTGGGATTGCGCAGGCCGTTGGCGAAGATGCGCATTCTGCCGTTTTCGAGATTGATCTCGTGGATCGCTGCGCGGCCTTCCTCGATATCCATCCCGCCCTCGCCGATATTCGACGCTGAGCCGACCGCGACATAAAGCCGCGTTGCGTCGGGAGAGAGGATGATGTTGCGCATCCAGTGATTGCCCGCGGCAGGCAGGTCTGCAATCTTCTCCGCCTCACCCGTTACTGCGTCGCTACCGAGCTCGTAATCGAAACGCAGCACCTCGTCGTGGTTGGCGATGTAGAGCGTCCCGTCCGCCCAGGCGATGCCCGACGGCGAATCGAGACCGGCCTCGCGGATGACAAGCTGCTGGTCCGCTGAGCCGTCCTGGTCCCGATCGCGCAGAAGGATGAGCTCGTTGGCTGATGGTCCGCCGGCCCCCGCCTTGCGGAAAAGGAACTTGGCGACGGCGTTCTGCAGCCAGCCGCCCGCCACCTCGCGCGGAGGAGCCTTGGTGAGTGTGACCAGCACATCGCCATTGGGCAGGGTGTAGATAACGCGCGGGCTGTCCAGCCCCTCGGCGAAGCGATTGACCGCAAGCCCCTCCGCCGCGGTAGGCAGCTCGCCCGTCTCCCAGCCGACCGGCTCGGCGATACCGACGGTGGGAATGGTCTGCGCATCGGGCGCGGCGAGAATGGGATCGGTGCCGCTCGTCTCGTCGAGTGTGTAGTTCGCGGTGACCGGACGCGTCAGCCACCACAGAAGAATGCCCGCGACAAGCAGGAAGACGAGAAGGCCGATGCCGATTTTCTTGAGAAGGGACATGACAGCCTTGGTAAGCGAGGCGAGGCTAGGCGGCAACGGTTTCGCGCGCTAGGGGCCGCGCATGTTCGATTTCGCCCCCGCGCCCGGTGCCACGAAGCCCGAAATCTACGCTGCCCTGCTAGAAGCGGCCGACGCGGTGACCACGGGCGAGCCTGACGCGGTGGCGAACATGGCCAATGTCGCGGCGCTGCTCGGCGAGTTCATGCCGGATTGCAACTGGTCGGGATTTTACCGGATGGTGGATGGCGAGCTGGTCCTCGGCCCGTTCGTCGGTCGCCCCGCGTGCATCCGCATCCCGGTGGGCGTCGGCGTGTGCGGCGCGGCGGCAAGAGGCGAGACGCAGCTTGTCGAGGACGTCCACGCTTTTCCGGGCCACATCGCCTGCGACCCGGTGAGCCGGTCCGAGCTGGTGGTGCCGGTGATGCGCGATGGTGCGGTAGTCGCGGTGATCGATCTCGACAGTCCCAGCCTCGCCCGCTTTGACGAAGAGGATCGCGCAGGGATCGAGTCTCTCGCCAGGCTTCTCGCCGACCGCATCTGACACCGCGGCCTGCTCAAATTGACCCGTAACGGGACAGCACGCCCGCGCATCTTGGTTCTCCGCGCGTTTCGAGGGTAAATATGGAGTTAACTGGGCCTCCCGCCCATCTTCATATGAGGGAAATCCCGCGATGCCGAACCGCCCCGCCCTTCTTGTCGTCAGTGCATTGTCGCTCGGCATCGCCGCTCCGGTTGCCGCGCAGCATCACGCTGACCACGTCCCGGCACTCGAACCGGTAGAAGGCACGGTATACGACGATCGCTATGCGGGCCTGTACGAGGGCGAATGGGAAGGCGCTTGGGAAGACGAGAACACCTGGCACGGTGAGTGGACCGGCACCTACACCGATGCCGAAGGTCGCGCGGTAGACGCAGCGTACCGCGGGGTCTTTATCGGCGAACATCGCTTCGTCAGCGAAGATGGCCGTATGCTTTCGCATGACGAACATGGCTGGCGCGAGCATCATCGAGGCGGCCATCGCGGCCCGCGCCTTGCCTATACCCGTGCCGAGCGGAACCAGTGGCTGATGGACTGCCAGTACCTGATGGCCGACGGCGGCGGCTATTACGACGATTACGGCGACTACGACGATGATAACGGCGCGCTGGTCGGCGGCCTGCTGGGTGCTGTTGCGGGTGGCATTGCTGGCAACCGCATCGGCGCTGGCGACCGGTTGCTTGGCACTGTCATCGGCGCGGGCGTTGGCGGCGTCGCCGGGGCGGCGATCGGTTCGGTGCTGGACGGCGACGGAGATGGCCGCTTCAGCCGCAACGAATTGTGGGCTGCGCGCTATTGCGAGGCCTATCTGCGTCGTCATGAACTGGGCGGGGGCGAGTTCGCCTATGGCCAGCGCGTGGCGATGGTTCCGGCATCCAGCGCGCGGCGCGGCCACCACCACCGGCAAGGCGAGCAATGCAATGTCTGCCGCGAGGTTGTCACAGAGGAATGGGTCGACATCGAAGCACCCGCCCCGCGCCCGCATCGCGCACGCCGCGTAATCCACCGCCAGACGCCCGCTCCGGTCCCGCGGGGCAAGCGCCAGCGTGCCGACTGACCTTCGATCTGCGGGCACGCGGTGTTAAATGCCGCCGCCTGTAAGTCTTTGGCAAATAAGGTCTAGCTGATCCAGCGTGCGGAACCGCACGGTCACCGCGCCGGATCGCGGATCGGCATCGGTCGCAATTTTGACCGGCAAGCCGAGAAACTCCTCGAGATGGTTCTCGACTGCGGCAATGTCCGCGTCCTGCGCCGGATCGCGCGGCGGGCGGGCCTGGCGGCGGGTCGGGCCATCGCCGCCCTTGGCCTTACGCGCCAGCTTTTCGACCTCGCGCACGGATAGACCCCTGGCGACCGCCTCGTCTGCCAACGCCTCGGCATTGTCGAGCCCGATAAGCGCACGGCCATGTCCCATGTCGAGCCGACCGAGCTCGAGATGGTCGAGCACTTTCGTCGGCAGGGCCAGCAGACGCAGGAGATTCGCCACATGGCTGCGCGACTTGTCGACCAAGCCCGCTATCTCGGCCTGCGTCATGTCTTCGTCGTCGGACAGCCGTTGATAGGCGCGTGCTTCCTCGATCGGGTTCAGATCCTCGCGCTGGATATTCTCGATAAGCGCGAGAGCCATCACATCGCGCTCCTCAAGATCGCGAATTATGGCAGGAATTTCATGGAGTTGCGCTTTCTGCGAAGCGCGCCAGCGGCGCTCGCCCGCGACTAGCTGATAACGGCCGCGCTCCAATGGGCGGACGATAACCGGCTGGATCACCCCGCGCGCCGCGATAGAGGCAGCGAGCTCCGCGAGCGCGTCGTCGTCGAAATGGCGGCGCGGTTGGTCCGGGTGCGGCTCGATATCGGCGACAGCGACCATGGCCAGCCCGTCTTCGGGTGAGCCTTCGTCACCAGCGGTGCGCGGCGCAGTCAGCGGTTCTTCGCGGCGCGTCTCGCCAAGCAAGGCGCCCAGCCCCTTGCCCAGCTTACGGCGATTTGCCGGAGCCTTGGCAGTGGTGGTCGTGTCGCTGTTATCGGTCATGCGGCCTCCTTTTGAGCGGGAAGCCGCCCGATCAATTCGCGTGCCAAGGCCATATAGGCTTTGCTGCCCATGCAGGAGTGATCGTAAACCAGCGCAGGCAGTCCGTGACTTGGCGCTTCGGACAAGCGGACATTGCGCGGAATGACGCTCTCAAACACGAGATCGCCCAGGCATTCGCGAACATCATCCGCGACTTGGTCGGTCAAGCGGTTGCGCCGATCGAACATAGTCAATGCCACGCCGACGATACCGAGATCGGGATTGAGCCGCTGCTGCACCTGCTCGACCGTCTGCAGGAGCTGGCTCAGGCCCTCCAGCGCGAAAAATTCGCACTGCAGCGGCACGAGCAGCGTATCGGCGGCGCAAAGTGCGTTCAGCGTCAACAGGCCGAGCGACGGCGGACAGTCGATGAAGCAGATATCGTGCCCGTTATGCGTGGAGAACGCATCGCGTAAGCGGTCGGTACGGTTCTCGACGCCGACCAGTTCGACCTCCGCACCGCTGAGATCGACCGTCGCGGGCAACAGGTCGAGACCCGGGACGTTCGAGCGCACGACGCAATTAGAAATCGACATTCCGTCAACCAACACGTCATAACTCGAAAAATCGCGCTGCGCCGCGCCCAACCCTATCCCGGTCGATGCATTGCCTTGAGGATCGAGATCGACGAGGAGCGTGCGCCAGCCACTCGCTGCCATTGCGGTTGCGATATTGATGGCGGATGTGGTCTTGCCCACACCTCCCTTCTGGTTGGCGATGGCGATAACGATCATGGGCGCGGTGGCCTCCCTCTGCCGACGAGAATACTCGCTTCCGGATCGGTTAGCGATTGTTCCACGTGAAACATTGCGCGCACCGCGTTGGATTGCTCCGCCAGTTCCTGCGCCGCAGAGCGCCCTTTGGGCAAGAGCCAGATGGTGGAGCGTGTGGAAAAGCGGGCGGATAAGTTCAGAAGTCTGCCGAGCGGAGCAAAGGCACGCGCAGTGATTACACCTGCGTCCACACGCTTGACATTCTCAAGTCGCTCTCCCTTTACGTCAACATTGGTGAGGCCAAGCTGGGATACTACATGCTCGAGCCATTCATGCCGTTTGCGGCGCGACTCGACCAGAATGTGTTTGTTCTCTTGTCGAGCAATTGCAGAGATCAGGCCAGGAAGGCCCGGTCCACTGCCAAGGTCGAGCCATGGGCCATGTTGTTCATTTGGAACATGGCAGCTTAGTTGGAAACTATCTGCAATGTGTCTTTGCCATACCTTGACGAGACTTTTCGCCGAAATCAGATTCTGCCTCGCGTTTTCAGCCGCCAAAAGCGCAACGAATTCTTCGAGCCGCCGCATCGCTTCCTCATCGCAGTGCCTGGCGCACCACGCCTGGGCATCAGTTTCGCTGCCTATCATGCTGCCAAGCGACGCTTTGCAAACACCAGCAGTGCAGCGAGTGCTGCCGGTGTGACTCCCCGCACACGCCCTGCTTCTGCCAGATTGCGCGGACGGCAGACCGAAAGACGCTCGACCATCTCATTGGATAGCCCGGGAATGTCGGCATAAGGGAAGGACTGACCAAGCGGAATGTCGTCGCTCATACGAAGATCGCGCAGCTCCGCGTCCTGGCGAGCGAGATACGGCGCATAAGCGGCGTCCTCCGCGAGTTCCTCAGCCAAGTCAGTCTGGGTATCCAGACCATTATGCAACAGTGGGGCGATTGCGATGAGCTCCACTTCGGAATGGGTAAGCCATTCCCGCAAAGACCGCTTGCCTTTGTCGCGCCTCATCGGAACGCCGATGGCGATCAGGTCAGCCGCGCCGACATGTTCATCCAGCGCAATGTTCCACGTGGAACGGTCGTCTTGCCGCTTTTTGAACCAGTCGGCTCGTTTTTCGCCGATACAGCCTACTTCAAGACCGACCGGTGTGAGGCGTGTCGACGCATTGTTCGCGCGAAGCCGCAGCCGGTACTCTGCGCGCGAAGTTAGCATGCGATAGGGTTCGCTGACACCATGCAGCGTCAGGTCATCGACCATCACCGCGATGTAGGAATTGGCACGATCGAGTGCGGGAAGTTCCTTCTCCAGCACCATGCATGCGGAACTCAGGCCGGCGATCAGGCCCTGCGCGGCCGCTTCCTCATAACCTGTCGTTCCATTGATCTGCCCGGCGCAATACAGGCCCGGCATCGCGTGAAGCTGCAGGTCGCGTCCGAGAGCGCGCGGGTCGATATGGTCATACTCGACCGCATATCCGGGCACAGCCATCTCGACCTGTTCCAGCCCTTCCATCACGCGCAGCATGGCGAGCTGAACATCCACCGGAAGCGATGTGCTGATCCCGTTCGGATAGACAAGATGGGTATCGAGGCCTTCTGGTTCGAGAAACACCTGATGCCCGTCCCGGTTGGCAAAGCGGTGGATCTTGTCTTCAATCGACGGGCAATAGCGCGGTCCCGTCGCTCCAACCGCGCCGCTGAACAATGGCGAGCGATCGAGATTGGCGGCGATTATCTCATGTGCCTGCGCATTGGTGCGGGTAATGGCGCAGAACACTTCCGGGTTTGCGCGGCGTGTCGTGAGCGGCGACATCGTCCACTGTTCGGTATCGGAGGGCTGCTCTTGAAGCCGTGACCAGTCGATGGTCCGCCCATCCAGCCGCGGCGGGGTGCCTGTCTTAAGCCGCGCCATCGGAAGCTGGGCGGAGCGCATCTGCTGCGCCAGGGCGTGCGCGGCGTTTTCGCCGATGCGACCGCCGTCGAAACGCTCCGCGCCGCGATAAAGCTTTCCGCCTAGAAATGTGCCGGTGCAAAGGATCGTAGCATGCGCACGGAGTTCGGAGCCATCCGCAAGCGTAATGCCGATTACCCGCTCCCCTGTAAACAGCAGCTCCGCAGCTTCACCCTCGACAATCCTTAGCCCGGCCTGCGCTCGCAACTGCTCCTGCACACTTCGCTTGAATAGCTTGCGATCCGCCTGAACGCGCGGCCCCTGCACAGCGCTGCCCTTCGAGCGATTGAGCATCCGGTAGTGGATTGCGCCGGCGTCGGCAGCGCGTCCGAGCAGCCCATCGAGGGCATCAACCTCACGGACGAGGTGGCCCTTGCCCAACCCGCCGATTGCCGGATTGCAGCTCATTGCGCCGAGTGTCGATGCGTCGAGCGTCACCAGCCCGACGCTCACACCCATGCGCGCAGCCGCAGCGGCAGCTTCGCAGCCAGCATGACCGCCGCCAATGACGAGGATATCGAAGTCAGACATTCTCAGCAAATAATAGTGCACCTGCCTGGGGTCAAAGGAAAGCCGTGCGTGCTAGCGTAGTGTTCCACGTGAAACACTATTTGCCGATGCAAAACCGTCCAAACAATGTGTCGAGGACATCTTCCGTCGACGCGCGCCCCGTGAGCGCGTCGAACGCACGCCGCACTTGACGCAGATGCTCGCCGATGAGCAGGGGATTCACCTCGTCGCCCGCCGCGACGAGCGTGTGTCTCGCATCAGCGAGCAGTTGTCTCTGCCGCGTGTTGAGAGCTACGCTACCGCTGACCGGCATAGCCTCTTGCGCTTCGTCGAGCAAAGCTGCGTAGAGCGTTGCCAACCCCTCCCCGGTCATTGCGGATACCCGGAACCGCGGGTTCGACTTTCGCAGATTGTCATCCCTGTCAATCTGCGCTTCGATTTCCCAGGCACCTGACGGCCCCTCGCCCTCTTCACCAAGCCATAGCACGCAATCCGCACGCGCAATTTCTCGCTCCGCTCGCTCGATGCCGATCGCTTCGACACGGTCTTCACCCGCCTGGCGCAGCCCTGCCATGTCGACGAAGGTGAAGGGTGTACCCGCAATCGCTACCGATTGCGTCAAAACATCGCGGGTCGTCCCTGCAAGTTCGGTAGCAATCGCAGCCTCGCTGTCGGTCAGTGCATTGAAAAGTGTAGATTTTCCTGCATTGGGCGGGCCGGCAAGCGCAACCCGAAATCCCTCACGCAGCATCTCCGCATGCGGAGCTTCGAGAGCCGCCGCAATCTCGGCTGCAAGTCCGGTTACATCCCCTGCGAACGAAGGCGGCAGTTCGGAAACATCGTCTTCATCCTCGAAATCGAGCACCGCCTCCACCTGCGCCGACAGCGCCAGGACCCGATCGCGCCAGCCATCGACCTTTCGCGAAAGCGCCCCACCTGCCATGGCCATCGCGCTGCGACGCTGTATTTCGGTTTCCGCCGCGAGCAGATCGGCAAGCCCTTCGGCCTCGGCCAAGTCGATCCGTCCATTGGCAAAGGCGCGGCGTGTGAACTCGCCCGGCTCCGCCTCGCGGCATTCGGGGATGGCACCAAGCGCGTGTTTTACCGCCGCGATGACGGCCCGACCGCCATGGCAATGCAGTTCGGCCAGGTCCTCCCCCGTGACAGAGCGCGGCCCTGCAAAGAAAAGCACCAACCCATCATCGAGCACCTCGCCATCTCCGCCCCGAAAGGTCGCTCGGGTCGCATAGCGCGGCTCCGGCACGTTGCCGATAACGCGCTTCAGAACATCACGCACCTGCGGGCCGGTCACACGGATCACACCGATCCCGGCGGGCGGCGCCCCGCTCGATAAGGCGTATATCGTGCCCATAAATCAGTGGTTTAGTCGTCTTTCTTCGGTCGCTGCGTCCCCGTATTGCGACTTGCCCCCTCGACGAAGCTCTGGAACATTTTCAGACCCATCTGCCCCATCGGCGCAAGCTGTTTCGCATACTGCTCGAGCTGCTCGGTATTGGTCACACCCTGCATCGCCTTGGTGATCGTTTCGACATAGATGGCGTTCGCCTGTTCGACATCGGGCAAGCCCATGAATTCGCGCGCTTCCTGCGGCGTGCATTCTATCTCGACATGGACCTTCATTTCGCGGACACCTTTCGTCGCTTGCCGCGTAGGATAACATACACGCAGCGGAGAGAGACTTATATGAGCGAGACCGTGACGATTGCCACCCTGTCCGGTGACGCAAAGTTCGATGCCTATATCGCGCGGCCAGATGGTGAACCGCAATCGGCAATCGTGGTGATACAGGAAATCTTCGGTGTGAATGCCGGCATCCGCCGTAAATGTGACAGGCTCGCGGAGGAAGGTTACCTCGCCCTCGCACCGGATCTGTTCTGGCGGCTGGAGCCGGGAATCGAACTCGATCCCGATATCGAGCCGGAGTTTGAAAAGGCGCTCGACCTGATGGGTAAGTTCAATCAGGACGCGGGCGTGCGCGATATCGAGGCGACTATCAAGTATGCGCGCGACATCGTGAAAAGCGGCACGGTCGGCGCGGTCGGCTACTGCCTCGGCGGGCGGCTCGCTTTTATGACGGCGGCACGCACCGATGCCGATGCGACGGTCGGCTATTACGGCGTGGGAATAGACGAATTGCTGCGGGAAAAGCACGCCATCGCCCACCCCCTGTTGTTGCATATCCCGACCGAAGACGGCTTCGTCGACAAGGATACGCAGGCGGCCATGCATCAGGGGCTGGACGACCATCCCAAGGTGACGCTGCACGATTACGAGGGGCTGGACCACGGCTTTGCCACCGAATTCGGCAAGCGCCGCGACGAGGAGGCAGCGACGCTTGCCGACAAGCGCACTGCTGATTTCTTCGCCGAGCATCTCTCCTGAGCGCCCTGCCCCTTCGTTACTTGATCCCCGCAGTGCTCATCGGTGGTCTGGCGCTCGCTGCTTGGCTTCATCCGGCGTGGTGGCTGATCGGCCTCATGGCCGTGGCGCTGGCCTTGGCGATGTGGGACTTTTTCCAACAGGAACATACGCTCAGGAGGAATTACCCGCTCATTGCCCGCATTCGCTGGTTGATGGAGGATTTGCGCCCTTTCGCGCAAGCCTACGTGGTGGAGGACGATCTGGAGGGTCGGCCTTTCAGTCACCAGGAGCGTGCGCTCGTCTATGCCCGAGCCAAGGGCGAACTGGATTCGCATCCCATGGGGACCGAACTGGACGTCTATTCGGACGAATATGAGTGGCTCAGCCATTCCATCGTGCCGAAGGACGACGCGCCCGAATACTGGCGGCTGGATATCGGCGGGCGCGACTGCGCGAAGCCCTACTCCTCGGCGCTGCTGAACGTTTCGGCGATGAGCTTCGGCTCCCTGGGTGCGAATGCTATCGAGGCGTTGAATCTCGGGGCGAAATTGGGCGGGTTTGCGCACGATACCGGCGAAGGCAGCGTCAGCCGTTATCACCGCAAGCATGGCGGCGACCTTATCTGGGAAATCGGCAGCGCCTATTTCGGGTGTCGTCAGAAGGATGGCAGCTTTGACGCGGAGAAATTCGCCGATCAAGCGCAGGACGATCAGGTCAAAATGATCGAGATCAAGCTCAGCCAGGGTGCGAAGCCCGGTCATGGCGGAGTCTTGCCGGGCGAAAAGGTGACGAAGGAGATCGCCGAAGCGCGCGGGGTGGATGTTGGCGAAACCTGTACGTCTCCGGCTGCGCATTCGACCTTTTCGACGCCTGTCGAACTAATGCACTGGATTGCAGACCTGCGCGAGCGTTCGGGCGGCAAGCCGGTAGGCATCAAACTGTGCGTCGGCAAGCCGCATGAGTTGCTCGCTCTGGCCAAAGGCATGCTGGAGACGGGCATAACGCCCGATTTCATCACCGTGGACGGCGCAGAGGGCGGCACAGGCGCAGCGCCGCTCGAGCTGTCCAACAGTGTCGGCATGCCGCTACGCGAAGGGCTGATCTGGGTGCGCAACGCGCTGGTGGGGACTGGGTTGAAGGATCAGGTCAGCATCGGCGCATCCGGCAAGATCCATTCGGGTGCGGAAATGGCCAAGGCATTTGCCATCGGCGCAGACTGGTGCAACGCAGCGCGGCCCTTCATGTTTGCGCTGGGCTGCGTGCAGTCGATGCAATGCCACACGGGCAATTGCCCCACAGGCGTCGCAACGCAGAAGGCATGGCGGCAGCGCGGGTTGGTGGTCGAGGACAAGGGTCCGCGCGTTGCCCGCTTCCAGCAGCAGACTGTCAAGTCCCTGCGCGAGATCGTCGTCGCCATGGGCCTCGTCGACCCATGGAGCATCCGCCCGCTCGACATGCGCGAGCGCGTGAATGGCGCGCGTTCGGATGCGATCGACACGATCTACAGCTTTGTGCCGGCGAACGCCTTTCTGGACGATCCCGAGGCGCTGCCGCAAGCCAAACACTGGCGCGCGGCGCAGGCGGGAAGTTTCGAGCGGGCCTGCTAGTCCGCCACAGGCGCGAGAAGCCAGTCATTGCGTCCGCGCGGGTCGACCGGCGTGGTGATGGCACTGATCGGCACCAGCGCCAGAACGGTTGCGGACACGATCCCCGCGATCGCCGCCGGGATGCCGAGGAAGACCAGCGGGCCGTAGCACACCGCGAGGAAACGCAGGATCGCCTGCCTGCCCCCCTCGTACGCAACCTCAGCACACGGCAGACCAACCTCGGCAATAAGCTCGCTCGCGCGGTGCCACTCACTCACCGGAATGGTTAACCGGTGGCCACCAAGCGCGACTGAGAGCGGGTCAGCCGAGGCGTGCCACTCGCCATCGATCCAGACCGGAATCCCTTCTGCTTCGAGCAGCGTAGCCACGACAAGGGCATGTGGGCGCGAGGTGATAGTGGCAATATGCGCCAGCCCCTCCCCGCAGTCCAGCATGCTCTTCGCCCGAACCTTACTGGTTCATCGTCGCGAAGAAATCCTCGTTGGTCTTGGAATCCTTCATCTTGTCGAGCAGGAATTCCATCGAATCGATCGTGCCCATCTGCATGAGGATGCGACGTAGCACCCACATCTTGCTGAGCTGCTCCTTGTCCACCAGCAGTTCTTCCTTGCGCGTGCCGGACTTGCCGACGTCCAGCGCCGGGAAGATACGCTTGTCGGCCACCTTGCGGTCGAGCACGATTTCGCTGTTGCCGGTGCCCTTGAACTCTTCGAAGATCACTTCGTCCATGCGGCTGCCGGTGTCGATCAGCGCGGTGGCGATGATGGAGAGCGAGCCGCCCTCCTCGATATTGCGCGCCGCGCCGAAGAAGCGCTTGGGGCGCTGCAGGGCGTTCGCGTCGACACCGCCGGTCAGCACCTTGCCCGAAGAGGGCACCACGGTGTTGTAGGCACGGCCAAGGCGGGTGATCGAATCGAGCAGGATGACGACATCCTTCTTGTGTTCGACCAGGCGTTTCGCCTTTTCAATGACCATTTCGGCGACCTGCACGTGGCGGCTGGCAGGCTCGTCGAAAGTCGAGGAGATGACCTCCCCTTTCACGCTGCGCTGCATATCGGTGACTTCCTCAGGCCGCTCGTCGACGAGCAGGACGAGCAGGAACACCTCGGGGTGATTGTCCGTGATAGCCTTGGCGATATTCTGCAGCAGCACCGTCTTGCCGGTGCGGGGCGGCGCGACGATCAGCGCGCGCTGGCCCTTGCCCTGCGGCGAGATGAGATCGATCACGCGGGCCGATTTGTCCTTGACCGTCGGATCCTTGGTATCGAGGTTCAGCCGCTGCTCTGGATATAGCGGGGTGAGATTATCGAAATTGGTCCGGTGGCGGACGGCCTCGGGATCCTCGTAATTGACTTCCTTCAACTTGGTCAGCGCGAAATAGCGCTCGCCATCCTTCGGCGCGCGGATATGGCCCTCGACCGTGTCTCCCGTGCGCAGGCCCCATTTACGGACCTGGTTGGGCGAGACGTAGATATCGTCCGGCCCGGCCAGATAATTCGCCTCGGGCGAACGCAGGAAGCCGAAGCCGTCGTTCAGCACCTCGATCGTGCCGATACCAAGAATTTCCTCTCCGTCCTCGGCAACCTCTTTCAGGATGGCGAACATCAGGTCCTGGCGGCGCATCGTCGACGCGCCCTCGATGTCGTATTCTTCCGCCATCGCGACCAGTTCGACCGGCGTCCGTTGTTTCAAATCCTTGAAATGCATTGTGTATTGTCCGTGTTGGTATTCTTCGGGATGCCGGCGGGCCTATCGGGCTTGGAGAAAGCAGACCTGCGGGGTGCCTCTGACGGGCGATTCCGCGTGCCGGGAGTGGAGACCGCAATATGGGACGCGGCCCATGTGGTCAATTCGGTGCGTGCGTTTTAGCACCACAACGGGCGCGCAATCAGAACGGCTTGACGATCACGAGGATCACGATGAGCGCGAGCAGCACGGCAGGCACCTCGCCCCAGAGCCGTAGCTGCTTTTCAGTCAGGGGACGTTCGCCGCGCAGCATCTTTTTTGCATTGGCGACCATCCAGCCGTGATAGCCGGTCAGCGCCAGCACCAGCAGCAATTTCGCGTGAAACCAGCCCTGCGTCCATGCGCCGATGGCCAGCATCAGCGACAGGCCGAGCAGCCAGACGACAATCAGGCTCGGTGTCAGGATCACGCGGCGCAGCTTGCCAAGGCGGTCGGCCCAGACGGCGCTTTCGGGCGAATCCGCACCGTAGGGATGCAAGTAAAGCATCTGACGCGGCAGAATGAACAGCCCCGCCATCCAGAACACCATGAAGATGATGTGCCCGGCCTTCAGCCAGTAATAGAGAAGCGAGAGCGTTTCCTGCATCCAGCCGCTTTAGGCGCGCTCTGCGCCTGCGTCACCCGTCAATCGCGCAGGATGGCCAGCAGACGTTCGACATGCGGGATCGGAGTATCCTTGTCGATCCCGTGGCCGAGATTGAAGATATGGGGCCGGTCGGCAAAAGCTTCAAGAATGCGCGCCACAGCCGGCGCCAGCGCATCGCCGCCTGCCTTGAGCAGCATCGGATCGAGATTGCCCTGTACAGGCATCCCGGCAGGCAGCTGAGAGCCAATCCATGCCGGATCGGTCGTCTCGTCGATGCCAAGCCCGTCCACGCCCGTCTCGCGCGCATAAGCGGGCAGCTTCGCGCCCGCACCCTTGGGAAATCCGATCACCGGCACGCCGGGGCGCGCCTCGTGGATGGCGGCAGCGAGCCGGGCATTGGGCGCGATCACCCAGCGCTCGAACTGGTCGGGGCTGAGCGATCCCGCCCAGCTGTCGAACAGCTGCACCGCTTCTGCGCCTGCGTCGATCTGGCCGATGAGGTAAATGAGGCTCGCCTCGATGATCGCATCGACCAAGGATTGGAACGCTCCCGGATCGCCATAGGCCAATGCCCGCGCCGCGCCCTGATCCTTCGATCCTTGCCCCGCGATCATGTAGGTGGCGACGGTCCAGGGCGAACCGATGAAGCCGAGCATTGTCGTCTGGTCGCCCAGCTGCGCGCGAGTCAGCTCGACCGTTGTCCACACCGGCTCGAAATGCTGCGGCGCCGCCTCGAGCGCCTGCCACGCGCCATCGACCAGCGGCGGTGCCAGTCGCGGCCCCTCGCCCGCCTCAAACCAAAGATCCTGCCCCAGAGCGTGCGGCACGATCAGGATATCGGAAAACAGGATCGCCCCGTCAAAGCCGAAGCGGCGGATCGGTTGCAGCGTGACTTCGGCTGCAGCCTCGCTGTCGTAGACCAGTTCGAGAAAGCCGCCCTTCTCCGCCCGCAACTCGCGATACTCGGGAAGATAGCGACCGGCCTGTCGCATCAGCCAGACCGGTCGCTTCTCGGTCCGTGTGCCGCGCAGGTTTTCCAAGAGGGGTCCGGGCATCTCGTTCGGGTCCAATCCAAAAATATAATATATTTATATAAGATTCTTGTTGTGTGTTGGCCCTGTGGATTGCGGGGAAACCGGGCCGTCCCCCGAATTGTCCGGCGAAGCGGGCATGCGGCGCGGGGCATCGACTCGTTGCGCAGCCTCGTCAAGCGAAGCTTCTCCCCGAAACCCACAGGCGACGTGCGAAAAATTTGCATCACCGTATTTCCCTGCGTGCGAATCGGCCGGGAGCGGGGAGTGAATCCAATCCCCTGCTTGTCCGCCAATCGCTCCCGTGGTTTATGCACGCTCCTGTCCACATGCCGCGCCTCAACCTCCATCTCCTGTCCGACAGCACCGGCGAAACGCTGGAAATGATCGCCAAGGCCGCTCTCGCGCAGTTCGAGGATAAGGACGTGGTGCGCCATTTCTGGCCTATGGTCCGCTCACGCCAGCATCTCGACCGGATTGTAGCAGAGTTCAAGGCGAAGCCGGGCCTGGTGCTCTACACGCTGGTGAACGAGGATATTCGCGAGCATCTGGAAGACCGTGCCCGCGCGTTGGACCTCAAGCATGTCGATGCGCTGGAAGCGGTGACGGCGGCGCTGGAAGAGCGGCTGGGGCAGGAAGCGGTCGGTAAGCCCGGTCGCCAGCACGCGATGGACGAGGCGTATTTCGCGCGTGTCGATGCGATCCAGTTCACCATCGCGCATGACGACGGCATCGGGTGGGAGAACTGGGAGCAGGCGGATATCGTACTCGCGGGCGTCTCGCGAACATCGAAGACGCCGACCAGCATCTATCTCGCCAATCGCGGCTACAAGACGGCGAACATCCCGCTGGTGGTGGAAGCCCCGCCGCCAGACAAGCTGTTCGGCCTGAAGCGTCCGATGGTGGTCGGGCTGACGACCGCGCCGGACCGGTTGGTGCAGATCCGGCGCAACCGCCTGCTCTCGCTCAACGAACAGACCGAGACATCCTATATCGACGCCGAGCGGGTAAAAAAGGAAGTCGCCTTTGCCCGGCGCATGTTTGCCGACAATGGCTGGCCGGTGATCGACGTGACGCGCCGCTCGATCGAGGAGACGGCAGCGGCTGTGATCAAACTCTGCCAGGAACGCGCCGAGCGCGGGGAGCGCAAGCCAGCAGGGCCGAAGCCGATATGATCGTCCTAGCCTCCAAATCGGCGTCGCGCCGCGCGATGCTGGAAGCCGCGGGTGTTGAATTCGTCGCACGCCCAGCGGCTCTGGACGAGCGGGGATTGGAAGCGGAACTTGGCAATGTTCTGCCGGAAAGGGTCGCGCTGGCTCTGGCGGAGGCAAAGGCGCTCTCGGTCGAAGGCGCGGATCGCCCGGTGCTGGGCAGCGATTCGGTGGTCGCGGTGGAGGGCCGCCGCTTCGACAAGCCTGCCAGTCGCGAACAGGCCGCCGAACACCTGCGTTACTTCTCCGGCAAGGCGATGCACCTGCATTCGGGCGCGGCGCTGGCGGTGGGCGGGCACCTTTTGTGGAGCCATGTCGCCAGCGCACGATTGCGTGTTCGCGAATTAAGCGAAGATTTCATCACCCGCTACCTTGCCGCCGAATGGCCCGAAGTCGGGCAATGCGTCGGTGTGTTCCGTATCGAGGCGATGGGCGTGCAGCTGTTCGAGAGCATCGAGGGCGACCAGTTCACCGTCCTCGGCATGCCGTTACTTGCTGTGCTGGGTGCGCTGCGCGATCTCGGGGAACTGCCGAAATGATTTACGCCGAGGTCATCGGCGAGCCCATCGCGCAGTCGAAGTCGCCAGTGATCCATGGATATTGGCTCGATAAACTCGGCCTCGATGCGGAGTATCGCGCGCATCATGTCGCGTCGAACGATCTGGCCGATTTCATTGCCGCGCGGCGCGAAGATCCGGACTGGCGCGGCTGCAATGTCACGATGCCGCACAAGCAGGCGATCCTCCCGCTGCTCGACAGGCTGGAAATCGGCGCGGAGCTGGTCGGTGCGGCAAACACCGTTACGCGGCGGCACAATGGCGCGCTGATCGGGACGAACACCGATCTCGAAGGCTTTCTCGAACCGCTGCGACCCTTGCTGGCAAAGCAGCATTATTTCCGCATGGCGCGCATCATCGGCACGGGCGGTGCGGCGCGGGCGGTGGTGGCGGGGCTGGCGGAGCATGGCTTCACCGTGGTCCTCGCCGGGCGCGATACCGACAAGGCATCGGCGCTGCTTGCCGAGATCGACCCCGAAGGCGAGCACCATGTCGCGCATCTCGAGCACTTCTCTACGCCGACCGATTTCGCTTTCGATGACCGGGAGGGGTGCTGCGACCTGATCGTGAATGCGAGCCCGCTCGGCATGACCGGGCAGCCCGCGCTGGTGTTCGACCTGACACACGTGCCGCCCGGCAGTGTCGTCTACGATATAGTCACGGACCCGGTGGAAACGCCGCTCCTGCGCTCGGCGCGCGAAGCAGGCTTTCGCACTATCGACGGCCTCTCCATGCTGATCGGGCAGGCGGCGATCGCCTTCGAGCGGTTCTTCGGCACGAAGCCGCCGCGCGAGGACGGGGACGCGCAGTTGCGCGCGCTGCTGACCCGATGAGCGATCCTGACCGGCCTTGCATCCTCGGCCTCACCGGCTCCATTGCCATGGGCAAGAGCACCGTGGCGCAGATGTTTGCCAAATGCGGCGTGCCGGTGTTCGACGCCGATGCAAAAGTGCGCGCGATGCAGGGCGCGGGCGGCGCGCTTGTCCCTGCCATCGAGGCAGAGTTCCCAGGCACCACAGGGCCTTCCGGCGTGCGGCGCGAGAAACTGGGTGGCATCGTTTTCGGCGACGACGAGGCCCTCGCCCGGCTCGAAGCCATCGTCCACCCCGCCGTCGCTGCAGCGCGAGAGGCGTTCTTGTTCGAGAACGGCGAAGCACCGCTGGTTGTCTTCGATATCCCGCTGCTGTTCGAGAAGGGCGGTCACGAGCGCGTGAACGCCGTGGCCGTCGTCTCCGCCCCCGCCGCAATCCAGCGCGCCCGCGCCTTGGCCCGCGAGGGGATGACCGAAGAGAAGCTCGATGCCATCCTCGCTTTGCAGATGCCCGATGCAGAAAAACGCGCGCGGGCCGACTACATCATCGACACCGGGACTTCGCTCGCCGCGACGGAACTGGCGGTGCAAGCGCTGGTGGACAAGCTCATCGCCCGTCGCAACGACGCCTTGCGCCCCTGAATCCACCGCGCGATATAGCTTTCCATGCGCGAGATCATCTTCGACACCGAAACCACCGGCCTCGATCCCGTCACCGGAGACCGGATGGTGGAGATCGGCTGTATCGAGATGGTCAACCGCGTCGCCACCGGGCGCACCTTCCACGCTTACTTCAATCCCGAGCGCGACATGCCTGCCGAGGCGGAAAAAGTGCACGGACTTTCCGCCGCTTTCCTCTCCGACAAGCCGTTCTTCCGCGACAGCGCCGCTGAACTGCTCGATTTCCTCGAGGATTCGCCGCTCGTCGCGCATAATGCGCAATTCGATTTCGGCTTTCTCAATCACGAACTCGGTCTGTGCCAGTTCGCCATCGTCTGCGACAATCGGATGGTGGACAC
>JBARVT010000143.1:0-10967 GCA_049646405.1 Alteraurantiacibacter sp.
GTCGTGAACGCAGATATCGTCAAGCAGATGAGGCAAGAAGAAGCCGATCTCGTGCGCAAGCTCGAAGCTGTGCGTGTGTTCCTCTCCGCGTATGGTGAGGCTCCCAGCGACAGCGGCGCCACTCCGCAAGCCAACCGAGCCAAGTCGGACGGGAGTTCTCGCGAAAAGGTCGAGATCACCAGCTTTACCGAGCAGACGAGAACTTCAGTTGTTCTGGCGATGCAGGCGCTCGCAATGAATCCCAAACTGATGAAGACCCGTGAACTGGTCGACTTCATCGAAGCCATGGGGCACGAAATCTCCGGTAAGAACAAGGTCAACGCACTCGGCGCTCTTCTGGCGCGGAGCGCCGACATTGTCGGACATGGGAAGTCGGGCTGGTCTCTGGAGGATCGCGATAACGCAATCGAGATCGTCAAGAAATACAGTCCCAAAGAGAAAGAGCCGTCCAGCGATGACGCTGGCGGCTCTGACGCTGGACGGGGAAGCGGTGCAACGCCGACTCATCCTTGGAACCAACCCTCAGATCAAAGCGCCTACAGCTAGAAAGAGAGTATCCCATGTGGCAAACCGCCTTGTTAGCTTAAGCTAGCGGATCGCATCGGGGGCTAGGCCCTCGATGCTTTCCGTCTAGCAAAATCCGCAGGATTCGTCTAGTCGGAAAGTGTACTTATGCGCTTTTCGAGAGGCTATTCCATGTCTGTAGAACCGATGTCCTCTAGGAGAGGAATGGGCCATCGGCCAATGAAAGGAACAGGTCGCGTGTACGCTATCGCATATGACCTGCATAACGATGCTGCTGAAAGGTACGGAGCATGGGCTAAGATCGCCCGCGTTCTGGAAAGCCACGGCTTTCGTCGACAACAAGGCAGCGTTTTCTATGGTGACGAAACTACGTCCGCAATGACTTGCGCCGCTGCGGTGCTCGAATTGTACGACAAGTATACGTGGTTCTGGGAAGTGGTGCGCGATATGCGCATGCTTCGCATCTCGGAACAGGACGACTTGTTGGCAATCGTGCCCAACCGCATGCGGTTTGAGCAGAAGGATGTAGCATAATGGGGGCGGTCGCTCGATTAACACTTTCCGAAGCGTTGGCGAGCGACCGCTTGTCTGATTTCGTTGACCAGGCAGTGGCGGAAGGCATTGGCCCCGCTCATCGCGCCCAGTTCGAAGCCTTAGTTGGGTCGCTCACAGCGCCCCAACCAGAAGATCAAACATCCCGTTCACCCGGTGACGGTTCGAAGCGCGGAAAGTGAACTCATCGAGATAGCGCTGCATATGCTTGCCGCTGATCTGGACATGCGTTGACCGAACCGAAGCCTTGAACAGCTTCCAAAACCCTTCAACCGTGTTTACGTGGAAGTTCTCGCCACGCTCATAATCATACCACGTGTATTCCTTGCGACCGTGCTTCACCGCACCGTGCGAGTAGCCATCACCAGTGAGTAAGTTGTAGCTGTAGAGTTCGTCCGTCGAGACGGTGGAACCAGCTTCGACGTTCTGCAGAACCACATCGCGCAGCGTGTCCTTTTTGACGTTCGGAATAACGACTGCCTTCATGCGACCGTTACGCTCGGCAAGGCCCATGACAATCGTTTTGCCCGGAGCGCCACGGCCACGCTTGCCACCCGAACGGCGACTGCCAACGTAAGCTTCGTCCAGTTCGATGTGACCGGCCAGCAGAGCGTCAAAACCTTGTGCCTTGCTCATAAGATCGCGGATTTGCTGACCGATGCGATAGGCAGTCTTGTAGGTCACTCCCAGTTGACGCTGGAGTTCCTTGCCGCTCACACCGTGGCGCGTCGTGCAGAACAGATACATGGCGTAGTACCAGCTAACCAGCGGTGTACGCGTGTTCTCAAGGATGGTGCCAGCGGTCGGGTTCACATGATGACCGCATGAGGCGCAAACATACGTGCGGCGCTCTTGCAGCTTGTGGAACGTGCTATCGACAACGCCACACTTCGGGCGATCAAAACGGGTGCCGTCGAAGCGAACCTGCATGATGTGTTCAAGGCAGGCTTCCTCGCTATCGAAGCGCTGGAAGAACTCGCGAACCGAGAAGTCAGGGGGAGGCGGATGGGCCTTTTGTCATACCCATTATATGCCACACCTATACCACCTGCGCCAAAGGGATAAACGCATAAAAATTTAAGAGCGCGTGCCTCACGCCAAGCCACCTGCCCGCATTTATAAACGCAAGACAGGTCGCTGCCTTTTGATCGGGCCTCAGTGATCGCGCCCGCCATGGTCGTCATGCTCGCCGTGGCCATCGGATCCATGTTCGCTCATTTCAGCGATGCGGGCGCGTTGCACCGGGGCCAGCGTTTCCTGCCAGGTTCGGTCGTAGTCCATCCAGGCGCGCATCCCCGCTCGATTGACCGCAGCCTTGCCCTGCCCGAGCGCGCCACGCACATTAGCCGCGCCTGCTTCGCAGGCTTCGTCGATGCGCCGCTTCTGATCTCCGTCTGCATCGGCAATCCACAAGGTGCCGTTCAGCGCTTCGCAGCCGCCCACGGTAGCAAGGTTCAGCCCACGCGCAGCTTCGACGCTCGCTCCCTGCCAGTAACTCTTCGGCAGTCCCAGCTTAAGGTAGGGAAGTGTGCGGTTGTAACCGGAAAACAGCCCATCGGGATTGTCAAGCGTGACCCAAGCATGGGTCATGGCAAGGCGTCCCCGTGTGTCGCCGCGATTGCGGTAATTTGCATCGAGCCAGCGATTGGCGATCCAGCGGATAACCGGCCGCTCCTCGGTTGCCGCTTCAATGGTGCGGACGAAGTTGTGCACGTGCCACCGGTCGGCCTGTCCGGCGAAGCCCTCCGGCACCGGCTCGCCATCGCCCAGCCGCACCACGAAGGCGACACCCGTCAGCACCATCTCTCCGCCGATCTCGGTATACATCAGGTTGTTGGGGCGACTGAAATCGATCGGATCGCCATGGACGTAGTCCGGGGCAGCCTCGTTGTAATAATGCTTGCCCATGAGCGGTTCGTCATCGCCGAACGGCCGCCAGCCCTCGCGCTCGGCCACGCGGAAATCGCGGTACCGCTGGACCGCCTCGCGCACTTCCGCCACCTGCGCCGATTGCGAAGTCGGGTGATAATTATCGACGATAGGAGCACGTGGCGCCGGCGTCCCCACACAGCCGACAAGCCCAATCGCTAGGGAAGTGAGCAAAACGGATCGTTTTAGCATGGCAAGCACCGTGATGCGTAACTGGATGAATGCACATCGTTGCAAATTAGAGAATTAGTTTAGTGTGAATAAGCGGTATCGCTTGCAACTAAGCGACCAATCTTCGCATTCAGTAATGACCTACGATCAAGCAACCAAGGCGTTCGCGAGCCGGAAGACCGCTATCGTGCCAGCAGAAATTGCCCGTTGCTGCCGGAAAGCAACAAGGCCCCGTCGTCACCGGTCGAGACCGTGAGGGGCTGTTGCAGGGTCTCAAGGAACCGTGTCTCCTGCGCCATTAGCGCTGGTACGCACATCTTACGGGTCACCGCCAAGGGCGTGGAGACCGACAAGCTGTTCCCAGTAAGATCGAACGCGCCGCTGTAAGTGTTGCAGCCGGCAGAACCCGACAGGCGCCTGTCCGAACCGAATTGTACAGTAACGCGGCTCCTGTCGATAATCCCGCGACCGTCGATATCCTCAACCTGCCACGTCCTACCCGGCTGCAATGCGGCGCGATCCATCGGCGAGACCATTTCGCACTCGGGATAAGTGCGACCCGCGACCATGAAAAGCCCTGTCTCACCGTTCTCCCAAAACACGGCGTAATCATCCGACCCGGCAGTTCCACGTTCGAACCGCGCGCCCGACGCGCTCGGAACACGTTGGAGGGTATCGCTTTTGCCATCATACGCGACCGTGACCGTATTGTTGTGGTAGCGGAAACGAACCCGTGTATCGCCACACGTGTAAAACAGCGCGGCTTCGTTCGTACCTTCCCGACTGGCACTGCGGGTCTGGACCATCATGAGCGTTCCCAGATCCTGGTTGCCTAGCGAAGGCTCGACCAGATGCGCGGTGTCCGTGCTCCACAGCAACGCACCGGCAGGCCCTTCGATAGTACCGCGCAGGGAATACCGGCGGCGAGGCTCCAGATCATCGCTGTCGAGGTCGAGGCTGAAAGGGATCGGGACCTGGCGCCCATCCAGCGCGATGGTCCGGGTGGCGATCGTGCGCGCAGGAGCATCGGCAAGCGAGACGTCGGCGATTGTCACTGTTGCAATGCTTCCCGGCGGCAAGGCGATCCGCTCGCGATAGGCGAGACTGCCTGAAACGGTCAGCACGTCTGACGCCTGCGCTGTTTGAGTTGTCTCGACTTGCTCAGGATTTACACAGCCAGAAACGATCGCGAGGCTCGAAAGAGCGGGCAAAATTGCAAGGTTGGTCTTCATGGGGCGTCCCGAATATTCGCTTGGTTCTAGGAAATACGAGAGCAGATTTGTCTTGTTCCGAACGATAATCGGTAGCATGATCTCAGTTCCTGGCCCGCTAGCGAAAAGTCTGCTAACGATTGCTTCGGCTAGAAAGCTGCCTGCCAGCCAACGAGAGAAATATCGAACACTCGATATCAAGTCGGCCTGGCTATAGAATTTCCGTCGTTCAAACTACCGCTACAGCGAAGGCAGATATGTTATTTGTTGCTATGGTGGACAGCACCACCGCTGTATCCGACCATCGCCCCTGTTATCCGCACTTTTGCCCCCGTATCTCCGCGCCGCCACGATAAATTCAATGTCCCGTATCGTTCCACAAAGCGGCATCTATAGCCATCAGGAAATCTGTTACACCGAAGGGTTTGACCAGCCATCCCGCTGGGGAGAGCGCGTCTCCGCGTGCCCTCGTTTCCGCATCGGTATGCGCGCTAGCCACAATGAACGGTATCGAGAACTTGGTTGCCTCCTTCGCAACGGCCAGTCCGTCCAGCTTCCCAGCAAGACGGATGTCGCACACAACAAGGTCCGGCCCGTCCGCACCGAGCATGGCCAGCGCCTCTTCAGCGTTGTCGACGACGCCTGCAAGCTGGTAGCCAGCGTCCGCAAGAGCGTTTTCAAGGGTAAGGGCGGCAAAGTAGTCGTCCTCGACGAGCAGGATCCTGATGTCGCCCTTCGAAGCCTTGGATTGACGGAAGGCTTTTTGCCCGGAGACGATACCTGTTTTGCTAGGCCCCCCGTTGCCTGCTCCGGATGATGGTAAGTTGGCGATCATCCCTATCTCTTCAGTACGAATCTCGCGGTGCAAATCGCACCATCGTTGCTGACTATCTCGAGCGTCCCTTGCAGTTGGCTTAGAAGGCCTTTCACCAGTCCGAGACCGGATGCACGCTGTAAGGTGCACCCTAGCTCCAACCCGGGACCATTGTCCGCAACAGTGATGGTTCCTGAGCCGTCATGCTCTTTAAACGTGACGGCTACTCGATGGGTTCCCTGCGCCGGTCTGCCGTATTTAAGCGTATTGGTCAGCAGTTCGTTCAGGACAAGCGCCAGTGAACTCGCGATCTGCACCGGGAACTGAACGTCATCGAACGTGAGATGCCTGTCGATCTCGTGTTCGACCATGGCAAATGCGGCGTCGCAGATTGGTCCGAACAGGTCTCGCGATCCTACTGATTGCGTCAGGTCGTCTTTGTAGAGCAGCTGTTGCACCGTTCCCAGCGCGGCGACGCGAGACTGGATATCGGAAAGAGCTTCTCTCGCCTCGTCTGATTGCGCCTCCCGTGCGGCGCCCTTCATCAGAGCAGAAAGCATGTGCATGTTGTTTTTGACTCGGTGATGCAGCTCCCGCAGGAGCAACTCGCGTTCCGCTACAACCTGAGTCAGTTGCCGTTCGGCCCTCACTCGGGCTTGAAGCTCCATCTCCAAGCGTTCCACCTGTCCGGTGAGGAGCGCAAAGCGGTTAGCCTCCGGAGACACGACGCGCACCACTGCGCCAGCTTCACTATTCCGATCTAAGCGCCGTCCACGTAATTGCATGCGCCGCTCGGTCGTCGCACCTGTCGGTGTCAGACTGCCCAGAGAGATTCCGTTTGACGAAAAGATACGGTCGACAAAGCCATCGAGGTCAGACTGCACACCTCCTAGTGCCTCCGCCAAGGAGCATTCGTCACCAAGTACACTTTGCACATCCGCGAACGCATCGTTCGCCGTCACGATAAAACCGGCACGGTCAATCACCGCTAGCGGGATGTCGACCGCTTCAAGCAGCCCCACTTTATCAAGCTCGTTCAAAGCTTCAGCCACCGCCGGCTTGATCAGTGTAATATGCCCGCGCGGTATCGGGTATGTTGTCGCTGGGTTTTAAATACACCACCACTCGGCATCCTGGCGCACCTTCAGCAATGGTTTCTTCCAGATCGACTTCGGCATAACCGCTATTGTCGGCCGAGATACGACCGAATACGTTCGAAGTCATCATGCATAGCGATGGTCGACCGACGACCTTCTCACCGAAGGGACATTGCGTGTTGCCAAAAACAATCCGGTCGTCGTTCTGCTCAATGATGTAGAAACTGCCCTGTATGCGACGCTTCAGATCAACGAGGACGTCGGCGATCTGCTCCCGCGATAACTTCTCAACCTCAAGAGCGCTCTTGTAGGCATCGTCTAACTGCCGCCCCATCGCGGTACCGACTACGCTGATAAATCCCTTGGCATCTTCCAGCCCAACGATTTCCTGGAGCGCACCGGATAACTCCCGCAGGAGTGTTCTGAGGAACACGTCCCGCTCTAGTTCGACCGGGAGGTCCGCGACGTCCGCTTTTATGTCGTCGCTATTTCGCAATTCCTGACTCTCCGGCTGTTGGACACCCCAATTGCCCCTGCTGCAGGAAACGCCTAGCGCGTTGGACTGGTTCCGACCCGATTTTGTCCGCTAGGTCCGCATGTGGTTCCGGTCGGGTGTCAGAATCGCGGGTCGGCCACGGGTGCTCTCGGCGGGGGAAGCGGTCAGGTGTGCTGGCGCAGCGCCGCGAATACCGGCTCGGCGTGTTCCTTCCGGCAGATCAGCAGGTCGGGCATATAGGTGTCGGCCTGGTTGTAGACCAGCGGGCTGCCATCGATGCGACTAATGTGGAGGCCATGCGCGGCGGCGACCGCGGCGGGCGCGCAGCTGTCCCATTCGAATTGCCCGCCGGAATGCAGGTAGATGTCCGCTTCGCCGCGCACCACCGCCATGGCCTTGGCGCCGGCACTGCCCATGGGCACGAGTTCGGCACCAAGTGCCCCGGCCACCGCGACCGCCTCGGCAGCAGGGCGGGTGCGGCTGACGACCATGCGAAGTTTTGCCGGCGCGGGCGGGACTTCGCCGACGCGGTCGGTACGCAGCACGCAATCGAGACCCGGCAGGGCGACAGCGCCGATCTCCGGGCGGCCATCGATGCTCAATGCGACGTGCACCGCCCAGTCGGAGCGCGCCTCGCCATATTCGCGCGTGCCGTCGACCGGGTCGACGATCCACACGCGGCTTTCGCCGATGCGATAGTCGCTGTCCTTTTCCTCCTCGCACCGCACGGCGTCCCCGGGTCGCGGCGCGCGCAGCGCCTCCATCAGGAAGGCATTGGCGGTGCGGTCCCCCGCCTTGCCCAGCGCCCTTGCATTTTCCGGGCCCTCGAACACCCCCGCCTCGCGCACGGCGATCAGGATGCGGCCGGCGTGCTCGGCAAGATGGGCAGCGAATTCGGCGTCTGTCATGGTATTTGCGCTCATTTCAAGGGCAAGATCTTGTCAATGATGTAGCTGGCCGCTTCTTCCGGCGTCATTTCCACGGTGTTGACGGTGATTTCCGGCTGCTGCGGCGGTTCGTAAGGGCTGTCGATGCCGGTGAAGTTCTTTAGTTCGCCCGCGCGCGCCTTCTTGTAGAGGCCCTTCACGTCGCGCGCCTCGGCAACCTCCAGCGGAGTATCGACAAAGACCTCGATGAACTCGTGATCGGCAAGCATGTCCCGCACCATCTGCCGTTCTGCGCGGAAAGGGCTGATGAAGGCGGTGAGGACGATCAGGCCCGCATCCGTCATCAGCTTCGCGACCTCGCCGATGCGGCGGATGTTCTCGATCCGGTCGGCCTCGGTAAAGCCCAGATCCTTGTTCAGCCCATGCCGGACATTGTCGCCGTCGAGCAGGAAAGTGTGGCGGTTCATAAGCGCCAGCTTCTTCTCCACCTCATTGGCGATGGTCGATTTCCCCGAGCCGGAAAGGCCTGTGAACCACAGCACGCGCGGCGTCTGGTTCTTTAGGTCGGCGTGATTTACGCGGGTGATGTCGCTCGTCTGCCAATGCACGTTCTGGCTGCGCCGCAGCGAGAAGTTGAGCATGCCCGCGGCAACCGTCGCATTGGTGATCTTGTCGACCAGGATGAACCCGCCGAGCGTGCGATTCTGGGTGTAGGGCTCGAACACCAGCGGCTTGTCGGCATAGACTTCGGCCACCCCGATATCGTTGAGGCCGAGAGTTTTCGCCGCCATCTGGTCCATCGTGTTGACGTCAACTCGATATTTGGGCTGCTGCACGGTCGCGCTGACGGTCTGCGTGCCGAGCTTGAGCCAGTAGCCGCGCCCGACATGCAGTTCCTCGTCCGCCATCCACACGATGGTGGCTTCGAACTGGTCGGCGGTTTCGGGCGGGTTGTCCGCCACGCTCAGGACATCGCCCCGCGAGCAATCGATCTCGTCCTCGAGTGTAAGCGTCACCGACTGACCGGCGATGGCTTCATCGAGCTGGCCGTCGAAGGTTACGACGGATTTCACTGTGCTGGTCTTGCCCGAAGGCAGCGCGCGCACCGCGTCGCCCGGACGCACCGCGCCGGTCGCGATCAGGCCGGAGAAGCCGCGAAAGTCCAGATTGGGGCGGTTGACCCATTGCACCGGCATGCGGAACGGCCTGTCGGCGGCGACTTCGGACAGGACCGGCACGCTTTCGAGATGCTCGATCAGGCTCGGCCCGGTGTACCACGGCGTATTGGAGCTGGGCGCGCTGGTTATGTTGTCGCCCCTGAACCCGCTGATCGGCAATGCGGTGAAGCTTTCGATCCCGATCTCTTCGGCAAAGGCGCGATAATCGGCGACGATGTTATCGAATACGTCCTGATCGTAATCGACCAGGTCCATCTTGTTCACCGCCAGCACGATGTTCCGGATGCCGATAAGGTGGCAGAGATAGCTGTGCCGCCGGGTCTGCACCAGCACACCCTTGCGCGCATCGATCATCACCACCGCGAGGTCCGCCGTACTCGCGCCGGTGACCATGTTGCGCGTGTACTGCTCGTGCCCTGGGCAATCTGCGACGATGAACTTGCGCTTCTCGGTGTTGAAAAAGCGGTAGGCGACATCGATGGTAATGCCCTGCTCGCGCTCTGCAGCGAGCCCGTCCACCAGCAGCGCGAAGTCGATCTCCTGCCCCTGCGTGCCGACCTTCTTGCTGTCGTTGCTGAGCGCTTCGAGCTGGTCTTCGAAGATCATCTTGCTGTCGTAGAGCAGTCGCCCGATCAGTGTCGACTTGCCGTCGTCCACGCTGCCGCAGGTGATGAAGCGCAGCATCGTCTTGTGCTGGTGGGTATCGAGATAGGCGTCGATGTCCTCGGCGATGAGGGCGTCGGTTTTATAGATCGGGTCCTGAACCTGGTCGGTCATCAGAAATACCCCTCCTGCTTTTTCTTCTCCATGCCGGCGCCGCCCGCATCCTTGTCGATCACGCGGCCCTGCCGCTCGCTGGTGGTGGTGAGCAGTGTTTCTTGAATCACTTCGCTCAGCGTCGCGGCCCCGCTTTCGACAGCGCCGGTCAGCGGGAAGCAGCCGAGGGTGCGGAACCGGACCGACTTCGTGGTGATCTCGGGTCGCTTGCCCATCACCCGTTCCAGCCGCTCAATATCGTCGGCCATGAACAGCCCGCCTTCATATTCGAAGGTCGGGCGCGGAGCGGAGAAATAGAGCGGGACGATCTCGATGTTCTCCAGCTGGATGTATTGCCACACGTCCAGTTCGGTCCAGTTGCTGATCGGGAAGACGCGGATGCTTTCGCCCTTGCGCTTCTTCGCGTTGTAGAGGTTCCACAGTTCAGGGCGCTGGTTCTTCGGGTCCCAGCCGTGGCTAGCGGTGCGGAAGGAGAAGATGCGCTCCTTGGCGCGACTCTTTTCCTCGTCGCGCCGCGCGCCGCCGAAGGCCGCATCGAAGCCATGCAGGTCGAGCGCCTGCTTCAGCCCCTCGGTCTTCCACATGTCGGTGTGCAGCGGGCCGTGGTCGAAGGGATTGATCCCGCGCGCTTCGGCTTCCGGATTGCGGTAGACGATCAGTTCCATGCCAGCCGCCTGGGCGCTGCGTTCGCGCAAGTCGTACATATCCCTGAATTTCCACGTCGTATCGACGTGCAGCAGCGGGAAGGGCGGCGGGGAGGGGTAGAAGGCTTTTCTGGCGAGATGGAGCATCACCGCCGAATCCTTGCCGATCGAATACATCATCACAGGCTTTTCCGCCTCTGCGGCGACTTCGCGCAGGATGTGGATCGCCTCGGCTTCGAGCCGCTGGAGATGGGTCAGGGGGACGGTCATGCCAAATGCCTTTGTTGCAGTGCAGCGCGGGGAGGTAGGTCCACCATCTTTCTCGTGGACCTCCCAATTGGGAGGGGGTAGGAATAGAAATGCGCATTCCTAATCTGGGCGAAACGGATCTGCTGCTCCCGCTGCACGAGGGCGTGTTCGAGCAGCCGATGTGGCGCACCTTCCTTGCACGGCTGCGGCGAGTGAGCGGGGCGGATGTATCGGCTGTGCTGCTGGGCGCGGAAGGCGAGCCGTTGCGACTGGTCGCCGGTGACGCGGCAGCATTGCCTGCGGTTCCGCTCGGTGATCTGCGCGAGGGGCGCGTCTACTCTGGCGAGGAGCTGGACCTCGCGTCCTGCCGCACAATCCGCGTCCCTGGGCCGCCCGATGCGGCGCTGGTGCTGGCGGGCGGCGCGCTCGCGGTGGAC
>JBARVT010000144.1:0-4470 GCA_049646405.1 Alteraurantiacibacter sp.
CGTCCGGAGGGCGGGTGGCGATGCTGACCGGCGGTGGCGGCGCAACCGGCGGCGGCGGCGACACATCCTGCTCCGGCTCGGGCGGCGGCGGCTCTTCCTCGGGCTCAGGCGGTTCAGGTTCGTCGATATCCACAGTGGTCACCCGTTCGACGACGTCTTTCACCGCCGAATAGGCGAGCCCGGTAACCAGGCCGTAACCGAGGAGGATGTGGATAAGGGCAACGATAACAATCGCAACGATGCGACTATTGCTCATTTCTTGGTCAGCGTAAGCCATCCAGTGCCATCACTCCATTCTCAACGCCGGGATTTCCGGCTTTCGCGACTTTCAGGATTCGCATCCTGCCAGCCGCAGCGTTTCATTGTCCAGCCAAACTTGTCTGCGGACTCCCCAACGGGACGCGACAACTTTTGTGCCCAAAAGGCCACAGCCTGATTATATTCTATCTTTTCAGGCGCTGAAGGGCGACCCCTTAACGGCCTGAAAGGGTATGGGCAAACGCTTTATCTGTTCAGTCGCGATTCAAGACAGGGCTTGCCAAACCGCTAGCGAGACTGTCGGAACGCTGCGCGTGGCAGGCGGTTTTCCGGCATTGCCCCGCCATTCCGGACGGTTACATTCTCGGGGAGACAGCATGCGACATTCGATCTTGGCGAAAAGAATCGCATTGGCGGCAGGCGCGGCCGTGTGCCTTGCGACGACTGCATGCGCGACCGGCCTGCCAGCGCTTCCGGGTCGCGGCGAGACCACGGTGATGGAGCTTCCGGCGAGCGCGGCACCGACCTATGCCGACCTCGTCACTTTCGCGCTCGCCGCCGATCTCGTGGCGGTGGTGAATATTGATGATCAGACGAACTTTCCGGTGGAGCGCGCCATGGATGTCGCCCCGGGCCGGGCGCGGGTGTATATCCAATCGCTCACTCGCAACCTGCTCGTCTCGCCCACCGGGGTCGGCGGATCGCTGACCTTTGTGACCGACGTGGACCGCAAAGCCGATGGCGATGTGCCGGACCTCGAAGGCCGGGATTACCTCATCTTCGCCGACCTCGTTCCCGGACGCCCCGGCGAAGTGCAGCTTGTTTCGACCGGTGCCTTCGTGCCCAGTGGACCGGTGATCGAGGATCGCGCGCGGCGCGTGCTTCGCCAGCTGGCCGCAAGCGACGTTCCGCCCGCGGTGACGGGTGTTCGCGACGTCATCTCGGTCGAGGGCAATCTCGCCGGCGAATCGGAAACGCAGATGTTCGTCGAAACCACCAGCGGCGCGCCTGTCTCGCTCAGCGTTGTGAGGCGACCGGGTATAACGCCGCAGTGGGGCGTGTCGCTTGGCGAGATCGTCGACAGCACGGCCCGTCCGCCGGAAAGCGAGACGCTGACCTGGTACCGCCTCGCCTGCGGCCTGCCGCGTGAATTGCCGCAGGACTCTTACCTGCAAGGCGACAGCGGTTCGCGGGCACGGGCGCGTGAGGATTACGCGTTCGTGCTTTCGCAGCTCGGGCCGTGCGAGCGTCGCTTCACCTGAGCGCAGCGCATACCAATCCGACTGGCCTTCGCTGCCGCCGCCGACTAGGCCCCGCGCCGATATCGGGTGCGAAGGATGAAAGATGGCAGGTGATTTGCGCATAGCATTGGCAGGGCTCGGCACGGTCGGGGCGGGCGTGATTCGCCTGTTGGCCGAGAACGGCGACCTGATTGCGCAGCGTGCCGGGCGCTCCATCGTAATCACCGCAGTTTCGGCGCGCGACCGGACCAAGTATCGCGGTGTCGACCTGTCGGGCTATGCCTGGGAAGACGACATGACCGCGCTGGCGGCGCGCGATGATGTCGATGTCGTGGTCGAACTCGTCGGCGGTTCGGACGGTCCTGCGCTGGCGCTTGCCCGAAAGGCGCTGGCGGACGGCAAAGCGTTCGTCACAGCAAACAAGGCGATGGTCGCACATCACGGCATGGAGCTGGCGCAGCTGGCCGAAAGCAACGCCGCCCCGCTGCGTTACGAAGCGGCGGTCGCGGGCGGCATCCCGGCGATCAAGGGGCTGGGCGAAGGCGCGGCGGCCAATCGGGTCGAGCGGATTTACGGCATCCTCAACGGCACCTGCAATTACATTCTTTCCGAGATGGAAGGCACCGGCCGCGATTTCGGCGACGTCCTCTCCGAAGCGCAGGCGCGGGGCTATGCCGAGGCCGATCCGACCTTCGACATCGAAGGCGTCGATGCCGCGCACAAACTGGCGATCCTCGCCGCACTGGGATTCGGCACAGTGCTTGATTTCGACAGCGTCGAGACGACCGGCATTAGCCGCATCCGCGCCGTCGATATCGCGCAGGCCGGCGCACTCGGCTACGTCATCCGCCTCATCGGCCTTGCCGACCGCGACGGGAAGGACCTGTTCCAGCGTATCGCCCCTTATCTCGTGCCCAAGGGCCATCCGCTCGCAGGCATCGGCGGGCCGACCAATGCGGTGGCGGTAGAAGGTAATTTCGCCGGACGACTGCTGTTCGAAGGCGCAGGCGCGGGCGACGGACCCACGGCGAGCGCGGTAGTGGCGGACCTTGTCGACATTGCCCGCGGCAACACGCCGCCGCCCTTCTCGCTTCCTGTCTCGGCGCTCACCAAGGCGCAGCCCGCCGATACGGGCCATCGCCGCAACCGCGCTTACCTTCGCTTCATGGTTGCCGACAGACCTGGCGTGCTGGCCGAGATTACCGCAGCGATGCGCGATGCCGGGGTTTCGATCGAAAGCCTTATCCAGCAGGGTCGGCAGGAGGAGAGCGATGAGCCGGTGCTGGTGACGATGGTGACTCACGAAGGGCCGGAAGGGGCTGTAGCGAGGGCGCTGGACTTGCTGGCAAATTCGGAGAGCCTTGCGGAGGAGCCGCTGGTAATGCGCCTGCTCGGCTGACCCTTGCGGCGACCTCCGGGTCGAGAGGTTTGGGCACCTGCGTAAGGTCGACCATTATCATCAGCGGTGCAGGGCCGCCGAGCATTCCGCAGAAGGACAGCAAGTTGTTCTCGCACGGCGGCGGTTCGAAGCCGGGCAGGATGCGGATCTTCGGATCGACCTCATGCGGGATGGGAGAGCGGAATTCCTCCGTCCGGTCGCGCTGGCCACAGACCACGATGGTATCGCCATCCGCCGGATCGATGGGGCACTCTTCGGCAATGTCGACGGGGAAGCGCAGCTCTCGCAGTGCCGTAGGGTCGACATCCTGTGCCAGCGCCGCGCCGGGGATCGCCAGCCCGATGGATAGGCCGAGAACGAGCCTCACGCCGGTTCTTCGTCGTCCGACAGGTCGATCGGCACCCGCTCCCCCGTCAGCACCGGCACCTCGCGCGGCGCCTCGCTTTCGGCACGAATGACGGCTGCCTTGTCCTCGCGGCTCAGTTCCTCGGGGAAAGCGGTGGTATCGACCATGATCGCCGGCTCCGGTGCCCAGCCCATGCGGATGCAGACTGCCTTGTCCTTGGTCACCCAGCATGGCGGATCGTTGAAGCCCGGCATGATAATGCGGTCCGAGGCGACGGGTGGCGGCAGCGGATCGCGGTAACGTTCCTCTTCGTCCAGCTCGCGGCAGACAAGGATCACGTCCTCGCCTTCTTGCTCGACATCGCAGGGTTCGCCCGCCGTTACGGGGTCGGGGTCGCTCTTGGGAAACTCGTCTTCGGAGGTCGGGCCGTAGATGTCCTGCGCCGCCGCGCCACCTGCCATGCCCAGCCCGACTATCGAGACCGCCAAGGCGACCAACCGTCTCGACATCGTCACCCCTCCTGCCTAAGCGGGCGCGAGATTGGGAATGGAGAGTGAATTGCCGATGAATACGTCCGCCAACGAAAGCGTTCTTGACCGCATTCTGGTGCTGGAAATGGTGCGCGTCACCGAAGCGGCGGCCATTGCTGCGTCGGACCTGATCGGCCGGGGCGACGAGAAAGCCGCCGATGCCGCGGCGGTTGAAGCGATGCGCCGCGCCTTCGACACGCTGTACATGGACGGCACCGTCGTCATCGGCGAAGGCGAGCGGGACGAGGCACCGATGCTCTATATCGGCGAGAAAGTCGGCATGGGCAAAGGCCCGAAGATCGATATTGCGCTCGACCCGCTCGAAGGCACCACCATCACTGCCAAGGCCGGGCCGAACGCCCTCGCCGTGCTGGCGGCGGCGGAAGAAGGCTGTCTGCTCAACGCGCCCGATGTGTATATGGACAAGATCGCGGTCGGCCCCGGCTATCCGCCCGATGTCATCAGTCTCGATAAATCGGTCACCGAGAATGTCGAGGCGGTCTCGGCGGCCAAGGGTGTGGAGCCGAAGGACATTATCGTCTGCGTGCTCGACCGGCCGCGCCATGCCGACATCATTGCCGAACTGCGCGGCCTCGGCTGCGGTGTCGTGCTGATCGGCGATGGCGATGTGGCGGGAGTGATCGCGACGACCGATCAGGACACCACAATCGACATGTATATGGGCCAGGGCGGCGC
>JBARVT010000145.1:0-24602 GCA_049646405.1 Alteraurantiacibacter sp.
GGCCGAGGCAGCATCGGGCGCGGTCTCCACCGGCAGCAACAGCGGCGCATTGCCCACCCGCACCGGCCACCCATGGCGCAGCGCGTCCACCGCCTGCGCGACGCGCCGGGCCGGGGATGACTGGTGCGAGGCCTCGCTCAGATGTCGAACTCCGTGATGAGCGGGATGTGATCGCTCGGCTTTTCCCAGTCGCGTGCATCCTCGCGCAGCCAGTGGCGGGTCGACTGCTTCGCAAGCTCCGGGCTCGCCCACATATGATCCAGCCGCCGCCCACGATCGTTCGCCTTCCAGTCCTTCGAGCGATAGCTCCACCAACTGTAATAGCGTTCGGGGTCGCGGATATGCTCGCGCCCGATATCGGTCCAGCCATGCGCATCCATGAAACGCCCCAGCGCATCAACTTCGACCGGCGTGTGGCTGACCACCTTCAGGAGCTGCTTGTGGCTCCAGACGTCGCTTTCGAGCGGCGCGATGTTAAAATCGCCCACGATCAGCGTGGGCCGGTCGACTGCGTCGGCCCAGCGGGTCATCCGCTCGAGGAAATCAAGCTTCTGCCCGAATTTCACGTTCTGCTCGCGGTCGGGAATATCGCCGCCGGCGGGGACGTAAACGTTCTCGACAATCATCCCGTCGTGATCGGGCAGCTCAACGCCGACATGGCGCGCCTCGCCATTGTCCTGCCAGTCGTGCTTCGAAAAATCGCGGATTGGCACGCGGCTGACCGTGGCGACGCCGTGATAGCCTTTCTGCCCGTGGACCGCGATATGGCCGTAGCCCAGATCCTGGAATGCCTTGTAGGGGAACTGGTCCTCCTGGCACTTGATCTCTTGCAGGCACAGCACATCGGGCGCTTCCTCTTTCAGGAAGCGTTCGACGATGGGCATGCGCAGGCGGACGGAATTGATGTTCCAGGTGGCGACGGAGATCATACGACACGACCTAGGCGTGCTCTCCGGATAAAAAAACCCCCGTCGCGGGGGCATTGCGACGGGGGTTCCTTATCGAGCGTTCGTCACGCTTCGTAAGACGACCCGTTATGAGGCTGAGGGCAACAGGGGGGAAACCCGCCTCGGTGCGTCTTGATTTGATAATTACGGCGTTAAGCCTGTCTGTGAAATGAATTCACACGGTAGTTTGTCGCAAATTTACAACAAATCGACGGCCAGCCGTTTATCCCGGCCGACGAGACGAACGGCGCGGGTCACGATACCTGAACGCGCTGTCCGGAACCGAAACGCCGTAACGGTGATTGCGCAGGCGCACCGTGGTGCGGACATTCTGCGCATCGACCGCAACCCAGCTTGCAAGTTCCAGACCGCCGGGAGCCGAAGCATCCTCGACGAAAACAAGGTTGATCGTCCCGAATTCCGGCCGGTTGGGATCGCGCACGCGGATCGAAATCACATTGTCCGAATTCGACGGCTGGACGGTACCATACGGGCTCATATTCCGACCCGGGTCGAGCAGCGCGCCGAGCGGCGAATTGCGGATCGGCCAGCGTTCGACCTGGTTCACATCGTAATCGACCAGGGTCAGCGCGCGCCCGTCCGATACGACGAGCATATTGACGTCGTCGCTGTATTCGAAGCGAATGCGGCCCGGATTGCGCAGCGTCAGCTGGCCGGACACGGTCTGGCCCGAACGATCGGTCTGCGTGAAATCGGCGCGCATCGTGGTGATGCCGCGCAACGCTGCGACGGCGCGGTTGAGCTGCGCCGATTGCGACTGCGCGACGGCAGGTACGGTGGATACGGCCAGCGCGCCGGGAACGGCGCACATCGCGGCACCGGCCATTAGGGCGGTGACGGGCTTGGCGAAAAGATGCTTCAAGGCTTTCATGCTCCGATTAATGGGATCGGGGCATTGAACAGCCTCTGAACCCAGACGGTTCCCGGCGTTCAGCAAGAGCGGGGCCGGACGGGCCACGCGGCAAGCCTACTTGATCTTGCCTTCCTTGTACTCGACATGCTTCTTCGCAATCGGATCGTACTTGCGGAAGGTGAACTTTTCCGTGTGGTTGCGCGGGTTCTTCTTGGTCACATAGAAGTGGCCGGTATCCGCAGTCGAGTTCAGGCGGATCTTGATGGTTGCGGGCTTCGCCATGGTTCGTCTCGTAAAGGTTTGAGAGGCCTCAGCGGCCCGAAAAAACACGGGCGACGCACGGCGCCGCCCTCACGGTGCGCGCCTTTGCTGGAGAATCGAGGAAAAGTCAAGGCTGGCGCGGCTGCGCGTCAGAGGTCGATCTTGCCGCGCAGCGCCTTCTTCTCGCCATGCGCTTTCTTGCTGGCGAGGCGTTTGCGCTTGTTCAGGCGATTCACACGTGTCTTGGCGCGCCGCTTGGGCTCCTTCAGCGCCTGCTCAATCAGGTCCGCCAGCCGTTCGCGCGCTTCGCGGCGGTTGGCGTCCTGCGTGCGGTGATTGCGCGCGTCGATGACGATGTCGCCTGCCTGGCTCAGCCGGTTACCTGCAAGTTTTTCCAGCCGGTGGAAGATGCGCGGCGGCAGGCCCAGCGCGTAGATATTCACCCGCAGCTGCACCGCGGTCGCCACCTTGTTGACATTCTGCCCGCCGGGACCGGATGCGGCGATAAAGCTTTCCTCGGCAATGGCGTTCGCCCTGTCGAGGATGCTGCCCATCAGCCCGCACCCAGCCGCAGGAAGTCCTCGGGCAGCGGCGCCTCCGCCACGATATCGGGCTTGCCCTCTCGCGGGATGGTGAGCGCGCTCGCATGGAGCATGGTTCGCATCACCCGCGCATCCTTGTGGCCATAGACAGGATCGCCGAGCAGGCTGCGCGCGAAGGCGTGTTCGGCATGGACGCGGATCTGGTGCGTGCGGCCCGTCTCGGGGCGGAATTCGACCAGCGTGAGTCCGCCTTCGAGTTCCTTGCGTTTCGTCCAGTGCGTAACCGACGGCTTGCCCTTCTTCGCCACGATCATGCGCCAGCCCTTGGCCTCGCTGCTGATCTTGGAAAGCGCGAGGTCGATCGTGCCCTCCTCCTTGCTCACCGGCCCGGCGACCACGCCGAGATAGACCTTCTGTACCAGCTTCGCCTCGAAGGCCGCGTTAAAGCGCTTGAGCGCCTTCGGATTGCGCGCCAGCAGCAGGCAGCCGCTGGTATCGGTATCAAGCCGGTGGACCGCCTGCGGCGCGCGCTGGAAGCCGAGCTTGAGCGCATCGAGATGGTCCTCGAGACTAGCCCCGCCCCGACGCGGACGTTCGATGGGCAGGCCCGCGGGCTTGTTGATGACGAGCGCTTCGCCGTCTTCGTAGAGGATGGGTATGTCGGTCATGATTGCTTTTCGGTCAGAAGGGTGGCGCGCAAAAGGCCGCGCAGCGCGTTGCCGATCAGGAAACCATCCGCAAGGTCGTCTAGCGTCAGCTCTGCCTCGCTCGCCTTGCCGCTTTCCAGCAACGAGCGACGCAGCACGCCAGGCAGCAGGCCAAAACCAGCAGGCGGGGTCACTAACACGCCATTCCGTTCCACGAAGACATTCGTCCAGCATCCTTCACTCACCAGCCCGTCGTCACGCACCAGCACTGCTTCCGCCGCGCGCGCCTCGCGAGCGACGTCGAGCGCGCTTTCGTAGAAATGCCGGTCGCTCGATTTATGCCGCAGCCGCCAGTCATGCGGCACTGTGGGATGGGGCAAGGCGATGCAGGGCACAGGATCGTGGATCGGCGCAGGCAAGGGCGCGCTTTCCAGCGTCGTCGCACCGCTGCGCGAGAGGACAAGACGCACCTTCGCATCCTCTTCCAGTTCGAAGCACAGCGCCTGGATGCGATTGCGCGTTTCGTGCCGGTCGAAGGCGAAGCCAAGTTCCCCGGCGCTTGCCATGATCCTTTCGAGATGCAGTTCGAGCAGTGCGATGCCGTCTTCGGCAGAAAATCGCATTGTCTCGATCAGGTCGTGCCCGCCCGCCGGGCCGCGCACGAAGGCTCCTTTGAGAAGGCATTCGCGCCACTCGCCCATCGCGTCGCTGTCGGCGACGATGGCCCCGCCGACGCCGAGTATCGCCTTGTGCTTCGCATTCTCACCCGGGGTCAGGCGGATGGTGCGGATGGCGACGTTGAACGCCGCATCGCCGCTGGCGTCCACGCGCCCGATGGCTCCGCAATAGGGGCCGCGCGGATCGTGCTCGACCGTATCGATCAGCTCCATCGCGCGAATTTTCGGCGCGCCGGTGATGGAGCCGCAGGGGAACAGCGCGCGCAGCATGTCCACCGCGCCCTTGTCCTCGACGACAGTCGCATGGACAGTGCTGACCATCTGGTGGACCGTGGGGTAGGTCTCGACCCGGAAGGGATCCTCCACCCGCACACTGCCCGCCTCCGCGACGCGCGAAAGATCGTTGCGCATCAAATCGACGATCATCAGGTTTTCGGCCTTGTCCTTTACCGAACTGGCCAGTTCCTGCGCGATGGCTGCGTCCGCCGCCACATCGCCGCCCCGCGGGCGGGTGCCCTTCATCGGCTTGCACTTGGCCGAGCGGTCTTTGAGCGAGAAGAACAGCTCCGGGCTGAAGCTGAGCAAATAATGCGAGCCGTCGAACACCATCCCGCCATAGCCCGCCGCTGCCGTCGGCCGGATCGCGGCATAGAGAGCCAGCGGGTCGCCGCGCGCCGGTCCTGCGAGCGGGAAAGTGAGGTTTGCCTGATAGATGTCGCCCGCGCGGATCGTCTCCTGCAGACGCTCGAAAGCATCGATATAGGCACCCGGCGAAACCTGCGGATCGAGCGGCCCGATGCTCGCCGCACCCCCAGCGCGCGCCGCCAGCCAGCCCGGCATATCGGCGGCAGGGACGATCTCCGGATCGTCGAACAGGCCGAGCCAGACGAGCGGCCCGTTCGCGCCTGTGAGCTGCGCCGCCAGCGGGGCGAGGCGGTCTTCCAGAGCCAGCCCGGCTTCGTAGGCTAGGTAACCCGCGAGGTGCTTGCCGCTAGAGACCCTCGCAGCGTCAGCCGCAGCGAGCACGGTATCGACCTCGCCCGCGCGACGCGCGACGAAAATCTCGAGAGGCGATGTAAAAAAATGTGCGTCGCTCGCACCTTCGGCACGCGCATCGTCGAGCAGCACGAAGGGGGTCTTGCCATCCATCGCCCTCGCTCTAGGGTCCGCGCCTGACTACGGCAACAATCGAATAGGGACCGCGCATGGCCGACATCTTCCTTGGCAACAGCCTGAACGGAGAGCGGCAGGCGCTCGACCTCAGCCGCGCCAATCGCCACGGCCTGGTTGCGGGCGCGACCGGCACCGGCAAGACGGTGACGCTGCAGGGCATGGCCGAGAGCTTCTCCGCCAATGGCGTGCCGGTGTTCGTGGCCGACGTAAAGGGGGACCTGTCCGGCATCGCCATGCCCGGCTCGCCCACCTTCAAGCATGCCGACAAGCTGGAAGGGCGCGCGAAAGAGCTGGGCATGGAGGACTATGCCTATTCGGACAATCCGGCGATGTTCTGGGACCTGTATGGCGAACAGGGGCACCCGATCCGCACTACGGTGTCCGAAATGGGTCCGTTGCTGCTCGCGCGCCTGCTCGACCTCAACGAGACGCAGGAAGGCGTGCTCAATATCGTCTTCCGCCACGCTGACGAGAACGAGCTGCTGCTGCTCGATTTCGGCGATCTGCGCGCGATCCTGAGCTGGGCTTACGACAACTCGAAGGAGCTGTCGGGCGAATACGGCAACGTGTCGAAGCAGTCGGTCGGTGCGATCCAGCGACAGTTGCTGAGCTTCGAATCGCAGGGGGCGGACCATTTCTTCGGCGAACCGGCGCTGGAAATCGCCGACTTTCTGAAGGTAGACGAAAACGGGCGCGGCATGGTCAACGTGCTCGCCGCCGACCGGCTGATGCGCTCACCCAAGCTCTACGCTACTTTCCTGCTCTGGCTGCTCGCCGAACTGTTCGAAAGCCTGCCCGAAGTGGGCGACCCGGAAAAACCAAAGCTCGTTTTCTTCTTCGACGAAGCGCATCTGTTGTTCGACGATGCGCCCAAGGCGTTGCAGGAGACGATCGAGCGGGTCGTGCGGCTAATCCGGTCAAAAGGCGTTGGCGTCTATTTCGTGACGCAGAACCCTATCGACATACCCGAGGAAGTCGCAGGCCAGCTCGGCAACCGGGTGCAGCATGCCCTGCGCGCCTTTACGCCAAAGGACCAGCGCGCGATCCGCGCGGCGGCGGAGACCTTTCGCATCAATCCCGATCTCGACGTGGAGGAGGCCATTACCGAGCTTCGCGTGGGCGAAGCGCTGGTCTCGACGCTGGACGAGGATGGCGCGCCCTCCATCGTGCAGCGCACGCTGATCAAGCCGCCGCGCAGCCGTCTCGGACCGGTGACGGCGAAGGAACGCGCGATCATCCAGTCCGTCAGCCCGGTCGAGGGCAAGTATGACGAGGCGGTAGATCGCGAAAGCGCGGAAGAGGTGCTTGCCGCGAAGACCGCGGATGCGGTGGAAACCGCGGAGGAAGTCGAACAAGAAGGCCGCGAAGAAGTAGCCAAGCGGGAGCGCAAATCGCCCTCCATGTGGGAAAAGGCGGGCAAGAGCGCGGCCCGCGCAGCGGCAGGCTCGGTTGCCTCGATCGCGGTGGCGGCGGCGATGGGCAAGAAATCGTCCGCCAATCCGATGCGCACCGGCGCGACCGCCTTTGTGCGCAACATCATTGGCGGGCTGATGCGCTGAAATGGACCGCTCGCTCGGCGAATTCCTCGACGCGAACGGGCTGGCCGGGAACGCCGACTGGAGCGCGCTGCACGACGTGTCGCGGATCACCGCGATGATGCACGATGCGGCGAAGAGCGGGTGTGCGCTCAGCTATTCCGAAGCGCTCGGCAAGCTCGGTTTCCGCTTCACCCGGCCCAAGATGCGCGCGTTGTGCAAGACACTGGACGCGGTGGATCGGAATGCCGCCGACGCGGGCGAGCCGGAACTCGCGGTGCTGGTCGTGAGAGAAAGCGACGGCTTGCCGGGGCAAGGCTGGTGGACCGGACGGCGCGATTTCGAAGGCGAATGGACCGGCGCAGAGGCGCGGCGTTTCGTCGAGCGGTTGCAGGCGCTGGCGTTCACTTATTGGCAGTGAAGCGGGAGTCGCAGCTCCGCCAGCAAACCGCCCTCGCTGCCATTCGCAAGCACCAGCGCGCCGCCATGCTGTTCGGCAATAGCGCGTGCGAGTGTCAGCCCGAGCCCTGCGCCCCCGGTGGCGCGATTGCGCGATCCTTCGCCTCTCGCAAAGGGTTCGAGCATGGCCTCGAGCCGGTCTTCGGGAATGCCGGGGCCGCTATCGGCGATGCGGATCATTGCTGTGTCGCCGTCGGTTGCAAGGCTTACGCGCGCATCTCCGCCGTAACGCAGCGCGTTGTCGACAAGGTTGCGCATTGCCCGCCGCAACCATGTTTCGCGCACCGGCAGCGCCACCCGCTCGCTTGGTCCGAACACCACCGGCTCGCCCATATCCTCGTATTCTTCAACCACGCCGGCAATCAGCGCGGCGAGGTCGGTACGTTCGAGCGGGTCGGACGGGCGGCCGACGCGGGCGAGCGAGAGAATGTCGTCGAGCGTGCGCGTGATGTCCTCGATCCCCGCCGCCATGCGCGCGCGCTCGGCCTCGTCCTCGACGCTTTCGATCCGCACGCGCAAGGCGGCGAGCGGGGTCTTGAGGTCGTGCCCGATGGCGCCGAGCATGACGTCTTTTTCGTCGAGCAGGGCGGCTATACGCGATTCCATCGCATTGTGCGCGGTGATAAGCTGGCGGGTGTCTCTAGGGCCGCTTGCCGCCAGCGGTTCCATGGCCGTATCGCCGCCGAATGCCTCCACCCGGCGGGTCAGGTCCGCGATGGGACGGGTAATCCGCCGCAGCAATAAAGCGAGGCCGCCGACCAGAACGAGATACAGGATCAGCGTCTGCATGACGATGCCGCGCAGCGGGCTGGCGGCGCGCGGCGGAAGGTCGTGCGCCGCGATGCGCCAGGTGTCATCGTCAACCGGGCGAAAGCCCGCCACAACGCGCCGACGAGGTTCGGGGCTGTCGCGCCGTAAAGCCACCTCGCGTGGCGGCAGCGGATCGAGCACGACGAGTGTTCCCCCGGCAATGCCCTGCGCGTCGAGGACCTCGCCCAGTGCCCGCTCGCGCGCTGGGTCACGTTGCGACGGATTACCGAGCGCTGCCTCAAGCAAGGCCTCGGCCCGCTGTCGTCGCCTCTCCCGGCGCGGGCCGCGAGGGCGATCGGGAAAGCCGCGATAGGCGCCTTGCGGGTCGCGCCAGTCGACGATGATCTGGAAGGCGAGCCCGTTAACGATCTCCGCTTCCGCCCGGGCGCTGGTGGCACGATAGAGGAATATGCCCGCAATCACCTGCGCCGCCAGCAGCGCGAGGCCGACGGCAAGCAGCATCTGGCCCAGCAGGCTCTCGGGCAGAATGCGGCGCATGGCCTGAGCCTATGACGCGATGCGTTGCACGTCGCAAGCGAGGCGGTAGCCACCGCCCCACACGGTCTGGATAAGCTTTGGATCCCTGCTGTCCGCCTCCACCTTGCGGCGCAGGCGGCTGACCTGGTTGTCGACAGCGCGGTCGAACAGGTGCGCCTCGCGCCCCTGCACCATATCGAGCAGCCGGTCGCGGTCCATCACCTGCTGCGGATGGTCGAGCAGGGCGACGAGCAGGCGGAATTCGGCCGTCGAGATCGGCACGACCGTGCCCTCGGGATCGGTCAGGCGGCGTTTCAACGGATCGAGCCGCCAGCCGTCGAACAGGTAATACGCATCCTCCTGCGGCGCGGGTGCGCCCTTGCTGGCGCGGCGCAGAACGGAGCGGATGCGAGCAACCAGCTCGCGCGGCTCGAACGGTTTGACGACATAATCGTCCGCGCCGATTTCCAGCCCGACGATGCGGTCGGTCGGCTCACCCTTCGCGGTGAGCAGGATGACCGGCAGGCCTTTCGCCTCGATCAGGTGACGGCAGAGCGAGAGGCCATCCTCGCCCGGCATCATGATATCGAGCAGGACGAGGTCGGGTTGCCAGTCGAGCAGTACCGAGCGCGCCTTGGAGGCATCCTCAACCTCGCGCAATTCGAACCCCTGGCGAGCGAGATACTCGGCCAGAGGTTCGCGTAGGCTTGCTTCGTCGTCGACGAGCAGCAGTCTGACGGTTTCGTCGCTCATCCGGCGCGATTGCCACGGCGAGTGCGCCGCTCGCCGCGTTCGCCCCGCATCGCGCGGCGTTCTTCGGCGGTGACGGTGCCGTCATTATTCGCATCCACGCGGTCGAACCGGGCGAGAGCGACGGCGGTGAATTCGGCCTGGTCGATAGCGCCGTCACCATTGCTGTCGGCGCGTTCCATCATCTGGCCGCGCATCTCGCCGCCACCGCGCATTCCGCGACGGCCCATGCGCTGTCCGCCCCGGCGGCCTTCGCCGCCACGTTCGGCGCGGCGCTGTTCGCGCATTTCGCGGCGGTTCTCGTGCGCCGCCTGCATTTCGGCAAGGTTCACCTGGCCGTTGCCGTCGGCATCCATGCGGGCGAAATGCTCGCGCGCACGGGCTTCGCGGTCTTGGGCGTTCAGCACGCCGTCGTCATTCGCATCCATGCGAGCGAAACGCTCGGCCGCGCGGGCCTCGGCTTCGGCGCGGGTAATGTCGGCGCCACGCTCTTGCGCGGTGGCGGTGAAGCCGATCGCCATGGTGGCGGCAGCAATGGTCAGGGCAATAGTCTTTTTCATCGTCTTCTCTCCACTAAGGGCAGGGTAGAGCAGCGAGACGCTCGCTTGAAGAGGGGAGGAGACTGGCGCCCCGCTGCTCTGTGACTGCCCTTTTAAGAGCGGCATGTCGCAGCTTTTTGCCGAGGCGCGGGAAATGTGTCGCAAAGTGTCGCGAGGACGAGCGAGCGTTCATCCGGGCTTTATCGAGGGCGGTGCTCGGTGCCGATCCCTGAAGTGATGAAGACCGCCGCCGCTTCGCTCTCGACATCGGCGGTGTGCCAGGTGCCCGGCGGATTGATGGCGTATTCGCCTGCCTCGATGCGCGTGTGGACCTCTTGTCCGTTTATCTCCTGCACCAGCACCATCGCGCCTTCCGTGCACAGCACGACTTCTGCGCCGTTCGGGTGCATTTCCCATATATCCCAGCTTTCGGTGAAGCGATGGCAGGAGACGAGCCGCCCTTCCATGCCATCGGCGGCATGACGTTTCTCGTAATCGGCATACCAATCCATGCCGTCGAACTCCGGCTCCACCTCGGCACGCGCGCCGAGGCCGAGATGGACCGGATTGTCCGACAGGCGGTGCGCGGTCACAGCGGCTCGCACTGCCGCTCAAGCCACGCCAGCGCCTCGCCGTCCAGCCGCGGGGCGAGCGTTGCGCGGACCTTGGCATGGTAGTCGTTCCACCACGCGATCTCGTCTTCGCTCAGCATCTCGACATCGACGAGCGTGCGGTCAATCGGCACCAACGTGAGCGTTTCGAAGCCGAGCCAATCGCCTTCCATCCCCTCGATTGCGCGCTTCTCGACCAGTACGAGGTTCTCGATCCGGATGCCGTATTCGCCCGCCTTGTAATAGCCCGGCTCGTTTGAAAGGATCATTCCCGCCATCAGCGGCTGGTCCGTCCCCGCCTGCGCGCCGCGACCCTTCGCGATGCGTTGCGGCCCTTCATGCACGGCAAGGAAGCTGCCGACCCCGTGGCCGGTTCCGTGCGGATAATCGACGCCCGCCATCCAAAGGAACTGCCGCGCCAGCGCGTCGAGCGCACTACCCGGGGTGCCGTCGGGGAAGACCTGCCGGTCGAGCGCGATATGGCCTTTCAGCACGCGCGTGTAGCGATCCTTGATCGACTGCGGCGGCGCGTCCGGGCCGATCCACACGGTGCGGGTAATGTCGGTGGTGCCATCAGGATACTGCCCGCCCGAATCGACAAGATAGACGCTGTTCGGCTCGAGCGGCAGGCAGGTCTCTTCACTCACCCGGTAATGGCACAGCGCCCCGTTGGAGCCTGCGCCCGAAATCGTGTCGAAGCTGAGATCGCGCAGATCCGCATTGCCCTTGCGGAAGTCGTGCAGTTTCGCGGCGGCGGAAAGCTCGTCCACCGTGCCCTTCGGCCCTTCTTTTTCCAGCCAGTGGAGGAAACGGCTGACCGCCGCGCCGTCGCGCGCCTGCGCGTCGCGGTGGCCCTGCTGCTCGGCACCGTTCTTGATCGCCTTGGGCAGGACGGCGGGATCGGTTTCGAGCGCGATGTCCGCGCCGGTTTCGTCCAGCCGGTCGAAAATCGCATAGACGCTGCGTTCGGGATCGGCAGCGACGCGCTTGCCTGCCAGCTCCGCGAACGCACCCGCAAAGGCATCGCGCGAGCGCACGCGCACAGCATTGCCCAGTGCAGAGCGGACCTCGTCGGTCACCTTGTCCTCGGCGATGAACCAGTCGGCGGTGCCGTCGGCCTGCACAACCAGATAACTGAGCGCGACCGGCGTGTGCGCCACGTCCGCGCCGCGGATATTGAGTGTCCACGCGACGGAGTCGAGCGCGCTGATGACGACCGCATCGAGCTTTTCCGCCTTCAACCAGTCGGCGATCTCGCCGCGCTTGTCGGCGCTGGAGCGACCGGCATGCTCGTCCGCCTGCATGTAGGCGGGCGCGGGCGACGGCTCCGGCTGATCGGCCCACACCGCATCGATGGGATTGCCGTCCACCTGCACCAGTTCGACGCCTGCCTTGGCGAGCCGCTTTTCCATCGCATTGGCCCAACCGCGTGTATGCAGCCACGGGTCGAAGCCGAGCTTCGCGCCTTTGGGCAGCTTTTCCGCGACCCAGTCTGCCGGGCTGTCTGCGGGGACAGACTTGTATTCGAACAGCTTGCCGTCGACCTGGTCGCGCACCTGGATCGTGTAGCGCCCGTCAACGAACATCGCGGCATCGTTCTTCAGCACGATGGCGCTGCCCGCCGAGCCCGCGAAGCCCGTCAGCCAGGCAAGGCGCTGAGCGTAGTCGCCGACATACTCGCTCAAATGCTCGTCGCTGATCGGAACCACGAAGCCGTCGAGATCGCGGCGGGCGAGTTCCTCGCGAAGGGCGGAGAGGCGGGCTTCGTGGGTTTGCATGAGCATGGGCGTGTTTTTCCGGTTTTGCGTGTCTTCGTTTGTCTCTACCGCCTCCACATAGCCCTTCGTGCGCCCGCTTTCCAGCGAAGCGGCGCGGCCCGTCCGATGCAGGAATGCCCTTGACCGATACACCCATCGCCCCGCCCCGCGCCGAGCAGCGCGCGTATGAATACACCGCGCATGGGGAGACGATTTCCGACCCGTGGCACTGGCTGCGCGATCCCGGCTATCCCGATGTGCGCAATCGCGACGTGCTCGGCTATCTCGAAGCCGAGAACGCCTATTTCGATGCGCAAATGACTCCGCATGCCGAACTGGTCGAAACGCTGTTCAAGGAAATGCGCGCGCGCATCAAGGAAGACGATGCGACCGTTCCGCAAAAGGATGGCGATTGGGAGTACTGGTCCGAATTCGAGGAAGGCGGGCAGTACCGCAAATTTTATCGCCGCCCGGTCGGATCAGCAAAGAAGCACCTGATCCTCGATGGGCCTGCGCTGGCCGAGGGGCTCGACTATTTCAGCCTCGGCTCGCTGTCGGTAAGCGAGGACGGGCGATATCTCGCCTACTCCACCGACACGACTGGCGGCGAGTATTACACCGCTTTCGTCAAGGATCTCGAATCGGGCGAACTGCTGCCCGACCGGGTCGAAAAGGTGAACTCTGCGCTCATCTGGGCGGCGGGCGGCACCATGCTCGTCTATGGCCGCGCGAACGAGCAGTGGCGGGTGGACCGCATCTTCGCGCACCGTTTGGGCGAAAGCGGCGAGGATGCGCTGGTCTATCACGAGGAGCAACTGGGCTTCACCGCTTCGCCGGGCCTCTCCTCCAACCGCAAATGGCTGATATTGGCCACGGGCGACAACGAAACCTCCGAAGTCCGCCTGCTGCCCATCGCTGACCCGCTTGCCGAACCGCTGCTGGTGCGCGAACGTAAGACGGGCGTGGAGTACGATGTGGATGTGCGTGGCGACACGTTGTTCGTCCTTACCAATGACGAGCATGTCAATTTCCGCGTCGCCACCGCGCGCATGGACGCGCCAGGCGAGTGGCAGGCGCTGATAGAGGGATCGGACAGCTTCTACATCACCGGCTTCGACCTGTTCCGCGACTTCTACGTCGTCGAGGGGCGGTTGGCGGGTCTCGACCAGATACAAATCCGCTATTACGACGATGCCGACCGGGTCGAGACGATCGCTTTTCCTGAAGCGGCCTATTCGGCGGGGCTAGGCAACAATCCCGAATGGACGATGGACAGGCTGCGGCTGCATTACCAGAGCCCGGTGACGCCTGACACGGTCTACGACTACCACGTCGCCAGCCGCGAACTGGAACTGCGCAAAGTACAAGAGGTGCCGAGCGGCTTCGATCCCGACCTTTACACCGTCGAGCGGTTGCAAGTGCCCGCGCGAGACGGGGCGCTGGTGCCCGTCAGCGTAATGTACCGCAGGGATCGTGACGCCCTGAACGGCGGCCCGGGCGGCCCGCTGCACCTCTATGCCTACGGTGCCTATGGCTATGCCGTGCCGCCGGGCTTTTCGACCACGCGGCTCAGTTTGGTCGATCGCGGCTTCGCCTATGCAATCGCGCATATCCGCGGCGGGGACGATCTTGGGCGCGACTGGTATAATGCCGGCAAGACAACGGCGCGCACCAACACGTTCAACGATTTTGTCGATGTCGCGCGCGAGATGGTTGAACGTGGCCTGTCGAGCGCGGGCCGCATCACCGCGAGCGGCGGATCGGCGGGCGGGGAGCTGATGGGTGCGGTGGTGAACCAGGCACCCGAGCTGTTCGGCGCGGTGGTGGCGCATGTGCCGTTTGTCGACGTGCTGGCTACCATGCTCGACGAGAGCCTGCCGCTGACGCCGGGCGAATGGCCCGAATGGGGCAATCCGATCATGGACGAAGCCGCTTTTCGCCTCATCCGCAGCTATTCGCCTTACGACCAGGTCGCGGCGCAGGCCTATCCGCCGATGCTGGTGACCGCCGGCCTCAACGATCCGCGCGTCACCTATTGGGAACCTGCAAAATGGGTTGCCAAGTTGCGCGAGACCAAGACCGACGACAACTTGCTGCTGCTCAAGACCAATATGGGCGCGGGCCATGGCGGCAAGTCGGGCCGCTTCGAAGGCTTGCGTGAGACGGCGGAGGAGATGGCCTTCATCCTGTGGCAGACCGGAGTGGCGCGGTGAGCAATACCTACGCCCGCAGCTTCACCGCGCTGCCCGAGCACATCGACGTGAACGGGCATGTCAACAACACCGTCTGGCTGCGTTGGATGGAGGACCTGTCCGGCGAGCATTGGGAGCGCGACGCGTTGGCCGAGCATCGCGACCGGTATGTCTGGCTCGTCCTGCGGCACGAGATCGATTATCGCGGCAATGTCGGCGAAGGGGCCAAAGTCATCGGCCGCACCGAAATCCGCGAGGGTCCGCGCGGCCCGCGCTTTGTACGGCATTTCACCTTTGCCGACTTCGGTGGTCGCGAAATAGTCCGCGCGCAAACGACCTGGGCGATGCTCGACAAGGCCTCGCAGAAACTCAAGCGCGTGCCGTCCGAAGTCGCCGCGCCCTTTATGCCTGAAGGTGGCTGGGAACGCGCGCGCTAGGCGATCGCCTCCTCGATGGGCAGGTGATCGTAGCCAAGCTCGCTGGCGACGGCGGGATAGGTCACCTTGCCCGCATGCACGTTCAGCCCCTGCGCGAGGTGCGGATCGGCGCGCATGGCTTCTTTCCAGCCCATATTCGCGATACGGATGGCGTGTGGCAGGGTAACGTTGTTGAGCGCGTAGGTGCTCGTCCGGCTGACCGCGCCGGGCATGTTAGCGACGCAGTAATGCACGATATCGTCGACGACATAGGTCGGCTCGTCATGCGTCGTCGCGCGGCTCGTCTCGAAACAGCCGCCCTGATCGATGGCGACGTCGACCAGCACCGCGCCCGGCTTCATCGTCTTGAGCATCGCGCGGCTGACCAGCTTGGGCGCCGCGGCGCCGGGCACGAGCACCGCGCCCACCACCATGTCGGCCTCGGCCACCGCTTCCTCGATATTCGCGCGGCTGGCGAAGCGGGTTGAAGCGCGCGCTTCGAAATGCGTGCCGACCTTTTCCAGCACTTCGGGATTGAGATCCATGATGACGGTATCCGCGCCCAGCCCGGCGGACATCTGCGCCGCGTTGAAGCCGACCACGCCGCCGCCGATCACAACGACCTTGCCTGGCATGACGCCCGGCACGCCCCCCAGCAGCACGCCGCGCCCGCCATGCGCCTTTTCAAGCGCGGTCGCGCCCGCCTGGATGCTCATGCGGCCCGCAACCTGGCTCATCGGCTTCAGGAGCGGCAATCCTCCATGCGGGCTCGTGACGGTTTCGTAGGCGATGCAGGTCGCGCCCGATTTGACGAGATCCTCGGTCTGCTCTGGATCGGGGGCGAGGTGGAGGTAGGTGTAGAGCAGCTGGCCCTCGCGCAGCATGGCGCGCTCGTCCGCCTGCGGTTCCTTGACCTTTACCACCATCTCGCATGTCGCGAAGATCTCGGCGGCGGTCTGCACCACCTTGGCACCACGCATTTCGTAGTCTTTGTCGAATGCGCCGATGCCTCCGCCGGCGCAGGTTTCGACCCACACTTCGTGCCCGTTGGCGACCAGCTCGCCCGCGCTTTCAGGCGTCAGGCCGACGCGATATTCGCGGTTCTTGATTTCCTTCGGGCAACCGATACGCATTGGGGGCTCTCCTTTTGGCCGAGCCGTTACAGTTGAAACTTCTCCGGCGCAATCTCGGGAGCTTGGTTGATGAAATACATGCGGTGGGTGAGTGCTGTATCTTCGCAGGCTGGAGGTTCGATTCGCGGCATAACCGGAGACGATGACGGATCGCGTGCGTGTAGGACAGAATAAGTGAAGTCCCGACCTTGATATTGTCACAGCCGCATGTGCATGCCCCCGCACAGGGGGAAATCATCATGCGCATATCACGCCTTGCCGTTACCGTTATCGCCTGCATCATGCTGGCCGGTTGCGCCGCGAAGAACGTCGTCTTCTTCGAAGCACCGCGCGAGATTCGAGCCGACGGAACGCGCATCTTTATCGACGCGTTCGGCAGCGCCTATCCGCGCGATGGCATGTTGCTGCCCGATGACGCGGACCTGCCTGGGGGTAGCCTTAAGGACTACTTGACGCGAGGCGCTGCCCCGGCCTGCCTTGTCGCTCTCGAAGGTTCCCAGACCCGTGCTCTCTGCGATGCCGAAACGGATGACGCATGGCGGACGGCGCAGCAGGCCATCTGGCAGAGCGCCGCCGCGCAGATCGTGGCCGAAAGCGGCGCGGCGCAGGGCAATGCCGACATCGTTTTCCTCGTCCATGGCTTCAACAACGACTTTGCCGCATCCAGTCGCTCTTTCGCGACCGCGCGGCGGTGGCTCACGCCGCTCGCCAATCCGGAACGTCGCCAGTATTTCGTGTCGGTGCACTGGGATGGCTTCACCTCTCCGTTTCCGCCGCGCATCTGGGGACGGGCGCAGGCTTCGGGGCCGCTCGTCGGCTTCGGAATGCGCCCGATGCTCAACGCGCTGGCAGACGACCCGGGACTGGATGAGGATACGACGCTGCGCTTCCTGACGCACAGTTCAGGCGCGTTCGTCCTTGGCGCGGCCTTCGGCGACCCCGCCGCCACGCTCCCGGAACTGCGCTCGCCCGACAATCCCGAATATCGTTTCTTCGCAGCGCATGCCGGCGCAGAGGGCGGCCCGTATCGCGTACCGCAATTCGAAAACCTGCGGATCGGCATGCTGGCTGCGGCGACGTCGAGCGATACATTCGCGGATGCTCAGAACATCGGGCAAGGCTTCCTGTCACGTGGTGCGCAGTTGCTGCTGGCCGTCAATCCGCATGACGGCACGCTTGCCAAACGGGGGCTTGGCGCGGATTTTCCTTTGAGCGGAGCCACAGGGCTGGGCGCAAACCGGCTGTATTTCTGCCGTGTCCTCAGGACCGATGCCGGACTGGCCGCGAGGAAGGTCAATGTCGTCGCCTACGATTTCGACCGGACCGACACCGCCATGGCCGACCGGAAAAGCTCGCACGATTTTGCCGACTATCTCGAACAGGCCGCCGACCATTCCACCTTCCTCGCCGATTTTATGAGCGTCCAGCCGGTCGAGCGAGCAGAAGAGGCAACGCGCCTTTGCCAAGGCACCTGAGCCTCAGGCCGCCAGCGACTCGATCCCCGGCACGGTGATCGTGCGTTCGCCGCCGAAATCCTCGTGTACGGCGATGAGGCCGGTCTTTTCGAGATGGTCGAGCAGGCGGCGGATGCGGCCCGGGCTGGCGGTGCCGTAGACACGCGCGAGCGTGTCCTCGCCGGGCGTTCCGCGCCCTTCCACAGCGGCGACGAGGATGGCGAGATAGGGGGCGAGGACATCGTCGGCGACATCCCCTGCCATGCGTTCGACTTCGGCGCGCTGGCCGTCCTCCAGCCGGCCCACTCCGGCGCTGGCATAGGCGAACAATCGGCGAAAGGCGGGCATGTCCACATGGGCGCTCGGCACGCCGCGCTGGCGGCATCTTGTGGCGAAATCGCGGAACAGCTGGCTCGCGGGGCGGAAAGTCGCGCCCTCCTCCGCCGCCATTTCGTTGAGCACGCTGTCGACATCGCCTTCGGGAATGCGCTCGGCGACTTGCGCCTCCCGCTCTTCCGACTTCGCCGCAATGCTGCTGGCCAGCGCATCCGCATCGGGGATGAGCGGCGGCGGCGGCGGCGGCGCAGGTTCGGCGGCTTCGGCGGCGAGCTCTGCATGAAGCAGCGCGCCCATCGCTTCGGCATCGGTCTGCGGCAGCGGCTGGAGCGCACTGGCATTGCCCTTCCCGCCCGATTTGACGCTACCGATATGCACCGCGACGGGGCGACGGCTGACCGCCGGGCCGAGGCCGAGGAAATGGCCGCGCTGGAGATCGCGAATGCGCTCGGCCTGCTTGCGGTCCATGCCGAGAAGGTCTGCCGCGCGTTGCATGTCGATGTCGAGGAATGTGCGTCCCATCAGGAAGTTGGAGGCTTCGGCGGCGACATTCTTGGCGAGCTTCGCCAGCCGCTGCGTCGCGACGATGCCGGCAAGCCCGCGCTTGCGGCCCCTGCACATCAGGTTGGTCATGGCAGACAGCGTCATGCGGCGCGTATCCTCCGCCATCTCGCCCGCGGCGGCAGGGGCGAACATCTGCGCCTCGTCCACCACGACGAGCGCGGGATACCAGTGCTCTCGCGGCGCGTCGAACAAGGCGGTGAGGAATGCGGCGGCGCAGCGGATCTGCGCCTCGACCTCAAGCTCGTCCAGCGCGAGGACGACGCTGGCGCGGTGCTGGCGGATGCGGCGGGCCAGCGCCTCGATTTCGCGCACCGAATAGGTGCCACCCTCGATCACGACATGGTCAAAATGGTCGGCCAGCGATGTGAAATCGCCTTCGGGGTCGATCACGACCTGCTGCACCAGCCCCGCGCTCTGTTCGAGCAGGCGGCGCAACAGGTGCGATTTCCCGCTGCCAGAATTGCCCTGGACCAGCAGCCGCGTGGCGAGCAGTTCCTCCACGTCGATCGGCACGGGGGTGCCGTGCGCGTCCTTGCCGATGTCGATGGTTGCTGTCACGCGGGCGACGTTAGGCGAGCGGGCGCGGATCGCCTAGCGCGGCGGTGCGGCTTTTCCCAAACCCGTCGTCCAACGCCCTATTTGCCGCGATGCGAGAGCCACCAGAGGATGGTGGCATTGGGCAGCGGGGCGAGGATCATGGCCCAGAAACCGGTCAGCCCCGCCGCATCGGCCAGCAGGTTCCAAGGCAGGCCGAGCGGGATCAGGAACACGGCCGAAAGCGGATCCCTTGCCTGCCCGAACAGGCCGAACGTTCCGATGGCGAGCAGCGCCAGCGCGATCAGGTACAGCGCGACGAAGATGGCAAAGGCCCATCGCAGGACGGGGTGACGCCGTTTCGCCAGCGCCATGTCAGCCGCTTTCGATCAGCGCATCGACGAGCACGTAGCTTTCCGGCCCGTACGGGATGGTGATCCGGTCTCCTTTGCGGGTGACATCGTCCATCGGGATGGAAACGAGCCGCACGCCGTCGATCTCGGCCACGATCTCTCCGGGCAGCGATTCGGCAGCATCGAGGCTCGGGCAGCCGACGAGGATGGCGCTGTCGTCGAGATAGTCCGACGTCGCTTCGGATTCGCCGAGCTGGCGGCAGGGCGAGCCGGCCTGCGGATAGCCATCGCCGAACGGCGCGAGGCTTTCGGGCAGTTCGCCAAGAATTTCGAGGTTAGGATCCTGCACGGGCTGGTCCGCGCCTCCACATGCGGCAAGCGGGAAGACGAGGGCGACTGTGGCAAGGGCGATACGGCGCATGGCGTGTCCTATTCTCCGGTCGTGCCCGGCGGGCATAGCATGCGGTGGCGAGTCGGCTACAATCGTTCGCCCGCGAGAATCATCGCCCGGCGGAGGCCCTTCTGGTTGATGTTCTGGATTTCGATGCCCGGATGGGCGTTCACCTCCAGCACCATCGGTCCGTCATTCTCGTCGATGATGATGTCCACCCCGACATAACCGAGGCCGATGGCGGCGCTGCAGCGGGAAGCGATTTCGAGGACTTGCGCCCATTCGGGCACAGTGAAGCCGATCAGCCGCGCGCCGCTGTCGGGGTGGTGGGTGATCTCCTCCCCCACGCACATGGCGCGGGTGATCACGCCGGTCTCGATATCGACCGCCGCACCGATGGCGCGCTGGTGCAGGTTCGCCTTCCCGTCAGACGCGTTGGTCGGAATGCGCATCATCGCCATCAGCGGATGTTCGCGCAAGGAAATGACGCGCACGTCGGGCAGCCCCTCCGGCACCAGAGCGGTGATGCGGGTGTCGGCACGGATCAGCGGCTCTATCAGCGCCGCGTCCTCCGCCGCGCTGTCGCCCGAAAAGCCGCCATCGACGATGCGGCGGACATGGTTCATCACGTCGTTCGCGGTGATCTTCGTGCCCGAGCCCTTGAACCAGTCGTTGCCCTCGCGGCGCAGTGCCAGCAGGATGCCGTCGCCCTGGCTGCCGCGCGCGGGCTTGATCGCCCAGCTGTCCGGCAGGTCGCGCAGCGGATCGAAATCAAGCAGGTCCCCATAGCTGGAGATGACGCAGACCGTTCGTGTCGTCGTCACCCCACCCGCGTTGAGCGCGACCTTGGCCGCGACCTTGTCGCGCGCCGCCTCGATCGCCCAGCGCGGATTGTATTTCGCGATGATCGCGTTGCGCAAATTGATGCCAAGGATCTCGTCCAGGTCGCCCTTGTCGGGCACCGGCGAAGGCAGGCTCTTCGAAGAAGCCGAAAGCGGGCCGCGGAAGTGGCGGAAGATCGATCCTCTGGATTTGCGGGGGGATCGCGGGGTTGCGAACGGCGGCTTCCCCGGCGCGTTCGTCAAGCGTTGCAGCAGCGTTGGCATTACGTCTTCCCTCGAGCCAGATGGGGGCGAAGCGCTTGATTTCGCTGAGGCGCAGGCCGCGATACCGGCCAAGCAGCGCGATCGCGAGACCGGCGAAGCCGGGCAGCACCAGCGGCGAAATCTCGATCAGCACCAGCGCCACGCGGCTGACCATCACGAACTGGATCATCAGCGCGAGGATAAAGGTGTTCAGCGCCTGCCAGGCCGAGGCGCCCCAGCCGTCTTTTTCCCACTGCCGGTGCCAGCGTTCGACGCACAAAGCGGTCACCACGACGGGAAAGGCATCGACCTGCAAGGCGGTGTCGAGCAGCACCTGAAGGCCCGCCAACACGAACACCACGAAGCTGATGAGCACGCCGAGAAAGCCCACGCGCGTCATGCGCAGTTTCAGCAGCGTCGGCGCGACGATCATGCCCACGCCGATGGCCGAACACAGCACCAGCGGGCCGTAGATCGGGCCGATCTGCAGAAAAGCGATGGCGATGAGCATGGGCGTGAACAGGCCGAACGCCTTCATCCCCACGAAACTGCGCGCCAGCACCACCAGGAATGCGCCGATGGGCAGCGCCATCAGCAGGTTGGACGGCTTCATGCCCCACACCTGGTAGGACACCGCCGTTTCGCCCAGCGATTGCGGCATGTAAAAGACGTTCTGCGTGTTTGCGAGGCCGAGCAGCGCGAGCAGCACCAGCGTGCCGATCACGCCTGCCCCGACCAGCGCGGGCCGCTTGATCTGCGGGGTGGCGCGCGACAGGACGGTGCGCAGCTTTCGCCAGCGGGACAGGCGCCATTTGCGCCACCATCTAGAAGACACGGCCCACGCTCACGCCGAAACGGTATCCTTGCCGGTCGCGCACGGGGTCATTGCTGTCCGAAAAGACGTATTTCGCCTCGGCCTCGATGCGCCAGTCGCCCGGCCACCAGAGCAGTTCGACCTCGGGTACGAATTGCGTATCCTCGCGGCGCTCCATATCCGGCGTGAGCCGCCCGCCGAACACGGTGTGCCGCCATTCGAAAGCGGGCCGCACGCGCACGTCGCTCGTCAACGGATGCGTATAGGACGCGCCGACGCTCTCGCGGGTGTAGCCACGGCGCGCGGTGTCGGACTCGATTTCCTCGGCGCGCAGATCGACATTGATGTAGTGATAGCGTCCCAGCCGGTGACGGTATTCGAGATCGACGCGCGGGCCTTTGCCGGTGGATGACGTGCCGTCCGGCCCCTCGCCATCGTCATATTCCCTGTCCCGCCATGCACCGCGCAGTCGCAGGCGATGCGCCTGAACCGGCTCGTATTCAAGCTGCGCGGAAACCTGCCGTTCGTCGGTGTCGCTGGCTTCGACGGTGACGAGGTCGTCATAGATGCGTCCCTGCAGGGTGACGTTCCAGTCGTCGCCAATGTCTTGCGAAAAGGCGGCGGTAAGCCTGTCGCGGTTGAAGCTGTCGCGTGCCGTCGCATTGCCGAATCGGCGTACCTCGATGCGGTCCGCTTCGAGCCGGAATTCGCTCACTCCGTCGCCGGCCAGCAGGCCCACCTGCCCGCGCGCATAGGCGCCATCGCCATTGATGATGAGGTCTTCCTCGCGGTCCTCGCTTTCGGAGAAGACGACGCCGATCTCGGCGCGCGCATAGGGATCGAGAGCCCACCCCTCGCCATCCTGCGCCGCGGCTGGTGCGGCAACGAGCAGGGCGAGCGCGCCGCAAAGGCACGCGAGGCAGGCAAAAAGAGGGTGCGACCCGGTCATGGCCGGGGTTTCTACCTAGCGACGGTTTACGAAAAGCTAACCCTGATAAACGCGGGTGACCGCGGGGTTCAGCCTTGTCCCTTCGTCTTCGTCTTCCCGGCCTTCGCGTTCGCCGTGATATAGTCGATGATCGTGCCGGCCACGTCCTTTTCGGTCGCCTTTTCGATGCCTTCGAGGCCGGGGGAGGAGTTCACCTCCATGATCACCGGGCCGTGGTTCGAGCGCAGCATGTCCACGCCGCAGACATTGAGGCCCATATGCTTTGCCGCGCGCACCGCAGTCGAACGTTCTTCCGGCGTGATCTTTATCAGCTGCGCACTGCCGCCGCGGTGCAGGTTGGAGCGGAAATCGTCCGCCGCGCCTGTGCGCTTCATCGCCGCGACGACCTTTCCGCCGACGACCAGCGCGCGGATATCGGTGCCGCCCGCTTCCTTGATGAACTCCTGCACGAGGATATTGACGTTCGCGCCCCTGAAAGCCTCGATAACCGATTTGGCACTCGACATGGTTTCGGCAAGAACCACTCCGATACCCTGTGTGCCTTCGAGCAGCTTGATGACCACGGGCGGCCCGTTCACCGCCTTGATAATCTGCTCCGCCTGTTTCGGATCGTTGGCATAGGCCGTCAAAGGCAGGCCAAGCCCGTATTTGGCGAGAATCTGCATGCTGCGCAGTTTGTCGCGGCTTCGCCCGATAGCGACGCTTTCATTGAGCGGCCACACGCCGCCCATCTCGAACTGGCGCAATATCGCGAGGCCATAATTGGTGATCGAGGCACCGATGCGCGGAATGACTGCATCGTAACCCGACACCGTCTCTCCATTGTAGCTCAGCGTCGGGCGGTGGCTGGCGATGTTCACCGTGCAGCGCGTGGTATTAAGGATGTCGAGCGTGTGGCCGCGCTCCTGTGCCGCCTCCTGCAACCGCCGGTGCGAATAGAGGTTCGGATTGCGGGCGAGCATGGCGATTTTCATGGCTTATGTCCTTCGACCGGCGTCTTGCCGGGGGTTTGCAGCCAGCTGTGGCCGGAATCGACGAGGAAGCGGCGGCGCAGCGAGCTGCGGCCTACCAGCATCGGGAATTTCATGTCGGAACGGTCGGCAAGGCTGATTTCCGCGCGGAAGGTCAGCTTGCCGATCGTGAGCGGGGTCTTCACGATCATGCGCCGCTGCGTCTCGCCGTTGGACGAGGTTATGCCACGCCAGTCGATATGCACTGCTTCGCACACCTGCCGGACATGGTTGATGCCGTAATCGACGGCGAAGCGCACGAAATTCTCGCCGTCGCGAGTGAACTCGTCGAGGATCGTCGCGTGGAGCGAGGATGTGCGCGCGCCGCTGTCGATCTTCGCGGGCACGCCGCGCAGGCCAAGCTCCGGCAGGTCGACCAGCTCGCGCCAGCCCACGGTGCGCAGCTTGCGCCGTTTCTTCGGTGCGTCGGTTTCTCCCATCAGTGCCGACGAGTAGAGCAGGGCGTGGCGCGTTTCCAGCCCCCGTTTGCCGCCGCCCCGATTGCGCGCTAGACAGGGAGCATGGCCAGCGTCCCTCCCGCGCCCGATGCGGTCGCCCGCATCTGCGAGGCGGCGACCTTCGGCGATGCCTGCTGGAGCACGGTGCTGGAAGAAGTCGCGGCGGGCGCGGGTGGCTCACGCGGCATATTGCTCGGCGGGAATGGCGCGGGACGCTATACTTATTCCTGCGTGTTCAACCACGATCCGGACGTCGCGCGATCCTATAACGAACGTTACAACCGCTACGATCCCCGTGCGGAGCCATCGCGCGGCGTAAAGCCGGGGGAGACGCGGCTGGGACAGGCCCTCATGGCCAATGCCGCCATCGCGCATACCGAATATTTCGACGCGATCAGCGTTGCAGGCGACGTGGCCGATTCGGTCTTCGGCGTAATCAGCAACGATTTCGAGATGGGCCGTCGGACCGTGAGCGTGCAGCGCGGCTTCGCACAGGAGTTTTTCGGAGCGGGTGAGGCGGAATATGTGCAAGCCGTGCTCCCGGTGCTCGAAACCGCGATGCGCCAGTCGCTGCGTGTGGCGCGGGTGATGGCGGAAGAACGCGGTGGGGAGGATGTGCTCTACGGACTGCTCGGCGCGAGCTTCGATTTGCAGATGCTTGGCGATGGCGCGGGGGCGGAGCATCGCTTTGGCGAGCTGACGCTCGGCACGGAGCGCCTCGTTTGCCGCAACCGCGAATTGCGCTCCGCGATAGAGAGCGCGGCGGGCATCGCGCGCCATGGTGGCACGGCGAACTTGCGTTGCGGCGCGGCGTCGCTGCGGTTCGACCCGGTGCCGCCCGCGCTCGCCTGGTA
>JBARVT010000146.1:0-1815 GCA_049646405.1 Alteraurantiacibacter sp.
CAGCCGAGGCAGAAGAGAACTTCTATGCACAGAGCGACGTGCTCGATATGGTCGCGTGAAAGGAAGCTATAGGTCTCCGATGAAACCGGGGCGATTCAGAGAGCCAGGAACACCGCTGCCGTCAGTACGCCGAGCAGCGCGGTTATGATGTTGAGATGGTGTTCCCCGACGACATCACTGGCGGCGTCGATTTCATGAAGCGGCCCGGCATCCGCGCCATGCTGGCCTATCTGGATGCGCAGAAGGGCAAGCCTTACGTGGTTATCTTCGATGATCTCAAGCGCTTTGCCCGCCACACAGAATTCCACTTGAAGCTTCGCCGCGAGTTCGCGCAGCGCGGGGCGCTGGTCGAGTGCCCCAACTTCAAGTTCGAAAATTCGCCGGAAGGCGTTTTCATCGAAACCGTGATTGCTGCCCAAGGCCAGCTAGAGCGGGAACAAAACCGCCGCCAAGTCATCCAGAAGATGACGGCGCGCGTAGAGAAGGGCTATTGCGTCTTTAACGCGCCAGTTGGCTATCGCTACGAGCGTGATCGCGTGTATGGCAAGCTGCTGGTCCGTGACGAGCCCGTGGCCTCGATTATCGCAGAAGCGCTCGAAGGCTATGCCTCGGGCCGCTTTAGCTCGCAGAGCGAAGTGTTGCGGTTCTTCGAATCCAAGCCTGACTTCCCTAAAAGCGACAAGGCCGGAAACGTGCGCATCACCAAAGTCAGAGAAATCCTGGAGCGCCCGACCTATGCCGGGTTCGTAGAAGCCCCCAACTGGGGCGTGACGCTTCGCAAGGGACGCTGATCACCTTCGCCGTCCATGAGTGCATTCAGGCGCGCTTGAAGGGCATGGCCAACGCGCCAGCGCGCAAGGACATCAACGAAGACTTCCCGCTGCGCGGCTTCGTGCTCTGCGATGACTGCGAGCATCCCATGACTTCCTGCAGGTCGAAGGGCCGCAATCAGCACTACCCGTATTATCTCTGCGACACGCCAGGCTGCGCCTCCAAGCGCAAATCGGTCAGGCGCGCGGATATCGAGGAAGGTGCAGAGGCGATTCTTCGCGGCCTGCAACCGGCCACGCAGCTCTACAAGCTCGCCAAGGCCATCTTCACCGACATCTGGGAGATGCGCCGCACGGAGGCTACCGCCGCGCGCAGCTCGATTGAGACGCAGCTAGCGGAGACGAGCAAGCAGATCGACATGCTGGTGGGGCGGATCATGGATGCGTCCAGCCCGTCCGTGATCGGAGCTTATGAGAAGCGCATTGAAGAATTGGAGGGCCAGAAGATCAGACTGGCAGAATAGGCAGACGCGGCGGTGCCGTCGCAAGGCCGCCTGAGCGAATTTATCGAACCGGCCTTGGCGTTCCTAGCAAACCCTTGGAATATTTATCAAAATGGCAGTTTCGCCCTCAAGCGGACAGTGCTCAAATTGGCCTTCGCTGAGCCATTGAGATATAGCCGGAATGAGGGTTATCGAACCGCTGAAATCACCTTTACTTTCACGGTGTTAGCGATTTTCAATCCCTAAAGTGCGGGATGGTGGGCGACCCAGGAATCGAACCTGGCGTGCGTCTCCGCGAGGGAGTTACAGTCCCCTGCCACACCTTGCGGCCTGTCGCCCACGCAAGCCGCCGGGGCGGCTTGGCGAAGGGGTGGATAGCGGCGCAGGTTTTCAGCGTCAAGCCCCGATCGGGCCCCGATAATGCGGCGGTTCGCGGTGCAGCCGGATGCGCACCGGGCTGGCCCTCCGGACCCGGCCGCGCTAAGGCGATCCGGGCATAAAGGCTCCGCGAACCGGAAAGACCAGCGATGATGAAGCCGAAG
>JBARVT010000147.1:0-10833 GCA_049646405.1 Alteraurantiacibacter sp.
CGGATACGTCCAAGCCACTCGGGCGCCTCCACGCGCATCATGGTTGCATCGAGAGCGGCCGGATCGCGGTGGGCGATACGGTGCACCTTGCCATCGACGCCGCCCGCCGCGATGCGGTCCGGGCCAACCATTCGGCAACCCACCTTATGCATGCGGCGCTTCGCAATCACCTTGGCGACCATGTAACGCAGAAGGGATCGCTGGTGGCGGAGGACCGGTTGCGCTTCGACTTTTCACATCCCAAGCCACTCGCGCCGTCGGAAATCGCTGCGATCGAAGCCGAGGTGAACGCCGAGATCCGCTCGAACGATGACGTCGTCACCCGCCTGATGAGCCCGGACGACGCCGTCGAAGCTGGCGCGCTCGCGCTGTTCGGCGAGAAGTATGGCGAAGAGGTACGGGTGCTTTCCATCGGTTCTGCGGATACCGCATCGGGTCGCAACTATTCGGTTGAACTGTGTGGCGGCACGCATGTCGGCGCGACCGGGGATATCGGCCTGTTCCGCATCGTGTCGGAAAGCGCCGTATCTTCGGGTGTGCGCCGCATAGAGGCACTAACCGGCGAAGCGGCCCGACAATGGATGGTTGGACGCGAGGAGGCGCTGAAGACGGTCGCAGCGACGCTAAAGACCAATCCGGAGGAAGTCGAAGCACGGGTCGCTGCACTGGTTGATGAACGCAAGAGGCTTGAGCGCGAACTTGCTGAGGCGAAGAAACAGATAGCTCTCGGTGGCGGCGTCAATAGTGCTGCATCAGTGGACGAAGATGTCGGCGGCGTCGCATTCAGCGGGCAAGTGCTAGACGGGCTGGACCCAAGGGAACTGCGCAATTTGCTCGACGCGGCGAAGCAACGGCTCGGTTCTGGTATCGCGGCCATCGTCGCGGTGAATGATGGCAAGGCTGCCGTGGCTGTTGGCGTTACCGACGACTTGACGAACCGGTTCAGCGCCGTCGGGCTTGTCCGGGAGGGCGTTGCTGCTGTGGGCGGCAAAGGCGGCGGCGGCCGGCCCGATATGGCGCAAGGCGGCGGGCCGGACGGCGACAAAGCCGATGCGGCCATCGTCGCCATCCGTGCCGCCATGGCGACCGAAGCGGCCTGATACGAGCGTCAGCCGGTGCGGTTCTGCGCGGCGCGGCGTCGGTCCCCGTCGCTGCCGCGCGGGACGTCGTGCATGTTGCGGGTAGCGCGACCGTGCTCGTCGTCGGATGCGACATTCTTGGGCTTGAACTTCTCGTCGTTCGAGGTCGGCTTGGTCGGATCGTCGGTATGGCTCATTTGGTTTCTCCTTCCCCTGTCAACGCACCAACCCCTCACGAGTATCCGAAACCGTTAACTTTCCGCCGTGCTGGTGCGCAGCTTCGGCGTGTGATCAAGCGCGCCGCTCTCTCGGATCTGGTGGCGGAATTCGTCGCGCTTTTCGTGAATCGAGGCAATGACCGGCCCCATCGCGACGCCGAGATCGACCAGCGCCGCTTCTGACAGCTGCAGAGAGCTCTCCAGCGTTTCGGGCACCGCCGTGCTCGCTCCGCTGCGATAGAGTTCCGCCGCATGCTTGCTGTCGCGGGCGCGGGCGATGATAGGGAGCTCCGGATAGGCGTTGCGCAGCTTCTTCACCATGCGCTGCGCGAGCACGTGCTCGTCCATAGTCAGAATCACGGCCGGGGCACGTTCGATACCGAGCTTGTCCAGCGCATCCTCGCGCAGCGCATTGCCGAAGATGGCGTAATAGCCTTCGCGCCGGGCGCTCTCGATCAGATCGGGGTCGGAGTCGATGGCGACATAGGGCTGCTCGTGCATCTGCATCATCTGCGCCACGAGCCGCCCGACGCGGCCAAGGCCGACAATGACCACGCGCGGTTTCGCCGGATCGGCATCGTCCAGCTCGCCCAGCGTCGGCGCAGGATCGACCGAGCGCGCCACGCGCCGACCCAGCATGGCCAGCAAAGGCGTAACCGTCAGCCCGATGGCGGTGACGATCTGCCAGAATTGCGCCGTGCCCGGCTGTATCAGCATCGCGGACGATGCGGCGGCAAGTACGATCAGTGAGGTTTCCGAAGGGCTTGCCATCAATATGCCGGTTTCGGTCGCTGTGGCAGGCCGCGCACCCATCAGGCGCAGCAGAACGCCCGTTACCACGGCCTTCAGCACCAGCACGCCGACAACCGCCATCGCGATCATGCCGAGATTCTCCCAGATCGTCTGCAAGTCGATGCCCATACCCACGGTGATAAGGAACACGCCCAGCGCCAGGCCCTTGAACGGCTCCATTATCCCTTCGACTTCGGTGTGATACTCGGTTTCCGCGATCAGCAGGCCGGCGATCAGCGCGCCGACAATGGGAGAAAGGCCGACAAAGGCGGTGGCGAGGCTCGCCCCGATCACGACGAGCAGGCTGGCGGCAAGGAACAGCTCCGGGCTCTTGGTGCGCGCGGCTTGCGCGAAGAGGCGAGGCAGGAGAAAGCGGCCCGCGACCATCATCACCGCGATCACAACCGCGCCCAGCAGCAGCGTATCGACCAGTCCGCTCCATCCTTCGCCGCCGGTATTGGGAGCGAGCGCGCCGAGGAGGAAGATGATCGGCACGATCATGATATCCTCGAACAGCAGCATGGAAAGCGCGGCGCGGCCTACCGGCGTATCCGTGCCGGAGATCGGCAGGACCAGCGCCGTCGAGCTGAAGGCGAGGGCGAGGCCGAGGCCGAGCGCGCCGGTCCAGAACTGGCCCGCCATCGAGAGGAAGGCGGCGAACATCATGCCGGTGATGATGAGTTCGAGAGCGCCGAGGCCAAACACCAGCTTGCGCAGCTGCCACAGGCGCTTGAAACTCAGCTCCAGCCCGATGGCGAAAAGCAACAACACGATGCCGAACTCGGCGAATGGCTCCAGTCGCTCCGGGTCGGAGATGGTGATGTGGTTCAGCCAGTCGTACTGGAAGACCATGCGCCCGAGCCCGAAGGGGCCGACCAGCACACCGACCAGGATGAAGCCGATGATCGGCGTCACCCGGAAGCGCGCGAATAGGGGGATCACAATCCCCGCCGCGCCGAGGATGACGAGCGCGTCCGACATGATAGGTGAGATCTCGGTGTGGTGCATGGATGTCCTATGGCAGAGCCGCGCTCCGCGCTGCAACGGCGTTTTGCAGACAAGGTCTTATAGGTCTTACACTGTTCTGGGGAAGGAAACTGAGGGGGCGATGAAAGAGCAAGGTCATGCGCCTCTGCTGGCACGAACGAGGCGGCGTAGGAAAGCCGTAGCAGGCGCTGTGCCTCAGGAAACTGCACCCCTTGCTTTGCTAGCCTGCAAAGATTTCATGTCCAAACGTCTGTAGCAATTCCCTTGAGAATTCGCCGCCCACCCGTGACACGCGGCGAGGGATCGGTATGCATACGCGCCATGCAGACACCCACGATCATCGCTCTGGCCGCCTATTTCATCCTGATGCTCGGCATCGGGCTGTTCGCCTGGAAACGCTCGACCGGGGATAGCGAGGGCTACCTCCTTGGCGGGCGAAACCTCCATCCGGCGGTCGCGGCACTTTCGGCAGGTGCATCTGACATGAGCGGCTGGCTGCTGCTCGGTCTGCCCGGTGCACTCTATGCAGCAGGGCTGGTGGAAGCGTGGATCGGCATCGGCCTGTTCGCAGGCGCAGTCGCCAACTGGATCATCGTCGCCCCGCGCCTGCGCCGCCAGACGGTGGAATACGGAAACGCGCTGACCATCCCCGAATTCCTCGCTAACCGCTTTCCGGACAAGGCCGTGACGCTGCGCGTCGTGTCCGCCATCGTCATCGTCCTCTTCTTCGCCGTCTATTCGGCGGCGGGGCTGGTGGGCGGCGGGCTGCTGTTCGAAAGCACGTTCTTCGACGGCACCGTGCTCGGCGTCTCGCCCTACATGGCAGGCGTCCTCCTCACCGCGCTGGTGGTGCTCGCTTATACAATGGTCGGCGGCTTTCTGGCCGTGAGCCTCACCGATTTCGTGCAAGGCATCATCATGGTGGTCGCGCTGGTCGTGATGCCGCTCGTCGTGCTGTACGGGCAAGGCGGGGGCGGCATCGGCCAGATGACGGAGACGCTCGCAAGTGTCGATCCGGGGTTCCTCAGCCTGTTTGGCGGCCTGACATTCATCGGCTTCCTGAGCGCGGTGACATGGGGTCTCGGCTATTTTGGCCAGCCGCATATCATCGTGCGCTTCATGGCGGTGCGCGAGGGCGGGATCCCGGCGGCGCGCAATATCGGGCTGAGCTGGATGGCAGTGGCGTTAATTGGCGCGATCGGCATCGGCTTGGCAGGTCGCGCCTATGTGACACGCAATCCGGGCGAGGCGCTTGAGAACCCGGAGACGATCTTCATCCTGCTCGCCAATACGCTGTTCCATCCCTTCGTCACGGGCTTCCTGCTGGCGGCGCTGCTGGCGGCAATCATGTCGACGATTTCTTCGCAGCTGCTGGTCGCCTCCAGCTCGCTGACCGAGGACTTCTATCGCTTGTTCCTGAAGAAGGACGCCAGCGAGCGCGAAGCTGTGACCGTCGGCCGTATCAGCACCGCGCTTGTGGCCTTGGCCGCGATCCTCATAGCGAGCGACCCGGAGAGCGGCGTGCTGGCGCTTGTGAGCAACGCATGGGCCGGCTTCGGCGCGGCTTTCGGCCCGCTGATCATCCTGTCGCTGACATGGAACCGGATGACCGGCGCGGGCGCGGTTGCGGGCCTGGTGACAGGCGCCGTGGTGGTGATCGGGTGGATTTTTGCTCCCTTCGAACAATCGGTTTCGCTCGCCGACAGGACTGGTATCTACGAAATCATCCCGGGCTTCATCGCCGCATGGCTGGCAATCTTGGGAGTGAGTCTGGCGACATGTCGGGATGGTGACGTTCAGAGAAACTGACGTTGAATGCTGTGGCACGCTGTGTGCTCAAACCGTGGGGTGTCGTCCATTCAGCCCGGACGGCTCGGACGCTGAATGCGTGACGGATATGGCAACCAGCTCCGGATACGACCGCCCGGAAGGCGAGGCGTTTTGGCCAACCGGTGTACCACCACGAACGCCGATCAATCAATCCTCGCTATTTCACCTCCACTGTCCTATATCACACCCGCTGACGTCGAAATTTGCGACGGACTTCGAGATTTGCCGACCGCCGCTTGCCTTCCCTGGCCCCGGCGCAAACCAGACGACGACTTCCTTTCTTCGGACGATTTGACGCACGACCCGGTCGCTATCTTGCGGCCAGGAAACCCAACGTTCTTGAAAGGAACGAGTTATGGCCAAGAGTGGCACCGTAAAATTCTTCAACGCTGACAAGGGTTATGGTTTCATCCAGCCCGATGATGGCTCCGCCGACAGTTTCGTACACATCTCCGCCGTGCAGGCGGCGGGTATGCAGACGCTCGATAAGGAGCAGCGCCTGAATTACGACGTGGAGCAGGGGCGTAACGGCAAGGAAAGCGCCGTGAACCTTTCGGCAGCGGACTGACTTTCTCAGGGGCGCGAGACTTCGGTTTCGCGCCCCTGTGTTTAGCAAGCGGAGAGGCGGATGGCCGAAAACTACGAGACTTGCATCGAGCGCGCCGAGCTTGCCGCGAAGGCTGCGCGCGACGCGAAGCTGGATAACGTGCGCGATCGCGAATTGCGCGCCGAGAAAACGTGGCTGGGGCTTGCCGACAAGGCGAGGGGCGTCGCGGAACAACGCGAAAAAGTGGAGCGCGAGAAGCGCGTCGAGCGGCTGGCGGCTGCGAATGCGAACGAAGCGTCTGACAGCGACGCTGCCTGATCGCTAACCCCCACCCGGCCCGTGCTGGTGCAGCGGGGGCGGGCCGCTCGGCTCTGTAGCTTCGCTGCCATCGGCGGTGCGCTGGTCCCATTCGATGCGGTAGAGATCGAAGCGGCGGTCGGCGAGGTTGCGGACGGTACCCTCGGCTCTCGCCCATGCCAAATCGGCAAGGTTCACGTCGCTGATTGTCAGCGTTTCGACATTTTCTGTGGCCTCCGCTGCGATACCGTCGCGTGCGAAGGGAAAGTCGCACGGCGTCAGAATACAGCTTTGCGCGTATTGGATGTCCATGTTGGCAACGTTGGGCAGGTTGCCGACATTGCCGCTCATCACCACATAGCACTGGTTTTCGATGGCACGGGCCTGGGCGCAGTATCGCACGCGCATATAGCCCTGTCTGCTATCGGTGCAGAACGGGATAAAGATTATCCGCGCGCCCTCGTCGGTCAGGCGACGGGCGAGTTCGGGAAATTCGCTGTCGTAGCAGATCAGCACGCCGATGGGGCCGCAATCGGTCTGGATCACGTCCACAGCGTCGCCGCCACGGATGTTCCACCAGTACGCCTCGTTGGGCGTGGGGTGGATCTTCTCCTGCGTGTGGATCGACCCGTCGCGCAGGCACACTATGGCGATATTGTGGATGTCGCCATCGTCCATCCGCGTCGGATGGCTGCCGCCGATGATGTTGATATTGTACTTGAGCGCCATCTCGCTGAGCGCCTCGCGGATGCGCGGGGTGTAGTCGGACAGGCACTCGATGCTTTCGAGGGGTGAGAGTTCCTCCTCCTCCGCGCTCAGCAGCATCAGCGTAAACAGTTCGGGAAACAGGATGAAGTCCGCTTCGTAATCGCTTGCGACATCGACGAAATAGCGAACCTGCCGCATGAATTCGTCGAAGTCCTTCACCGCGCGCGCCTGCATCTGACAGGTGGCGACGCGCACGTTCTCGACCCCTCGCGGAACGCGGGCCTGCGCGCGCGCTTCCTGGTCGACGAAGGGATTGCGCCAGACCATCTGCACGGCATGGCCGCGGCTCTTGGTGTCTTCGGGCAAATAGCCCTTGAGGATGCCGATGGGCTCGAACCCGTTAGCGAGCTGGAAGCGAAGGACAGGATCGTGGATCTTTCCCGCGACAACCTTGTCGAGATAGTCTTGCGGCCCGTCCACCCGGCGCCAGCTCTTGCGCAAGTTCGGCATACGCCCGCCGAAGACGATGCCTTTCAACTCAAGCTGCTCGGCGAGCTTGCGCCTCTCTTCATAGAGCCGCCGCCCGATCCGCGTGCCGCGCACCTTCGGATCGACGCACATCTCGTAGCCGTAGAGCCAGTCGCCGTTTGGATCGTGGCGGCTGCCGTATCCGTTGCCGGTAATCTCGTCCCAGCTGTGCGGTCGCAGCGCCTTGTCCCCGCCGATGCGCATGGTGGCGCAATATCCGACGAGCCTGTCGTCGAGCACGGCGACGAAGCAGCCTTCGGGGTAGTTGTTGAGCTGCCCGCGAATCTCGCCCTGCGTGTAGGGCACGAAATCCTCGTACACCCGCTTCGCCAAAGCGGCGATGCGGCGGATGTCGCCGGTTTCGGCGGGGCGGATGTCGAGCCGGGCCTTGGCGGAATTGTCGGGCATTCAGTCCCTCGTGGCGAAGAGCGCATCGACATCGCCGCCATTTTCGGCGAGGCGCTTTTCAACGCGCTGGCGGCCCTCGATATAGACAAGTGCAGGATGGCTTTCGCCGCGTGCGCGAAGATCGGCCGCCTGTTCGGGTGTAAGCGTGCTTTCCTGTGCGACGTGGTCGGCATAGCCCTCGGTTTTCCATGTCGGCTGTCCGATCATTCCGAGGCCATAGCGGCGACGCTGGATGCCGTGCACGAATTCATGCGCGAGAACGGCGGACAGGCTGCGCTCGGCAAGGGCATTCTCTACGTGGTCTGTAGCGATATCGGAGCGATTTATGATCACCGCCTTGCTGACAGGCCGCGTCAGGCCAAAGCCGCCGCGCGATGTGTTTGCCAGCCACAGCCAGCGCCAGCCGCCATCGGTGAGGAAGATCGGGCGGCGTTCGTCAGGTTCGGCAATCGGGCTTTCTGCGAGGAGCGCCTGCGTGCGCGCAGTCACGCTTTCCAGCGCAGCCTCATTGAACGGTCGCTCCGACCAGACCGTCCCGATGTCGCTCTCGACATGATACGGAAATGCCAGCACCTGCGGCGCGACAAGCGGCGAAACGAGCACGAGGCCCACCACGCCTGCCAGCACGCTGAAAAAACGCCGCATCGCAGCCTTTTCCTCAGCCCAACCCTTGCGACGACATTTCCGCTTCCAGCCCTTCGACGATGGCCTCGAAGAACTGCTCGGTAGTCATCCAGCTCTGGCTCGGGCCGATCAGCAGGGCGAGATCCTTGGTCATCTTGCCGTCCTCTACGCATTTCACGCAGACGCGCTCCAGCGTTTCGGCGAACTGCACCACTTCGGGTGTATCGTCGAAGCGACCGCGATAGATCAGGCCACGTGTCCAGGCGAAGATGCTGGCGATGGGGTTGGTGCTCGTCGCCTTGCCTTCCTGGTGCTGGCGATAATGGCGGGTTACGGTGCCATGCGCCGCCTCGGCTTCCACCGTCTTGCCGTCAGGCGTCATTAGCACGCTGGTCATCAGGCCGAGGCTGCCGAAGCCCTGCGCGACGATATCCGACTGCACGTCACCGTCGTAGTTCTTGCAGGCCCAGACGAACTTGCCGTTCCACTTGAGCGCGGCTGCGACCATGTCGTCGATCAGGCGGTGCTCATAGGTGATGTCCGCAGCTTCGAACTTCTCCTTGAACCCCTCGGTGTCGAAGATTTCCTGGAACAGGTCCTTGAAGCGACCATCGTATTTCTTGAGAATGGTGTTCTTGGTCGACAGGTAGACCGGCCAGCCGCGATCCAGACCGTAATTGAAACTCGCGCGGGCAAAATCGCGAATGCTGTCGTCGAGGTTGTACATCGTCATCGCGACGCCCGGACTGGGGAATTCGAACACCTCGATGTCGATATTCTCGCCATCCTCGCCTTCGAACACCATCCGGAGCTTGCCCTTGCCGGGGATGAGCGTGTCCTTGGCACGGTACTGGTCGCCAAAGGCGTGGCGGCCCACGACGATGGGATCGGTCCAACCGGGCACGAGACGCGGCACGTTGTCGATCACGATCGGTTCGCGGAAGACCACGCCGCCCAGGATGTTGCGGATCGTGCCGTTGGGCGAAACCCACATTTTCTTGAGGTCGAATTCCTCGACGCGTGCTTCATCGGGTGTGATGGTCGCGCATTTCACGCCGACGCCGTGTTCCTTGATGGCGTTGGCCGCATCGACCGTGATCTGGTCGTCGGTCGCATCGCGGCTTTCGATGGAAAGGTCGTAATATTTCAGGTCGACATCGAGATAGGGCAGGATCAGCCGTTCGCGGATCCACTGCCAGATGATCTTCGTCATCTCGTCGCCATCGATCTCCACGATGGGGTTCTTGACCTGGATTTTCGCCATGATGGGTGCCTGTCTCTCGTCTGGATGTGAATGAGTTGGGCGCGTGTTAGCAGAGCGTTACGCGTGCGCAAGGGAGGCGGGGGCGGCAATCCGGGCGCGGTCGGCGAAATCGGCGACGAGCGAGGGCGCGATATTGGCAAGCGCAATGGCGGCGCGGGCGCCCAGCCGCGTTTCTCCCATGTGCCATGCGGCGGAAGCGAGGCGGATGGGCATGCGGGCGCGGGCGGCAAAGGCGCGCTGGAAATCAGGCGCGCTCTGCCCCTCGCGCATCGCCGTCGCCGCCGCGACACCGCTGGCAATGGCGATGGAGATGCCTTCGCCCGCGAGCGAGGGGATTACCGCGGCTTGGTCGCCCAGCCGATAGATCCCGTCCTCGGTAGAAGCGGCGATATAGCCATAAGGGACCGCGCCGATGGTATCGAAGCGCCCGCCGCGCCAGTCCTCGCCGAGCCGCGCGGCAAAGGCGGGCGAGCGGGCGGCCACCTGCGCGAACAACGTCTCCGGCGAGCTATCCGCATCGGCCAGCGCGCTTTTCCGCAAGGCAAGGCAGATATTGGCGCTCTCGCCTTCCTGCAGGACGATGCCCGCATAGCCGCCGGGAAACAGGTGCAGCTCGATGGCGGATTTCAGCAAGGCGGTGCGTTCGGGCGAAGCGGGCAGGCGAAGACGCAGGCCAAGCGCGGTGTCCTTGCGGTGGCGAGGGCGGGAGCGGCCACGGATGTCGTGCTTGCCACTGGCGAGGAGGATGGTGTCGGGTTTCCACTCCTGTGCCTTGGCGACGACCCGGCCGGGCGCAATTTCTCGCACGGTATCAAACGCGATCCTCGCGCCTTGCTGCAACGCCTCCGCCCGCATTTCGATATCGAGCGCGTGGCGCGACAGGCCCCAAGCGGCGTGAGGCAGGTCCAGCCCAGCTTCGCGCGTGCCGTCGAAGAGGCGCAGCCGCGTAACGCGGTGCGCGCCAAGCGCGGCAGGCGCGATGCCGAGCTCCGCCAACTGTTCCGCCGTGCGCCAGCTGAGGAAGCCGCCACACAGCGGATCGCCGACCTGCTCGTCGCGGTCGACCAGCAATGGCGTGATGCCGCCACGCGCCAGCGCGATGGCCGCCGCGCAACCCGCCGGTCCTGCGCCGACGATCAGCGGATCTTCGATACGCACAGGCGAAACGGAAAGAAACGCTCAATCTCGGCATTCTCGATACCGGCCTCGTCAAGGATCGGCGGCCATTCGTCGGGGCGATAGGAGCGGGCGATGGAGGTACGGCCGTCTTGGCGGACGATCGGATGCCAGCCGGCGAGGGTAGCAAGCACGGGATAACCGCTGTAACTGACGGCATGGCGGTGCAGGTCGTTGACGAACCAGCCCAGCCGCGCCTCGGAATCCATGAACTGCAGGAAGAGCACAAGCTCTTCGCGGTTCATATGATGCGCGACGAGGCTGGAAATGACGACATCCCAGCTCGCGCCGCCGAGATCGGCATAGTCTCCGGTGACGTAGCGGATCGGCATGGCGGCCCGCGTCGCGTCGCGAGCTGCGCGCTCGCTGCGGGGA
>JBARVT010000148.1:0-2837 GCA_049646405.1 Alteraurantiacibacter sp.
GACCAAGACGACAGGTTTCGCCGGCGGCAGCGGCTGGTCGAGCAGGAAGGCTGTCTCCTCCGCCGCGTCGGTGCCATGGGTGATGATGACGGCGGCGCAATCGTCGTGTTCCATCGCGGCGAGGCAAGCGCCATGCAATTCTCGCCAGATGTCCGGCCCGATATCCGCCGAGTCAATATTGGCGACCTGCCGGCCCTCCAGCCGGGTCTCGACCCCCAGTTCGCGAAAGCGGGCAATGAAGTCGGCGATGGCGATCTGGCCGGGGCGATAATCGCGCTGCGTGGCAGAGCCTGCCTCGCCCGCGATCGTGCCGCCGGTGGCGAGGACGAGAATATGGGGGGTAGTCATGGGCGGAGATTAGCTGGCATGGTGAGGTTGCGCCAGAGACCAAGCCGAGAAGGCAGCGCACCTTTGCTTCGCTCGGAAGTTTCACGCGAACCCGGCCCCCAGACGGTTTTGCGTGAAAACTGGTGGGCGATGACAGGCTCGAACTGCCGACCCTCTCGGTGTAAACGAGATGCTCTACCAACTGAGCTAATCGCCCGTGCCATCCTGCGATAGCGTGCGGGCCTTAGCGGATGGTTGACGCAGCGGGAAGGGGCAAAAGCGATCAGCCCGCCGCACCCTCACCTGCACCATCAGGCGGTTCGGTCGCCTCCAGCACCTCTTCTCGCGCGGCCGCCGTGGTCCAGTCGTAAGCCCCGATCATTCGCCACACCTCGCGGCCTTCGCTGTCGTAGAGGATCGTTTGCGGCAGCACATCGGTGTCATAGAAAAAGGTGGTGCGGTTTTCAGGGTCCATCCAGCGCGTGAGATTGTCCAGATCGCGCGCCTCGAAGAAAGGCTCGACCACTTCGGCACCGCGCAGGTCGACGCTCACCGTCAGCACCTGCACCTCGCCGTCCAGGTCGGCTGCCAGCTCGTCGAGCAGCGGCATCTCGACCACGCAGGGTGCGCACCAGGTCGCCCATAGATTGACCAGCACCGGCCCTTCCACCTCCGCCAGTTCGAGCGTCTCGCCATCGGGATCGCTGAACACCAGCGGCGGGATATCGCTGCCCGCCCGGCTGCGATCGAGCACACCGGTCAGCGGCATCGCCTCCGCAGCCTCGCCAGCCTCGCCTTGCGCCGCCTCGTCCTCGCCGTTATCGCACGCGCCCAGCATGCCCGCGGCACACAGTGCGAGGGCAACAAGCGAAAGGCGCGATTTGGCCACGGACGATTTCTCCGGCGACAAGGGCAACAATGCGATGTGGGGCGGCAGGTTTGCCGCAGGCCCCTCCGCCATAATGCGCGAGATCAACGCTTCTATCCCGTTCGACAAAAGATTGTGGCGGCAGGATCTCGAAGCGAGCCGCGCACATGTCGCCATGCTCGCCGCCTGCGACATCGTCAGCGACGCGGACGCCGATACGATCATCGACGGGCTGGACCGGATCGAGAGCGAATACGAAGCGGGCGAGGTGCCCGAGGACTGGGATCTCGAAGACATCCACATGACGGTGGAATCGCGCCTCGCCGAACTGGTGGGGCCAGTGGCTGGTCGCCTCCACACCGCGCGCAGCCGCAACGATCAGGTGGCGACCGATTTCCGCCTGTGGGTACGCGATACGACCGATGCGCTGCTGGACGGTCTTGCCGCGCTGCAACGCGCGCTCGTCACGCGGGCTGGCGAACATGCGGGCAGCATCATGCCGGGCTTCACTCACCTACAGACCGCGCAGCCGGTTACGCTCGGCCATCACCTGATGGCCTATTACGAGATGATCCGCCGCGATGTTTCCCGCTTCGAAGACGCCCAGCGCAGGGCGGACGAATGCCCGCTCGGCAGCGCGGCCTTGGCGGGCACGGGCTTTCCGATAGACCGCGAGATGACCTGTCAGGCGCTCGGCTTTGCGCGGCCCACGGCCAACAGTCTCGACGCAGTCAGCGACCGCGACTTCGCGCTGGATTTCCTTGCCGCCGCAAGCCAGTGCGCGCTGCATCTCTCGCGGCTGGCCGAGGAGTTCGTGATCTGGGCGAGCCAGCCCTTCGGCTTCGTGCGCATGCCCGATGCGCTCAGCACCGGCAGCTCGATCATGCCTCAGAAGAAGAACCCCGACGCCGCCGAGCTGGTGCGCGGCCATGCCGGACGGATCGTAGGCTGCCAGACCGCGCTGATGATGACGATGAAAGGCCTTCCGCTCGCCTATTCGAAGGACATGCAGGACGACAAACCGCCGGTTTTCGAGGCGGCGGACCTGCTGGCGCTGAGCATCGCCGCGATGAGCGGGATGGTCGAGGGCGCAGAGTTCCGCATCGACCGGATGCGGCAAGCGGCGGAGCTGGGCTACGCCACCGCCACCGACCTTGCCGATTGGCTTGTACGAGAGGCGGATATCCCGTTCCGCGAGGCGCACCATATCACCGGCGCGGCAGTGAAGCTGGCTGAGGGCAAGGGGGTGGCGCTGGACGAACTTTCGCTGGACGAGTTGCAGGCGATAGACGCGCGCGTGGACGAGCGGGTCTATACCGCGCTATCGGTCGAGGCATCGGTCGCCTCGCGCACTTCGAATGGCGGCACAGCGCCCGGCGAGGTGCGCGAACGTGTTGTCGAAGCACGCGCCTTGTTGGGGATGGATGCATGAAGATCGCGCCCGCTCTCGCCGTGCTGCTCATGCTCGCCGCCTGCGCGCAGAAAAGCGAACTCCAGCCCGCCGCCGGGCAATCGCTGCCTCCGGCGCCCTACGGTGCCGAGGCCCCGCTGGCGGCGGACGAATTGCTCGCGCTCGAACCGCAGGCCGCGCCGGAACGCAGCGTGGAATTGCGCAGCGAAAGCGAGGAGCGCGCGGACGATC
>JBARVT010000149.1:0-1588 GCA_049646405.1 Alteraurantiacibacter sp.
CGGGCTAGCCGATCGCATTCCGGAAGGAGCGACATTGATTGCGCGGGCGTCCCGTATCTCGCAGCATTACCTGCGGCAAGCATTCGCCGCCGGCGGCCCACTGCCGCCGGCTGACCTGCAGCTGCTCCAGCGTGCCCGCCCGGACCTCGATATTCTGCCGCTCGAATGCGCAAACAGCGTGCTGGAAGAGATTGCGGCAGCAAACCGGGTCGAACGGGCCGGTCCCGGTTCGAACGTCCTGTCGCGATCGCGAAGGGCACCGGATGAAGCGCAGTGTCTGTGGGCGGCATTCCTATGGTCGCAATGTTTGCCGCACCAGCGGACATCGCTCGCTGCCGCATGGCAGGCATGGCGAGCGCTCGAGCGGGCGCGCCCACTCCCCTTCTGACGAAGCGTGATGATGCCAACAGCAAGTGAAAGGAAAAGCAGAATGGCAAAAACGTATATCGCGCTGGACGCGGAATTCTTCTGGGACAAGAACCTCTACAAATTACATCAGGCCATGGATCCTGATTCCAGTCGGCACGCGGTCGCGGTGAAGCGCGTCATGGCTGCAGCTGCGTTCCAGTTCACCATCGACGATGAAGGTCGGGTGACCACCGGCAAAATCGGCAGCTGGTGCGAGCGGGACTGGGCTGACGAGGCTGGCGTGGTCACCAGGGTCTTCGATTACCTGCGTGCGAACGACGACAAGCCCGTCATCACCTATGGTGGGTTGGCGACGGACGTGCCGATCCTGTTGCACGCGAGCATCGCTCACGGACTGCGGCTGCCACCGCAGCTCATCGACCAACCCGGGCGAAAAGGCCCGCGCCCTCATCTCGATCTCGGTCTGATGATGAAAGGGGGAGGTAAAACGTGGACCCATCTCAGCCAGCTTTTGTTGCGCATGGGCGTGCCGTTCGACCTCGTCGCAGCGAAGTCGAGCGTTCCGCGGCCGGCCAGCGATGGAGCCTGGCGGAACCTGCGCGATCACGTCGAGTTGGACTGTCTTCTGCTCGCCATCGCGAAGATCGGATGGTTAGTTGCCCAGGGTACGAATGGCCTACGGCTTCAGCCTGCCATCGTAACGCTGATCGAGGGGTTCTTGCGACGACGTCCGGATCATGGCCTTGCTGCAGAGTTGCGTACATATGTTGGGACCCTGCACGGCGATATCGCCGAGGGTTTCGATAACGCGGCCTGAGCCTTCACCGTACCTATGCGCCGGACTGGAGAAATTCGGACATCGCGAGTCCGGCGTATCAGGGAAAAGTTCTAGCCACTGAATTTTCAGACGCTGGCAACGATTCCTTAACTTCTTGTGGTCTACCCTGAAGGAAATCGCGAACACAGCGTGCTGGGATAGTACCCCAAGCCGGTGGCCTTCAATTTTGTGTCGCTTCAACCCCACGGACCCGCGCCGGCACGGTGCGAGTTCTTTGGCGTTCGAGGTCACGAAATGACATATTCGACATCGCAATCCACACCCGTGGTCTCGCTCGCCCTGCGAGGAAACCATGGCAACTGCAAACGCCGCGAAAAGCACCAATTCAAAAACATTCAGCAATGTGTGTCCGAATTTCGGTCAGTCCGGGCATACATCACC
>JBARVT010000150.1:0-1847 GCA_049646405.1 Alteraurantiacibacter sp.
CACCAGTGCGACGATCCCCTTTGTGATGGCGGCGTTGCTGTCGGCAAGGAAATGCAGCCGCTCGGCCTCGCTCGTGGGATAGACCCACACCTGCGCGCTGCATCCGCGAACCAGCGTCGCATCGGTCTTTAGTGCGGCGGGCATGTCCTCCAGCTCGCGCCCCAGCTCGATCAGCAGGCGATAGCGTTCATCGCCTTCTAGGAATTCATATTCTTCGCGGATATCGTCGAGGCTGCGCATGGCGCGCCTCTAGCAGCGGCAGCTTACAAATCCACCCCGCTGGCGATGGCTTCCAGCTTGCGGATGCGCTCTTTCAGGTCGGCGATCTCGATCCGCGCCATGCCTTCGGGCGAGCCGTTCTGCATTTCGCTCGGCAGGCGGTGCATTTCGAGTTCGCGGTACTTGAGCGCCAGCCAGCCCTGCCAGCCAAGCAGCACGGTGCCCGCAAGGATGGCGACCCCCATCAGGGCGGTCGCGGCAAGCAGCATGTCGACAGTCATCGCGTGGGCCTCCTATTCGTCCCGCAATTTCTCGATTTCCTCGGCCGTGCGGCGCGAAGGGTCGGTGGCAATGCGTTCGAGCACTTTCACGCGCTCGCGCAATTGTTCCAGTTCGTCGCGCGCTTCGTCGCGCTCACGTTCTAGCCGTCCGTCCTCGTCTGACTTGCGCGACTTCAGGCGGTCGTTCCGGTTCTCCGCCGCCTGCATCGCCAGCACGGCAATGGCGATGACGATGACGATTGCCACCAATGCTGCTCCGATACTCAAGAGACCGCCTCCGGCTTCGCGTCTAGTGCACGCAAATCTTCAATCTGGCGCGACAGGTCGGCCGAAGGGTCGGTGACGATCCGCTCTATCACGCGCAACCGGTCTTCCAGGTGTGCCTGCGCCTCGCCCGGTGCCCTCGCCTGCGCTGCCTTCGCCTCCTCGATCCGCGCCTCGAGTTCGAGCTTGCGCTCCGCGTGATCCTGCACCCGCTTGTTTAGCAGGTAGGCGAAAGGAAAGACGATCAGCCCCGCGAGCAGGATAAAGCTGAAGATCATGGCGAGATTCGGATCCATCAGTTAGCCTCCTGCTTTTTCGCGAAGTCGAGCGGCACGCCGCTATCCTCGCTGCGGGCGGAGCGGACGGGCGTGTCGCGCAGCGCCTCGATTTCCTCTGCGACGGTGTAGCCCTTGTCGGTGACGATGCGCTCGAGCACGACCATCCGGTCCTGCATCTTGTCCATGGTCTCCATAAGCTTTGCATTCTGTTCGCGGAGCCTTTGCGCCTCCAGCGTCTCGCCGCGCTCCGTTTTGCCGCCCCACTCGTCTTCGAGCGGATAACCGTGCTTCGCGCGGATCCAGTTATTGATCAACCAGCCTACCGTGCTGGCGACAATGATCAGGACGACGAAAAGAGGTCCTCCGATATCCATCAGGCGTTCTCCCTCTTGGCGAAGTCCATCTGGACGCCGCTATCCTGTTCCTCGGTTTTGCGTGTGTCGCGCAGCGCCTCGATCTGGGTGGCGATGTCGTATCCGCGATCGGTGACGATGCGTTCAAGCACCTGCACGCGGTTTTCGAGCTCGGTGACGCGGCTGGCATATTGCGCAGCCTTTTCGCTGCTCGCTTCCGCCGTTGCGGTGATGCGCTTTTCTTCCAGCTTGCGATTGTTCACCAGCCAGATGATCGCGACTACCATTATGAACGGTGCCAGCGGGATCATCAGCGCGAGTACTCCCTCCATGTCTTATCTCCCTATGTTTGATTAGTTCAGCGCAGTTCCTTGATCTGCTGGTCCAGCCGCGGGTTGGAGCTGACGTAGAAGCTCTCGATCTCGGCCAGGCGGCGATCGACATCCTTCATC
>JBARVT010000151.1:0-1561 GCA_049646405.1 Alteraurantiacibacter sp.
TCCTCCTGGTCGCGGACGCTGTCTGCATTTTTCTCCAGATTGCATTTAAGTTTGCAGCAAGCGTGCTCACGCCAAGGGGGCGTTTATTCGCATCTCAGGGCCCTGCTGACGCAAGCTAACTTGGCGCTAGCCAAGTTAGCGGTATTGCGCCTAAAAACATTGCTATAACAGTGACTTATCACTGTACATACTTTACCTTGTCAATGTCATCGCAGTGTCGTGGCATTGATACCGAGCCGATAAACCAAAGGCCCGACCGCCGTACTGCCAGCGGTCGAGCCTTCAAATGGGAGGATTGGCGCGGATCAGGACCTGTCGGCAATCTCATCCGCGACGGTACGAAGCCCTTCGGGGGTCCATCCGTGCCGGTTGAGGAGTGACAATACACGGGTCTTGCGCTGGTTCTTCGCAAGAGCCTGATCGGTGGCATCGGCGGCAGTCTTGACCATGAAATTCGCGGCGCCCCTCGGACGAGAAACCAGCTCTAATTTCGCTGCGGGGACGACGAATAGGCCATGCCCACGGGTCTGCTTGGCGAAGTCTCGCAGCCATTCCGCGATCATGCGTCCTGCCTCGGTCCTATCCGGGGCCGGCTGTTGAACGGCGTCGAGGAAGGTAAGGCCGCCTTCGTTGACGTACGCCATGTAACCGGGCGGGAGATGCTTAAGATCGACCACGGGGTCGCTGGTCGCGATGGCCTCAAACTGGCCGGAGCCGTCGATATCGTTGCGCACCAGGATGCGCTCCATCGGCGGAAGCTGTTCGGCGAGATGAAGAACTGCCTCCGTAGCGCCAGGCTTGTTCGGCGTGACGGGCAGGAAGGCGACGTTCCGGTAGCCCGCCGCTTCGAAGCGCCTGGCTAGTTCCGGCAGCAGGGCCGCAATCTCTCGTGCTGATGCCAATGCGTTAGCACCCAAGTCGAGGATCACGTGTTGGCCTACGCAAGACGCGACGATCTCTGGAGCGACGAGAGTATCGACACCCCATCCGATCTTCTTTGCCGACGCGTCGATGACCTTTGCCGCAGCGTTGCCCGCGTCTGAATCAAGCAGCTGGACCGGCTGTCCTACTAGTCCGAAGAGCGTTTTGATAACCCTCGCAAGCGTGGTCTTGCCTTGGCCTCCGGCATTCGTGACGATGAGGATGAAGATGAGCTGTTGAATATTAGTCATGGCTCACCCCCAATCGCTCGAGAAGCGCCCGTCCGAATAACGATCGCGCGAAGATGTGGCGGGCTGGATATCGGATTTAGCCTCCGTTACCTGCCCGCCGGGCTTCGCTCCCGTCGTTGCCGGCGGGTTCGCATCGAAATGGCGAACCGCATAGCGGAAGCTGCTGTAGCCAGCGCCTACATTCTTTCCGTCGGCCTTGAGCTCGCGGAAGATCGCGAGGAGCGATGCGCCCGCTTCACGTGCCTCGACAATGTCCGGCCACACCTTCTCGACTTCATTCCGAACGTGCTTCCGAGGTCCTGACCGCGCCAACGCGCGTTTTGACAAACTCATCAGGAGTTCCTTTCCTCGCGCCAGTCATGGGGCGCGACCATCGGGACTGCATTGTC
>JBARVT010000152.1:0-5001 GCA_049646405.1 Alteraurantiacibacter sp.
AGACGGGATCGTAGCCGAATCCCATCTCGCCGCGCGGGGGCCAAGTCAGCGTCCCGTCGACGCGACCTTCGTAAACGACATGCTCGCCATCGGGCCATGCGATGGCGAGCACGCAGGAGAACCACGCATCGCGCGGCGCATCCAGCCCCGCCGCTTGCAACAGCCCTTCGACCTTGCCCATTGCCATGAACCAATCGCGGCCCGGCTCGCCTTCGAACCATTGTCGCTCGGCCCAGTCGGCGGTGTAGACGCCCGGCCGCCCATCGAGCGCCGCGACCGACAGCCCGCTATCGTCGGCGAGCGCGGGCAGGCCCGAAGCTTCCGCCGCCGCGCGCGCCTTGATCAGCGCATTGGCGACGAAGGTCTTTCCGGTCTCCGCCGGTTCGGGCAGGCCGAGCGAGCCGGCGGAAATGCAATCCACACCGTAGGGCGCGAGCAAGGCCGCGATTTCCTTCAGCTTACCCGCATTGTGCGTGGCGATGACCAGCTTGCCCGAACCGATTGTGCGGCTCACTTCGTCGCCTCGTCCTGCGCTTTGAAGATTTCCGCGCAGCCCATCTGGGCGAGGCGCAGCAGGCGCAGCAAGCCTTCCTCGTCATAGGTCGCGCCTTCGGCGGTCGCCTGCACCTCGGCGATCTGACCGCCTTCAATCAGCACGAAATTGGCGTCCGCATCGGCGGAGGAATCCTCGTCATAATCGAGGTCGAGCACCGGCGTGCCCTGGTGGATGCCGCAGGAGATAGCCGCGATTTTGGCCATGATCGGGTCTTCTTTGAGCGTGCCGTCGGCGAGCAGGCCGTTCACCGCCAGACGCAACGCCACCCACGCGCCGCTGATGGAGGCCGTTCGGGTGCCGCCGTCGGCCTGGATAACGTCGCAATCGAGAACGATCTGCCGCTCGCCGAGCTTTTCCATGTCGACCACGGCGCGAAGGCTCCGCCCGATCAACCGCTGGATTTCCTGCGTCCGCCCGCTCTGCTTCCCGCGCGCCGCCTCCCGACTGCCTCGCGTATGCGTGGCGCGGGGAAGCATCGAATATTCGCCGGTGACCCAGCCCGTCCCCTTGTTACGCATCCACGGCGGGACATTGCGCTCGACACTGGCGGTACACAGCACGCGGGTGTCGCCGAAACTGATGAGGCAACTGCCCTCTGCATGCTTGGTGAAGCCGGTTTCGAAGGTGATGGCGCGCATTTCGTCGGGCGCACGGCCGGAAGGTCGCATGAAATTCTCCAGATGTTTGCAGCGCCGCCCCTAGCGCCTAGATAGCGGGCTGTCATGCCATCCCCGCCCATCCACGCACTGACGGACCGCGCCCGCGAGATTTTCCGCCTCGTGGTGGAGGATTATGTCGCCAGCGGTCTGCCGGTGGGCAGCAAGGCACTGGCGCAGCAGGGCGGGCTGAATCTTTCGCCCGCCTCGATCCGCAGCGTGCTGAGCGATCTCGAACAGCTCGGCCTGCTTGCCGCGCCGCACACCAGTGCGGGGCGGATGCCGACCGAGACAGGCTTGCGACTGTTTGTGGACGGTATCATGCAAGTCGCCGAACCTACGGCAGAAGAACGCGCGACGATCGAGCAGCAGCTTTCTGCCCCCGGCCCGATCGAGGCGGCGCTGGAGACAACGAGCGCGCTGCTTTCCGATATTTCCGGCGCGGCGGGCATGGTGATGGTCCCCCGCCGCGAACCGCGCCTTGCGCAGATGCGGCTGATGCCGCTCGATGCCACGCGCGCGCTGGCAGTGCTTGTCGGCGAGGACGGGCAGGTGGAAAACCGCGTGCTCGATCTCGGCGGGGCGTCATCCAGTTCGCTCACCGAAGCCAGCAATTACATCAGCGCGCATCTTTCCGGACGCACGCTGCCCGAAGCCGCCGCCGCAATGCAGCGGGAGATCGCCTCGGGCAAAAGCGCGCTCGACCATGCCTCCGCCGCGCTGGTGGAAGCAGGCATTGCGGTCTGGAGCGAGGACACGGACCAACGTCCTGTCCTCATCGTACGCGGGCAGGCCAAGCTGCTCGACGATAGCGCGCTCGGTGATATAGACCGGGTGCGCTCGCTGCTCGACGATCTCGAGAACAAGCAGTCGGTCGCGCAGCTGCTCGAACGCGCGCAGCTGGCCGAGGCGACGCGCATCTTCATCGGCGCGGAGAACCGGCTTTTCTCCCTAAGTGGCTCGTCCGTCATCGCCGCGCCCTATCGCGACCGGGAGGGCAGGGTGGTCGGCGTGCTGGGTGTGATCGGCCCGACACGGTTGAATTACGCGCGCGTTATTCCCATCGTGGACTTCACCGCCCAATCGCTGGGCAAGCGAATCGGTTAGCAAGGCAATCATGATCGACAACGAACAGGACCGCGACGAAGCGGTCGAAAAAGAACTGGAAGGCGTGCCGGAGGAATTTCTCGCGGACGATGACGGCGACGATACGGAGGAGGCGTCGGACCATGACGTCATCGAATCGCTCAAGGCCGATCTCGACGCGGCGAAGCAGGAAGTCCTCTATGCCAAGGCGGACACGCAGAATGTCCGCCGCCGCATGGAAAGGGACATTGCCGACGCGCGTGCATATGCCGCGACCGGCTTTGCACGCGACATCCTGAGTGTGGCAGACAACCTCACCCGCGCCATCGAGGCAGTGCCGGAGGATCTGCGCGAGGACAGCAAGTTCAAGGGTCTCGTCGCCGGTATCCAGGCCACCCAGCGCGAGATGGAAAAGGCCTTTGCGCAGCACGGCATCAGCCGCATCGCCGCGATGGGCCTCCCGCTCGATCCGAACCAGCATCAGGCGATGATGGAGATCCCGACCGACGATGCAGAACCCGGCACGATCGTGCAGGAAATGCAGGCCGGCTACATGATTCGCGACCGCCTGCTGCGACCGAGTATGGTCGGCGTCGCGAAGAAGCCGGACTGATCGCGCAACGGCGGGTTCAGGAACGCGTCACGCCTTTGTCCGTAGCTTTTCCATAACAGGGAGATAACGGAGAAAAGCCATGAAAACGAAATTGCTACTTGCCCCGGCCCTGCTGGCGTCCTCGCTGACACTTGGTGCCTGCGCCGAAAATTACGCCGTCGAAGGCGGGCTCGCCGGCGCTGCCGCCGGCGCCGGCCTTGCAGCAGTAACCGGTGAGGATATCACGACCTACGCACTGGCGGGCGCCGCCATCGGGGCCGTGGTCGGTTATGTCTCGGACAAGAATGATCGATGTGATGGCTATTATTACGACGGTCGTTACGTCGACGACGATTGTCGCAATGATGACCGCTATCGCCGCTACTTCTGAGCGCGGCTCAGCTTTGAGACAGGGCGGGGCTGCGGCTCCGCCCTTTTCATATGAACAAGTATAGCACGAGATAGCGCACGATCAGCGCGATGAGCAACACCGCCTGTACGTGCCGGTTGCGCCAGATCATGGCTGCACCCATCAGCGCGACGAACATTGCCGTCGCGGCGACGCTGCCGAAAGACAGTAAAACACCCCGGATACCCGGGATCGAAAGCAAGAATGCCCACTGCACTGCCACGAGCGCGATCAATATGCCGAAGATCGTGCGCGAGACGCGAAAGTAATGCGTGTCGAGATCGGCGAACCGTTCGGGCTCTTCGGGAAACACCAGCCGCGCGGCGAGGTAATAGGCACTGGCGAATGCCATGATCCCGATCAGCGTCGCCGGGCTGACTGTGATGATGTCGCGCACGATCCACGCGAAGATCCAGAAGGACATAAGGTCGAGCATGACGAACACCGCCATCAGCGGGGTCAAGGTGCCGATGCGAAACCTTTCCGTCCCATCCCGCGCCTCGTAGGCAAAGGCCCGCTCGATCGCACGGCCCAGTCCACCGAGCAACGCGACCAGCGAAAGGCCGAGAATCAGCGCGTAAAGCATGAAGATGAATTCGAATTCGGTCACCCCGTCGCCCCTGGAAACGCCACCAGCGCATCATAGGCGCTCTTATCCGCCACGCCCGGCAGTTTCGCGCCGTTCCGCAGCATGAAGGCGTGCTCGACAATGCGGGCTTGCTGCTCGATTCCGTATTGCTCAAGCCGCCAGCCCGGCTTCAGCGCATAGTCGTATCGCGCCCACGGCATGCGGTTGAGCACGAGATACCAGTCGCCAAGCGTCTGCGTCTGCCAGACATGCGTCATCTCGTGGATGAAGAGCGCTTGCCGCCGCAGGGTCTTCGTAGTGAAGTCGTCGCAATAGCCGCCGCCCATGGGGTGGAAATGGATATGTCCGCGCGGCGCCATGGTAACATTCTTCGGCTGGAAGAACGCCCATTTGCGCCGCCGGATCATCACCTTTCGGTATTGCACGGCATCGCCGAACATCGTCCGGGCAAGCGCGACCTCGCCCGTCGTCAGCGGACGCTCGCCCCCTATCGGGCAGGCGGCGAGCGGCGCGTCCTTCACCCTTCCTCGCTCTCCTGCTCCGGCGGGGTGCCTTCGAACCATTCGGGCGTCTGTCCCGCAGCAAACGACTCGACCGAGAAGCTGCACTTGTCGCCGCCGACGAAGGTGAGCGTCACTTCGGTTTCAGCGCCTTCGGCAACGCCTTCGCCGATCCCCATCGCCATCACGTGCTTGCGGCCCGGCTCGAACTTTTCGGACTGGCCCGGCATCACGGCGAGGGTGAAGATTTCCTGCATGTCGTCCTGCAAGTTCCATGATGACGTCTCGTGCATCATCGCGCTTTCCGCGCCGAGCACGCTGGCGGAGCGGATGGTCACTTGCCGCTCGCTGTCGTTGGCGAGTGTGAAATAGACCGCACCCGGGTTGCCTTCGACGGCTGGCAGCACCATCCAGCCTTCGCTCACCGAAATGCCCGGCGGGCAATCGCCTTCCGCCACCTCGACCGGAGCCTCCGGCTCGCCGCCGCATGCGGCCAAGGAAAGGCTAAGTGAAAAGGCCAGTGCCGACACGGCAAGGCCATTCGAAATCTGCTTCATCTTCATCGTGTTCCCCTCTTGGACAATGGCTAATTTCTAGGCGCAAGCGTCCCTTG
>JBARVT010000153.1:0-9544 GCA_049646405.1 Alteraurantiacibacter sp.
ATATATCGCCTGGCAGCGCTGCATGGGGAAGAAGGAACACGCGAGCACGTACGGCATCACGGGCGACGGGGAAACTTCCACCATTGCCGGCATGGGCCCGGCGGGCGAGGAAGTTATCGCGTTCAAGGACGAGGCGGTGATGTTCGTGGAGATCGCCTACGACTACCAGCCGCTGATCGGCGACCCGCTCGGCTTTGGTGATCACGAGGTGAGCGCCATCGCGAGCTTCACCGTGCGCGGCAGCCGCGACCTTACCGGCATCTACCAGCGCGACGACGCCAAGCCCGATCCTATCGCGGCCTGTGACGACTTCAGGGTGCCGAGCCAGATTTCGACGAGCTGAACCGGCGGCGCGGAACCGTCAATCGACGTAGCAGACCTTCCTGCACGCCTCGACCACGCGCGCCGTGTCGATCAGCGCGAGCTTTTCGAGATTGGCGGCATAGGGAAGCGGCACATCTTCGTTGCACACGCGGGTGACCGGCGCGTCGAGATGGTCAAAACCTTCTTCCATGCAGATCGCGACGATTTCGGACGAGATTGAGCAGGTCGGCCAGCCTTCCTCGGCGATGACGACGCGGTTAGTCTTGGCGAGCGATGTAAGAACAGCTTCCTTGTCGAGCGGGCGCAGCGTGCGAAGGTCGATGACCTCGGCCTCGATGCCCTGCCCCGCCAGTTCCTCCGCCGCTTCGAGTGCGACGCCGACGGCGATAGAGTAGGAAACGATGGTGACGTCCGAGCCCTCGCGCATGATGCGTGCCTTGCCGATTGGCAGGACATGGTCGTCGAGCTGCGCGACCTCGAAGCTCTGGCCGTAGACCAGTTCGTTCTCGAGGAAGACCACCGGGTCCTCGCTGCGGATGGCGGCTTTCATCAGCCCCTTGGCATCCTGCGCATCGTAGGGTGCGATGACGATGAGCCCGGGCACGCTCGCATACCAAGGTCCGTAATTCTGGCTGTGCTGCGCGCCCACGCGGCTTGCTGCGCCATTGGGGCCGCGGAACACGACCGGGCAGCGCATCTGGCCGCCGCTCATGTAATTGGTCTTGGCCGCCGAGTTGATGATGTGGTCGATCGCCTGCATGGCGAAGTTGAAGGTCATGAATTCGACGATCGGACGCAGCCCGCCCATCGCCGCACCGGTGCCGATCCCGGCAAAACCGTATTCGGTGATTGGCGTGTCGATGACGCGCTTCGGCCCGAACTCGTCGAGCAGGCCCTGTGTAACCTTGTAGGCACCCTGATACTCGGCGACTTCCTCGCCCATGACGAATACACGCTCGTCGCGGCGCATTTCCTCGGCCATTCCGTCGCGTAAGGCTTCGCGCACGGTGAGCTTGACCATGTTGGTGCCCGTCGGAATGTCCGGATCGGCGGCGCGCGGCTTGGCTTCCGGTTTCTCGGCCTGCTGTGTAATCTCGGCCTCGGACGGCTCGCGCCCGACATCCTTGCCCTCGCCTTCGACGTCCTCGACCTCGCCCGAAGGCGCATCGATAGCGGACGCATCCTCGCCCTCGCCCGCGAGGATCGCGATGACTGTGCCGACCTTCACCTGTTCGGTGCCCTCGGCCACGAGGATCTTGCCGACCGTGCCCTCGTCGATGCTCTCGAATTCCATCGTCGCCTTGTCGGTCTCGATCTCGGCGAGCACGTCACCAGCGGAGACGGTGTCGCCCTCCTTCACCAGCCACTTGGCGAGCGTCCCCTCTTCCATCGTGGGGCTGAGCGCAGGCATTTTCAGTTCGATAGCCATCAGTCGATCACCGTTTGCGAATGCTGGATAAGCTGCCAGTCTTCATTGGCAGCGTGATAAGTGCTGGCGCAATGCGCCGAATAGGTGCTTTCATCCGGGCGCACGCCGTCGCCGCGATAGGCGATGACAATCACCGTCTTGCCGATGCGAGTGAGTGCCTTGTCCGTCATCACGACGCTGCGCCAGCCGGGATTGCCCGCCATCGCCTGTGTCGCCTCGGCACCGGTCATGATGCCGGTGCGCGGCAAAGCGAACAGCGCATCGGGATGGACGAGGCCGGGATAGGCAGGGCCGCCATCGGTCCACAACCTCTCCTCCGCCTGCCACACCGCCTCGTCGGTGATGGCCATCAATATTCCTCCACGAGCACGTCGGTATAAAGCTCCTTCGGATCGGGCTCGGGGCTGCTTTCGGCAAAGTCGGCAGCGTCGGACACCGTCGCGCGGATGTCCTTGTCGATCTGCTTCAGCTTGTCCTCGTCGATCCCCGCTTCGGCGAGGTCTTTCTTGACGCGCTCGATCGGGTCGTTGTGCTCGCGCTGGTCCTGCACTTCCTCGCGCGTGCGGTATTTCGCCGGGTCGGACATGGAGTGGCCGCGATAGCGGTAGGTGTTGCATTCCATCAGCACCGGGCCGTTGCCCTTGCGCACATGGGCGAAAGCGATCTCTGCCGCCTGCCGGACTTCGAGCACGTCCATGCCGTTCACGTCCATGCCGGGAATGCGGAAGGCCGCACCGCGGCGGTAAAACTCGGTTTCAGCGCTGGAGCGCTTCACCGCCGTGCCCATCGCATACTGGTTGTTTTCAACGACGAAAACGATCGGCAGCTTCCACAGCGCCGCCATGTTCATCGTCTCGTAGACCTGCCCCTGGTTCGCCGCACCGTCGCCGAAATAGGCGAGGCACAGCCCGCCATCCTCGTTATACTGGTGCGCCAGCGCGAGGCCTCCGCCCAGCGCAACCTGCGCGCCGACGATGCCGTGGCCGCCGTAGAATTTGTGCTCGGTGCTGAACATGTGCATCGAGCCGCCCTTGCCCTTGGAAATTCCAGCCGCGCGCCCGGTCAGCTCGGCCATGATGACTTTCGGGTCGATGCCGTAAGCAAGCATATGGCCATGGTCACGATAGCCGGTGATGACGCTGTCGGTATCGTTGTCGAGCGCGGATTGCAGACCGATGGCGACCGCTTCCTGCCCGATATAAAGGTGGCAGAACCCACCAATCAGGCCGAGGCCGTAAAGCTGGCCTGCCTTTTCCTCGAACCGGCGGATGAGCAGCATCTGCTCGTAGAAATGCATTAACTGATCGTCGCTCGCCTTGAAACGGCGGCCCTTCTCTAGCGCGTGTTGCAAACCCTTGAGCGCGAACTGGTCTTCCGTAGCGGCGGAGGTTTCGGATGTTGCCGCGCGCGCGGACTTGCCGGATTTCGGCGTGGAGGCTTTGGCCAAGGCTGTTCCCCTCTGGGCGGCCCTTGCGGGCGGACGAGTGTTTATGGGCAACGCCTATAGGCCTGCTTTCGTTTCGCTGGCAACGCCGCGCATACGAATTTCGCTCCAGCGGCGGGTTTGCGTGGATTTGCGAACCAGTTTGGTTCGAGCATTACTGCTCGGAAAGGTCGACCAACACTTCGTCGCGGTGCGCTACTCCAAGGTCGCGGCGCACGAGTTCGTCGGCAAAATCGGGATCGACATGGTTCGGGTCGAGCAAGTGGACACGGTTGGCAAGGACATCTCGCTCCTCTCCCAGCAATGCGATGCGTGCATGGTGCTCTTCGAGCGTGGAGGCATGGTCGCTCCAGGCCAGCAACCCGTTCGGCCCGATCAAGGCGAGCATGCCGATCAGGATCAGGACGAGCAGCGCCAGCGCGTTGCCCACCCTTTCCCGCACGACCTGCCTTTGATTCCGGACCACGTTCATTCGTCGCCTTGAATCACAAGCGTGCGCGTCTTGCAAGCGCAATACGCCTGAACCCTCGCGGGGCACGGTACGTCAATGCTATGCTTGCGCCCTCGCTCCTAACAAGTTACAAGTGAAACCATGACTGATCTTTTCGAAAATCCCATTGGCCTTGACGGCTTCGAATTCGTCGAATTCTGCGCTCCGGAAAAGGGCGTGGTCGAACCCGTCTTCACCGCCATGGGTTTCCAGCATGTCGCGGATCACCGCTCCAAGGATGTGCAGCTATGGCGGCAGGGCCAGATCAACTTGATTCTGAATTACGAGCCGAAAAGCGCGGCCTGGTTCTTCGCGCGCGAGCACGGTCCCTCGGCCTGCGGTATGGGTTTTCGCGTAAAGGATGCGGCCAAGGCGTATGACGAGTTGCTCGAACGCGGTGCGGAGCCGGTCGCGATCGACACCGGCCTGATGGAACTGCGCATCCCCGCCATCCGCGGCATCGGCGGCGCGATCGTCTACCTGATCGACCGCTATTCGGATGCGGACGGCAATGGCCTGTCGATCTACGATATCGACTTCGAATATCGCGACGGGGTCGAAAAATGGCCCGAGGGCGCAGGCTTTGACGTCATCGATCACCTGACGCACAACGTCTATAACGGACGCATGCAATACTGGGCGGATTATTACGAGACGCTCTTCAATTTCCGCGAGATCCGCTTCTTCGACATCAAGGGCGAATATACCGGCCTTACCTCCAAGGCGCTGACCGCGCCGGATGGCAAGATCCGCATCCCGCTCAATGAAGAAGGGGAAGGCGGCAAGGGTCAGATCGAAGAGTTCCTGAAGGAGTTCAACGGCGAAGGCATCCAGCATATCGCCTTGATCTGCGACGATCTCGTCGAGGCTTGGGACCGGCTGAAGGAATTCGGCGTACCCTTCATGACCGCGCCACCCGAAACCTATTACGAAATGCTGCCCGAACGACTGCCCGATCATGGTGAGCCGGTGGACGAGTTGAAGGCGCGCGGCATCCTGCTTGACGGCACGACCGAGGGCGGGCAGCCCCGCTTGCTTCTGCAGATTTTCGCCGAGGCGCAGGTCGGTCCGGTGTTCTTCGAATTTATCCAGCGCAAGGGCGACGAGGGCTTCGGCGAGGGCAATTTCAAGGCCCTGTTCGAGAGCATGGAACGCGACCAGATCAAGCGCGGCTCGCTGAGCGTGGAAGAGGCGAAGACGGTTGACGCTTAAGGCGACCCGTTAAATGTCGCTTGCCCTGAGCCTGTAGAAGGACTGCCCATCCTTTTTCAGCTGTCAGCTAAGACGATTCTACGACAGGCTCGGATGAGCGGTGGTGGGAGGTTGTCAGCATTTCATGCTCCCTCTAAACGCAACCCCGGCGCGCCCGTAGCTCAGTAGGATAGAGCATCGGATTCCTAATCCGGGGGCCACAGGTTCGAATCCTGTCGGGCGCACCAACTTAACACAGTCAATTCAGTTTGTCGGGCGGTGCTACCGGGAATGGCAACGGCGCGACCGGCACGCCTTCTTCAAGCAATTCGCGCGCTTCCTCGGCGCTCGCTTCGCCGTGGATCGGGGCGTGGACCTGCTCGCCGTAATGCATGGCGCGCGATTCGTCGGCGAATTTGCGCCCGACCCATTTGCTGTTCTCAAGAGCCTTGGTCTGCGCCTTTGCGAGGTTGCCGAGCGCCTTGGCAACTTCGGGCGGCATCGGTGCGTTGGCAACAGGCGCGGTTTCTCCTGCAGGTGCTTCCTGCCGGACCGAAGCGATCGCGCGATTGCCCTTTCGCGGGACGGCAGGTGCCATTGGCGCCTTGTTAACCTCCGCGCTCTCGCACACCGGACAGGCCAACTCGCCCGCCTCTCGCTGGCGGGTGAAATCGGTGGAGGATCCGAACCACCCTTCGAAGCGGTGGCCGTTGGCGCAGGAGAGGTCGTAAACGATCATCGAATGCGCGAATTGGGGATTTCGCGGCGATTGGCAAGGCTCGGCATCTGCCGCCGGATATCGCTGATACGAGCGAGGTCAATCTCGCAATAGCCGATGCCCGGCCCGTCATCACCCATATCCAGCAGCACTTCGCCCCATGGATCGACCACCAGTGAGTGTCCGTAGGTTCGCCGACCGTCTTCGTGCTCGCCCACCTGCGCCGTGGCAATGACGAAGGCGCTGGCTTCCACCGCGCGGGCGCGCTGGAGCAGGTGCCAGTGCTTCTTGCCGGTAGGTACGGTGAATGCGGCGGGGGTTGCGATGGCATCGCATCTTTGCAACCCAAGCTCTTCGAAAAGCGCGGGAAACCGCAAGTCGTAGCAGATCGTCAGGCCCAGCCTGCCGAGTGGCGTGCCGGCCACGCTGACAGCTGCATCTCCCGGCTCGTACGCCTTCGACTCGTGCCAGCTTTCCCCACCATCAAGTTCCATATCGAACATGTGTATCTTGTCATAGCGCGCCGCGACCGCGCCGGAATCGTCGAACACCAGCATCCGGTTTGCCCAGCGTCCATCTGGCCGCGCGACTGGCAGGCCGAGCGCGATCCAGATGCCACTCTCGCCCGCCGCCTGCGCGATGTCGCGGACGACCACACTTTCCTCCTCGGGGACGATGTTGCCCGCAGCCCGCTTGCGATCCTGGTCCAGCAGCACTGCCATTTCCGGCGTGAACAGCATCCGCGCGCCCCGCCCCGCCGCCTCAGCAGCCGCGTCGCAGATGACAGTGGAGTTGCCCGCCGGATCTACGCCCGACTGCATCTGCAACAGCGCGATTTTCACAGGCCCGTCACTCACAGGCCGAGCATCGCGTCCAGCTTCCCTTCGCGATCCAGCCGCGCAAGATCGTCCGATCCGCCGACCAGAGCGTCGTCAACGAAGATCTGCGGTACGGTGCTCGCCTGCGGATTGCGCGCGACCATCTCCTCGCGTTTGGCGCCGCCCATGGTGATGTCGTATTCGACATAGTTGACGCCCTTGTCGTCCAGCAGGCGCTTGGCGCGGTGGCAATATCCGCACCACGCTTTGGTATAGATTTCGACCTTGGGATCACTCACGAAACTCTCACTTTCTCGGGCGGTTGCGTGCCGCTTGAAAGCGCCATGCGACCACCTATTTCTATCCTGCGGATGCCGCCAGGCGGGTCCGCTTACACCTATCAAATTGCTCAGAAGAGGATTTGTTGCAAATGAACCGTTTCGATCTCACTCCCTATCGCCGTTCCACCGTCGGGTTCGACCGTCTTTTCGACCTGCTCGAAAACAACACCCGCGGCTCGTCCGGCGACAATTACCCCCCGTTCAACATCGAGCGTCGCGGCGAGGACAGCTATCGCATCACAGTGGCTGTCGCCGGCTTCCGCCCGGCCGACCTCGATATCACCGCACAGCAGAACCTGCTGACCGTCATCGGCAAGAAGCGCGACGAAACCGTCGAAGGCGAAATGCTGCATCTTGGCATCGCCAATCGCGGGTTCGAGCGTCGCTTCGAACTGGCCGACTATGTCCGTGTGGAGAACGCCGACCTCAGCGACGGCCTGCTCGTCATCGACCTCGTGCGCGAAGTGCCCGAGGCGATGAAGCCGAAGAAGATAGCCATCGGCGGCGAAACGCTGACCGTGGTTGACGGCGACAAGAAGGACGATCGCGACGCCGCCTAAGCCGGCTCGCATCGCCAAAAAAAAATTGGGGGCGGTCCCGCAAGGGTCCGCCCCCTCGACGTTTGTGGCGCCGACTCGTCTCTGACATTCGCCGTCCGGGTCGCAAGAGACGGCCAGTATCATCGACAAGGCCAGGCCGCAGCCACGCGCTGTCCCTGTTGCGCGCGGCACGGTCGAAACCTTCGAAGCTGTGAGAAGCAGTTACACGTCGCCATCTAAAATCGGAAGCGACGAAGCCTGCCCCCCACGGCCCGTTCCCCGTCGCTAAAGCGAAAGGTTAACCGTCGCGCAAGCAAAAAGTGCTGTTACATCAACCGCGATTGTTGCAGCGCCGCCGCGATGAAGCCCGAGAAAAGCGGGTGCGGATCGAGCGGGCGGCTCTTGTATTCGGGGTGGAACTGCACGCCGACGAACCACGGATGATCGGGCCGCTCGACGATTTCGGGCAGCAGCCCGTCGGGCGACATGCCTGAAAAGATCAGCCCGTCGGCCTCGAGCTGGGCTATATACGCCGAGTTAACCTCGTATCGGTGGCGGTGGCGTTCGGAGATGATCTCCGCGCCGTTATAGATACGGCTGACATGGCTGTTGCCCGCCAGCCTCGCATCGTAAGCGCCAAGCCGCATCGTGCCGCCGAGATCGGTAGTCTCGCTGCGCTGCTGGAGGCCCTCCTCGCTCATCCATTCAGTGATGATGCCGACCACCGGCTCGCTCGTATCGCCGAATTCGGTGGAAGAGGCCGCGCCCACCCCGATGCTGCGCGCGCCCTCGATACAGGCCATCTGCATGCCGAGGCAGATGCCGAAGAACGGAACCTTGCGCTCGCGCGCGAAACGGACCGAGGCAATCTTGCCCTCGCTGCCGCGATCCCCGAAACCGCCAGGCACCAGGATGCCGTGCATCGGTTCGAGCTGCGCGGCGATATCCGCTTCGTCGGCTTCGAAGATTTCGGCGTCGATCCACCTGATATGGACTTTGGTGCGGTTGGCCATGCCGCCATGGACCAGCGCCTCGTTCAAAGATTTGTAGGCATCGGGCAGGCCGACATATTTGCCGACCACGCCGATCGTGACCTCGCCTTCGGGATGCTCGTAGCGGTCGAGCACGTCGTCCCAGCGCGCCATGTCGGGCGGGTTGGAGGTGCCGAGCATCCCGAAATGGCGCAGCACCTCGGTATCGAGACCCTCGCCGTGATATTGCTGCGGCACCGCGTATATGCTGGTCGCATCGAGCGCGGGGATGACCGATTCCTTGCGCACGTTGCAGAAATTGGCGATCTTCTGCCGCTCGCTATCGGGTAGCGGATGTTCGCAACGGCACAGCAAAACGTCGGGCTTTATGCCGAGGCTGGCGAGTTCGCGCACGGAGTGCTGCGTCGGCTTGGTTTTCAGCTCTCCTGCCGCGGCGATGTAGGGCACCAGCGTCACATGCACCGACAGCGTGCGGTCCGGCTCCAGCTCGTTCCTGAGCTGCCGGATCGCCTCCATAAACGGTAGGCTTTCGATGTCGCCGACCGTACCGCCGATCTCGCACAGGATGAAATCGTGATCTCCCTGGTCGGCAAGCGCGAATTCCTTGATCGCATCGGTGACGTGCGGAATAACCTGCACGGTCGCGCCGAGATAGTCGCCGCGCCGCTCCTTAGCGATGATGTCCTGGTACACCCGGCCCGATGTGATGTTGTCGTTCTGGTGCGCGGAAACGCCGGTGAAGCGCTCGTAATGGCCAAGATCGAGATCGGTCTCCGCCCCGTCGTCCGTAACGTAAACCTCGCCGTGCTGGTACGGGCTCATCGTCCCCGGATCGACGTTGAGGTAGGGATCGAACTTGCGAATGCGGACCTTGTAGCCGCGCGCCTGCAGAAGCGCCGCGAGCGATGCCGCCATGAGACCTTTGCCGAGCGAGGAAACCACGCCGCCGGTGATGAAAATATACCGCGCCATGGGAGTCGGGCCTTAAGCGTGCCTGCGGATTCGGCGCAAGCTATTTGCGCCGGAAATCGGCAGTGATGCGATGGTTATCCCCGCTCGCTGTGCCTCTCACCTATTCCCCGATATCGGCGAGCGGATCGTCCTGCGGCTCGGGCGTAGGATCGACCGGAGCCTGCCCGTCGAGGCCCGGATCGCCGGGAACCGCATCGGGCGCGCCGGGCGACGCGGGCGCGAGGTCCGCGCCGGAGGTCGACCGGTCGAGCGAATTGTCAATGCTGCGCTGGCCCGACGCGTCGAC
>JBARVT010000154.1:0-14917 GCA_049646405.1 Alteraurantiacibacter sp.
CTTGAGCACGGTGCCCTTCTTGCCGGTCAGCGGATCGAACTCGGCAATTTCCTCGATCTCGTCGCCGAAAAAGCTGATGCGCCAGGCCGTGTCCTCGAGGTGGCTCGGGAACAGCTCCAGATTGTCACCGCGTACCCGGAAATTACCGCGCGCGAAGGCGGCGTCGTTGCGCTTGTATTGCAGGGCGACCAGCTTGCGGATCAGTTCGCGCTGGTCGACGCTCTCGCCCTTCTTGATGTCGAAGATCATCGCCGAATAGGTTTCGACCGAGCCGATTCCGTAGAGGCATGAAACGGAGGCGACGATCAGCACGTCGTCGCGTTCGAGCAGCGCGCGGGTTGCCGAATGGCGCATCCGGTCGATCGCCTCGTTCACACTCGACTCTTTCTCGATATACGTGTCGCTGCGCGGCACATAGGCCTCGGGCTGATAGTAGTCGTAATAGCTGACGAAATACTCGACCGCGTTGTCGGGGAAGAAGCTCTTGAACTCGCCATAAAGCTGCGCGGCGAGAATCTTGTTCGGGGCGAGCACCAGCGCAGGGCGCTGCAATTCCTCGATCACCTTGGCCATTGTGAAGGTCTTGCCGCTACCGGTGACGCCCAAGAGTACCTGCGTCTGTTCGCCGTCCTTCGCGCTATCAGCCAGCTCGCGGATCGCGGTGGGCTGGTCGCCGTCGGGCTCGTAATCGGAGACGAGCTTGAACTTCTTGCCCGGCAGCGACTTCTCCGGTCGCGCGGGCTTGTGCGGCGTGAAATCGCCTGTCGTGTCAGGCTCTTCCAGCCCGCGCCTGATTACCAGTTCTGCCATGCGCGCGGATATGGGGGCGCGCGGCGGCTTCGGCAAACCCTATCGAGAGCCACCTGCCGTTTCGGTCTTGTCCCCCCGCGCGCGATGCTCCACCATGCGCGGCGAATATTTATTGGAGGGGAAATTTCCATGCGTATCCATTGCCTTCTGGCCACCGTTCCACTGCTCGTGCTGGCCGCCTGCGACGACAGCGTCTCGGTTGACGATCCGAGCGACCCGGACCAGATCGCCGACGCGGCGGATGCACTCGCCAAGCCGCAGCCGGGGCAGTATCGCCAAACCTCGGAGCTGGTCGAGTTTTCCTCCCCCGGCGCGAGCGAGGAAGAGCAGGCGATGATGGACGCGATGTTCCGCCCGGGCACCAAGCAGACGAGCGAGTTCTGCCTGACTCCGGAGCAGGCCGAAGAAGGCTATCGCGAGTTCGCCAGCGCGTTTGACGAAATTCCCGACGACTGCGAATTTGCCAAGTTCGACATCGTTTCCGGCACGCTCGACGCGGCGATGCAGTGCGATGACGGCTCCGGCAATGTCGGCAACATCACTTTCGGCGGCGAGGTGAGCGAGACGAGTTCGGACATGACTATGACGATCGACCTCACCAGCGAGACCGAGGGACGCGGCGCGCGCATGGTTATCCGCAACACCAGCGAGCGGATCGGCGAATGTACGGGCGAGGAGGACGCGGGGCCGATGCCCACCACCGATGGTTAACGCCTTGACGCTGCCTGCTCCACATTGGGACGGCAGCGCGAAACCACGCAAATCCGCGGGCGCGGCGATTGTCGCGCCTCTTTTGCTTGGGTAAGCCCGGCTGCACGATCGCGGCCGGATGGGCCGCCATGCCGAACGAGGACAAGCCCATGCGTGCCATCATCGCCCTCCCGCTCGCCGCCGCCTTCGCGCTCTCCGCCTGTGGAGACGATGGCGAGGAGAACATGACCGACGACGCGCTCGCTGCCGACGATGTTTCGGGCGTGATCGACGATAACGGCACCATGCCAGCGGCGGGCGAGTATGCGACCACCGTGGAATTGATCGAATTCGACGCGCCGGACATGGTCGAAGAGGATGTGGCCAAGGCGCGCGACGAATTCGAAGCTGGTGCGGGGCAGCCTAACCTGTATTGCCTCACTGAAGATGTCACGCGCGAAGCGTGGCTGTCCGAAATGGTGGAGGCAGAATGCACGTTGTCGCGCTTCACGGCGAATGGCGAGGAAATCGACGGGGCGATGATGTGCTCCTCCGACATCGGACTGAACGGCCGCGTCGAACTGGCCGGCACTTCGGGCGAGAAAAACTCGGACTTGCGCATGACCTATACGCTCCCTGCTGCGGCGGGCGAGGGCACGGTGCGCATGCGCGTGACGGCGGAGCGCAGCGGCGAGTGCGGGTGATCGCGCAGTGAAGCGCGCTCTTCGCAACGCAGGACTAGTTACGCTTTTGCTCGCAGCACCGGCAATCGCTCTTGTGGCGCAGGATATGGACGCGGAGATCGTACAGCCAGGCGACCAATCCGATCCGCTCCCATGGCCCGATTTCCTTGATTACGAGCCTTTGCCGGGTCGCTACCTCATGACCATGACGATGGAAAACTTCAACATGGCCGGAGTCACCGGGAAGGGCATGGACGAAGAGGGCATGGCGGATGCCATGACGTCCGACACGCAGTTCATCTGCGTAACCGAAGACATCGAGCGGTTCGACCTGACGCGAGAGCTTGGCGAAGACGACTGCACCCAGACGGAGCCGCAGGTCGAAGGCGACAGCTTCGGTGTCGCCATGTCCTGCCCGCAGCCGGACGGCTCGCGCATGGACATGCGCATCTCGGGAACCGGCGACGAGCAGGGCGTCGATATGCTGCTCGCCATGCGCATGAAGACCCGGCATGCGGGCATCATGAATTTCGGCATGCGGATCGGCATGGAGCGTGTCGGCGAGTGTACGGGTGACGAGGAGCCGATTGGCGAATCGCCTTTCTGATCCCACCTTCGCGCATTGCCCGCCGCGGGCGCGCGGCATATATCGTGACGATGGCGACCCCCGAGCAGGACAATTCGGCAGATACTGCACGCGGCGCGCCCTCAACCGGCGGGCTGCTCGACGCGCTGCGCTATCGGCTCGACCTGCTGAAGGGCGAGGCGCCCGCTCACGCCCACACACCATCGCTGCGCTTCTTCCTTGCCGAGATGGCCTATCTCGTCACTCCGCTCGCGCGCCTGTTCGAGCCGAAGGTCGACGTACAAAAGGCGGCCGAGCCGAAGGTCGTCATCCTCCTGCCCGGTTTCGCTACCGGGCCGGGCCGAATGAAATATCTTGCGAAGCAACTCGAGCGGGCGGGGCATACGGTCAAACGTTGGGGCATGGGCCACAATCTTGGCGCGCGCGAAGATACGATCGACCAGCTCGCCGCGCGCACCTGTTCGGTGCATGATCGCTTCGGCCAGAAGGTCGTGCTGATCGGCTGGAGCATGGGCGGTGTTTTCGCGCGCGAGGTGGCGAAAGAAGTGCCCGAGTGCGTCGCGAAAGTCGTCACGATGGGCTCACCCTTCAGCCACTCGCCCTATTCCAACAATGCCTGGCGCGCTTACCAGGTTGTTGCCGGACACCGAGTCGAAACGCCGCCGATCTCTGCCGATACGCATGTGAAACCGCCGGTGGAGACGGTTGCTTTCTGGAGCCCGCGCGACGGGGTCATCTCACGCCGCGCGGCCTGCGGTACGGCGCAAGAGCGTGATCGCGCGGTGGCGCTGCGTTGCACGCATGTCGGTTTTCCCGATGCGGCCGATTGCATCGAGGCATTGCTTCGGGAACTCGACTAGCTGCCATCCTTTATAGCTACCGGATGCGTCGCACGGCCCCGCGGGGTGGCGTTCGTGCTGTATCCGTATCGACAAGGGATCCATGTCCGCTTCCGAGCAGCCCAATTTTGACGAGATGCACGCGCCCGACGGTTCGGTGCGCGAAGCCTATTCCGGATACCAGGAATGGTTGGCCGAGCAGGACGACGGCTGGATGCGGCGTAAAAACTTCGAGGCCGAAGGCTTTTTCCGCCGCACCGGTATTACCTTCAACGTCTATGGCGAAGACGATGCCGAGGAGCGGCTGATCCCCTTCGACATGGTGCCTCGCATCATCAGCGGCGGAGAGTGGCGGCGGCTGAGCCGGGGCATTGAGCAGCGTGTGCGCGCGCTCAACGCCTTCATGCACGACCTTTACCACCGGCAGGAGATCATCCGTTCCGGTCGCCTTCCCGAACGCCTGTTCCGCCACAACGCCGCGTGGCTGCCGCAAATGGTCGGCTTTACGCCGCCGGGCGGGGTCTACACCCATATCGTCGGCATCGACCTCGTGCGAACCGGCCCGGACGAATTCCTCGTACTGGAAGACAACGCCCGCACGCCGAGCGGCGTTTCCTACATGCTGGAAAACCGCGAAACGATGATGGCAATGTTTCCGGAGCTGTTCAGCAAGGTGAACGTGCAGCCCGTATCCGATTATCCGCGCCGCCTCGCGCAAAGTCTCAGTGCTTCTGCGCCCGAAGATGCGGGTGAGCACCCGACAATCGCTGTGTTAACGCCCGGCATCTATAATTCCGCTTATTACGAACACGCCTTTCTTGCAGACCAGATGGGCGCGGAACTTGTGGAAGGCAGCGATCTTCGCGTGGTGGACGGCAAGGTGCAAATGCGCACGACCGTGGGCTTCACGCCGGTCGATGTGCTTTATCGCCGGGTAGACGACGATTTTCTCGACCCATTGACGTTCAATCCGGATTCGATCCTTGGCATTCCGGGCATCATGGATGTCTATCGCGCTGGCAACATCACCATCGCAAACGCGCCCGGCACCGGCGTTGCGGACGACAAGGCGATTTATTCGTTCATGCCCGATATCGTCGAGTTCTACACCGGCGAAAAGGCGATTCTGCCCAATGTCGAGACGTGGCGCTGCGCCGATCCCGACAGTTTGAAGTATGTGCTCGACAACCTTGCCGATCTGGTGGTGAAGGAAGTCCACGGATCGGGGGGCTACGGAATGCTGATAGGGCCGACCTCATCCAGGAAGGAGATCGCCGAGTTCCGCACCAAGCTGGAAAACAATCCCACCAACTATATCGCACAGCCGACGCTCTCGCTCTCGACGACGCCGATCTTTACCAAGAGCGGGCTCGCCCCGCGTCATGTCGATCTGCGCCCTTTTGTTCTGTGCTCCCCTGACGGCGTGGACATTACGCCCGGCGGCCTTACTCGCGTGGCGCTGAAAAAGGGTTCGCTGGTGGTGAACTCCAGCCAGGGCGGCGGCACGAAAGACAGCTGGGTACTGGACGACTGATGCCCGGAATATCCTCATGCTAGGTCGCGTCGCCAACGGTATCTTCTGGATGTATCGCTATCTCGAACGAGCGGAGAACACCGCACGCCTGCTCGAAGCAGGGCAGCGCATGACCCTGACTCGCGGTTCGGACCAGGCGAGCCGGGAATGGAAGTCCGTCCTCACGACGCTCGGCCTGCTCGGCCCCTACGAACAGCATTACGAAGACTATACCGGCCCGCATGTCTGCGATTTCGTCTTGCGATCGAAATCCAATTCCGAAAGCGTCTTCTCAATGATCGAGCGTGCTCGGACCAGCGCCCGCGCCAGCCGCTCGACCATCACCGGCGAGGTGTGGGAAGCCATCAACGAAGGCTGGATGACGCTGTGCGACCTGCTGGCAAGGCCGGTGCGCGACAGCAATCTCAACATGGCGCTGGGCGCGATCCGGCGCACGAGCACGCTGGCGCGCGGGGCGACGCACGGCTCAATGCTGCGCAACGAGGCCTACAGCTTTTCGCGCCTCGGCACTTTTCTTGAACGCGCCGACAACACTGCGCGTATCCTCGACGTGAAATACTACCTGCTGCTGCCCTCGCTAAGTTATGTCGGCACGCCGCTGGACAGCGGACAGTGGGACAACGTGCTGCGCTCACTTTCGGGCGACCGTGCCTATCGCTGGCTCAATGCCGGTAGGATGGATGCGCGCAGCATCGCCGACTTCCTGATCCTCGACGCGCGTTTCCCGCGCAGCCTCGCATTTTGTTACGCAGCGCTGCGCGAGAATTTGGCTCAGCTGGCCAAAATGCATGGGCAGGAAGGCAATTCACATGCACAGATGCGCGAATCTGATCTCCGCCTGTCCGACATGAGCGTCGAGCAGATCTTCGACCAGGGTCTGCACGAATTCCTGCTGGAGTTCATCACCGGCAACCAGGCGCTTTCGGGCGATATCTCCACCGATTACCGGTTTGTTTCGTAAGGGAGGATAGACAGCCATGCGCCTCTCGATCCGTCATACTACGCGCTATCGCTTTACCGATCCCGTCGCTCACGGCGTGCAACGCCTACGCCTGACGCCCAAGGAAACACAGGGTCAGAAAATCCTCGAATGGGCGATGGAATACGAGGGTGCCAGGGAAGAGCTGGCCTATGACGACCAGAACTTCAATCATGTGACGCTCGTCTCAGTAGTGGAGGGTGCGAAGGAAGTCGTCGTGACCTGTCGTGGCAGAGTGGATACCGAAGACAATGCAGGTGTCATCGGCCAACACGCCGGGCATTTGCCGCTATGGGCTTTCCTCGGCCAAACGAACCTGACGAAGCCGGGTCCGAAGGTGAAGGCGCTGATCGGGCAGGTCGAACGCAGTCAGGAGGGAATGGTCGAAACCCTGCACAATCTCTCCAACGTTATCCGCGAGAATGTCGAATATCGCACGGGCACGACGCGCGTGAATACGCCCGCGGAAGAAGCGGCTGCGAGCAGACAGGGCGTCTGCCAGGACCATGCGCATATCTTTATCGGTGCGGCACGCTCGCTCGACATCCCGGCGCGCTACGTCTCGGGCTACCTCATGATGAACGACCGGATCGAGCAGGAAGCGACGCACGCCTGGGCGGAGGCGCATGTGCAGGGGCTCGGCTGGGTCGGGTTCGATATTTCCAACGGAATAAGTCCCGATCCGCGTTATGTCCGCGTTGCCACGGGCCGCGACTATCGCGACGCCGCACCCATCACCGGAATAAGCTTCGGCACGACGACCGAGGCCCTGACTGTCGATCTCGCCGTCGAGCAGCAGATGGAAGAACAGCAGCAGCAGTGAGGCAGTGCAGCAGTGGCCGGGTGGCACCGCGCGCCGTGCCCTTCTATAGACCGCACGCAGCCGTAAATTTCGGAGAGTATATTTGACCTATTGCGTTGGTATGGTGCTCGACAAGGGCCTCGTCTTGATGAGCGACACGCGCACCAATTCGGGCGTCGACAACATTTCCGTTTTTCGCAAGATGCACACTTGGTCCGTGCCAGGGGAACGCGTCATCTCGCTCATGACGGCAGGCAACCTTGCCACGACGCAGGCTGTCATCAGCCAGCTGGAAGAGCGTACCAAGGCGCCCGAGGATCGTTCTGTCGGCCTGCTCGACGCTCCCACCATGTTCCAGGTCGCGGTGGAGACCGGCAAGCTGCTGCGCGAGACAATTGCGCAGACGCAGGCCGAAAACGGCACCCGGGGCAGGGGACGCTTCACCGCCAGCATCATTCTTGCAGGCCAGATCAAGGGCATGGAGCCGCGATTGTTCATGATCTATCCCGAAGGCAATTTCATCGAAGCGAGCTTCGACACGCCCTTCTTCCAGATCGGCGAGACGAAATATGGACGGCCGATTATCCTGCGCGGATACGACCGCACGATGAGCTTCGAGGATGCGGCCAAACTGCTGATGGTGAGCTTCGATTCGACGCTGAAGGCGAACCTTTCTGTGGGCCTCCCGCTCGACCTGATGGTAATCAAACGCGACGAGTTCGAACCGGTGCACGAGCGCCGGATCGAACATGGCGACCCGTATTTCACCGCTATTTCGGACAGCTGGAGCGAAGCGTTGCGCAACGCATTTCACTCGCTGCCCGATTACACATTCTATCAGCCCGACGCCAAAACCACGTAGAATCTCTTATGACTGCTGGTTCGCTTTCGCCGGATTGCATCCGTTTCGGACTGAAACGCGCCATAAGGGCGACGGCTTAAGGTCGCCCTCTGCATACATCCTTATACGTGCAAATCCGTGCTGATACGTAATTTCCTCCTTGGCGTTTGCGCCCCATCCTGCACGGCATGGAACAGCGCATCACAATGCATATCGTCGGCGGAGACAGTCGCTCCCGCGCCGCGCAATCGCGGCTCGTCCTGTCGATGGGGCACCATGCGGAGGTATACTCGGATCTTGTCGAGCTGCTCGACAGGCCGCCGCAATCGGGTCTCATCATCGCGTCGGACGACGTGGTGGAAACTGGTATCGCCGCGCTGCTCGAAGACCTCGCCGATCACGGTATCTGGGTGCCGCTCGTCGCCGCGCGAGAGAAGCCGGGGGTGGACGAAGTGGTCGAGGCGATACAGGCAGGCGCGCTCGATTTCGTCACCCTGCCGCTGAGCGATGACGAGTTGCGGCGCATGGTCGCGCATTATTACTCCGATGCGGGCCGTCATGCCGAGGCGCGCCGCCGCCTGATCGATGCGCGCCGCCGTATCTCCGTGCTGTCGAAGCGGGAGCGCGAGGTGCTCGATTGGCTGTCCGACGGCTGCTCCAACAAGGCTATCGCCCGCGAACTGGCGATCAGCCCGCGCACCGTCGAAATTCACCGCGCCAATATGATGGACAAGCTGGGCGCGGGCCACGCCGCCGAAGCGGTGCGCATGCGGTTGGAAGCGGGGCTCGACGAAAAGGCGGGGGAGCCGCGAGGAAACGCCGCGAGGCGGGCTGACACGCCGACGGCGGCGGCGCGGGAAATGGCGATACCCTTGCGGAGCGGATAATCGCTGATCCTAACGGCAGTAGGAACTGCCCTCTATCACGCCTTCGACATGCAGATGGTCGCGATGCGCGGCGTTGTAATCCGGCCCCAAAACGGTGCCAAATCGGCGACAGGCGCTGCGCTGCACGAGACGCAGGAATTCCCGCTCTTGCGCTGATCCGTTCCAGCCCCCTTCCACCGAGATACGCCGCCCATCTTCCAGTACGAAACTGGCAATGTCGATCGCGGCGGCGCTCGCATGGGCGGAGCGGCGCGAGCTACCCGCGACATTGCGGCAGGAATAACTGCCCATGGTCTGGATGCTGGCGAGAGGGCTGCCGAAGACCTGCCGCGCGGCGCGGTCCACGCCGTAGCGTGCCCATCCCGCAAAAGCCGCGCTCACCGGACAGGTGACGGGGCCGAGATTGCGGACGTCGAGCTGTCCCTGATCGCCCGCCAGCGCATGCATCTGCACGGCATTCAAGGCGCTGCATCCCTTGTCGTAATAGGCATCCGCCAGCGGCTGGAACTGCACGCCGACAGAGCCGAGCTGCGACAGGCATTGCGCCGCCTCGCGGTTCCTCGCGACCGGTGCAGGCGCGGCGACGCGTGTCTCGCGTGGCGCGGCAGAGTAGGGCGCGTTGCGCGTTTCGCCTTGCGGGACGAGAGAACAGCCCGCCAGCGCGAGCGAGGCGAAAAGAAGGCTAACGGAGCCGGTTGCGGTCATCCTTGTCATGGCGTGCGACATGCCCTTGCGATGGTTACGGCGGCTACCGCAGGCATGGTTAACGTGCGCGGAACGATTTGCCCGCCCGCCCGCTCGTTTCCCAAGTAACCTTTGACTTGTGCGCCGCACAATCTAGAGCCGCCGGCGGGCCACGCGGTCCCAACGCCGCGCGTGCTCTCTGCAAGGAGAGAATACATGACTGACCAGCCGACTCTCAAGCCGGAGCGTCCCTTCTTCTCGTCCGGCCCCACGGCCAAGCCGCCCGGATGGAATGCCTCCAAACTCAGCACCGAAAGCCTCGGGCGCTCGCACCGCTCGAAGCTCGGCAAGTCGCGCCTCAAATACGCGATAGACCTCAGCCGTGAAATGCTCGGCGTGCCCGACGATTACCTCGTCGGAATCATGCCCGGCTCCGACACTGGTGCGCTCGAATGCGCGATGTGGACGATGCTGGGCGCAGGCCCGGCCACGGTCGCGGCGTGGGAAAGTTTCGGCAACGTGTGGATACAGGATGCGGTCAAGCAGCTGAAGCTCGCCGACCTGAAAACGTTGAGCGCCGATTATGGCGAGATCCCAGACCTTGCGAGCATTCCGCAGGACAACGACGTCGTTTTCACTTGGAACGGCACCACCTCGGGCGCGAAGATTCCGGACACGGACTGGCTCGCGCCGGGGCGCAAGGGCGTGACGATCAATGATGCTACCAGCGCCATCTTCGCAATGGAAATGGACTGGCCGAAACTCGATGCGACAACCTTCAGTTGGCAAAAGGTGATGGGCAGCGAGGCGGCGCACGGCATGCTCGTGCTCTCGCCCAAGGCCGTCGAGCGGATCGAAAGCTACGACCCGCCTTGGCCGCTGCCCAAGCTGTTCCGCCTGAAAAAGGGCAACAACCTCAACACCGCGATTTTCGAAGGCGCGACGATCAATACGCCTTCGATGCTCGCAACCGAGGATTACATCTGGTCGCTAGAATGGGCAAAGTCGATCGGCGGCCGCGCGGCGATGATTGAGCGCGCGAATGCCAACGCGAGAATTGTCACCGACTGGATCGAGAGTACGGACTGGCTGCGCAATATGGTCGCCGATCCGGCGCAGCGCACGAATACGGGGGTGTGTTTCGTATTTCAGGGCGAATGGTTCGACAGCCTCTCCGCCGAAGACCAGGCCGCCCTGCCCAAGAAGATCGCCGGCAAGCTCGAAGAGCTGGACGTGGGCTACGACTTCAACGGCTATCGCGACGCGCCGCCGAGCTTGCGCATCTGGTGTGGCGGTTCGGTGGAGCAGGAGGACCTGAAACGCCTGCTGCCGTGGATCGAATGGGCCTATGGCGAGGCCAAGGCCGGGCGGCTGTAATTCTCTCCTCGTCATTCCCGCTAAGGCGGGAATCCAGTCGAAACGGAATTGGCTGCGCGCTGGATCCCCGCCTTCGCGGGGGTGACGAAATTATCGAATGGATTTCACAATGACCAAACCCAAAGTTCTCATCAGCGACAAGATGGATTCGAACGCCGCGCGCATTTTTGAAGAGCGCGGCTGCGATGTCGATGTCATCACCGGCGAAACGCCCGAAGAGCTCGCCGCGCGCATCGGCGAGTATGACGGTCTCGCCATTCGCTCCTCCACCAAGGTGACGCGTGACATCCTCGATGCGGCGACCAACCTCAAGGTCATCGGGCGCGCTGGCATCGGCGTCGACAATGTCGACATTCCCTACGCCTCGTCGAAGGGCGTGGTGGTAATGAACACGCCGTTCGGCAATTCCATCACGACCGCCGAACATGCGATCGCGCTCATCATGGCGCTCGCCCGGCAGATACCCGCTGCCAACGCGCGGACGCAGGCGGGTGAATGGCCCAAGAGCAAGTTCATGGGTGTCGAGGTGACCGGCAAGACGCTCGGCCTGATCGGATCGGGCAATATCGGCTCCATCGTCGCGTCCCGCGCGCTTGGCCTGAAGATGAAGGTCGTCGCTTACGATCCCTTCCTCACACCCGAACGCGCACTGGAACTGGGCGTCGAGAAGGTCGATCTCGGCACGTTGCTCGAACGCGCCGATTTCATCACGCTGCACACCCCGCTGACCGACGAAACGCGCAACATCCTCTCGCGCGAGCGGCTGGAGCAGGCGAAGAACGGCGTGCGCATCGTTAATTGCGCGCGCGGCGGTCTGATCGACGAGGCGGCGCTGAAGGACGGGCTCGACAGCGGCCATATCGCCGGCGCGGCGCTCGACGTTTTCGAGACCGAACCGCCCGCTGCCGACCACCCGCTGTTCGGCACCGAGAACTTCATTTGCACCCCGCACCTTGGCGCATCGACGACCGAGGCGCAGGTCAATGTCGCATTGCAGGTGGCTGAGCAGATGGCCGATTACCTAGTCAATGGCGGTGTCACCAACGCGCTCAACGTCCCCAGCCTGAGTGCGGAGGAGGCTCCGCGCCTGAAACCCTATATCGCGCTCGGCGAGAAGCTCGGCTCGCTGGTCGGCCAGCTCGAAGGCGTGGACATCCAGTCGCTCACCGTGGAGGTCGAAGGTGCGGCAGCGGAACTCAACCTCAAGCCCATCACCGCTGCAGTGCTGGCAGGCATGATGCGCACCTTCTCCGACACGATCAACATGGTCAACGCGCCGATCCTCGCCAAGGATCGCGGGCTGGACGTGCGCGAAGTGCGCCGCGCGCATGAAGGTGATTATCACACGCTGCTTCGTGTCATCGCCACCACGGCGGATCGCACGCGCGAGGTGGCGGGAAGCCTGTTTGGCAACGACCAGACGCGCCTTGTCGAGATCGCCGGCACGCGGATCGAGACCGATCTGGAAGGCGACATGATCTATATCGTCAACGAAGACACGCCCGGCTTCATCGGTCGCCTCGGCTCCGTGCTGGGCGCGGCCGACGTCAATATCGGCAACTTCCATCTGGGCCGTCGCCTGCCGGACAAGCACAAGGGCGGCGACGCCGTGCTGCTGCTCTCGCTCGACCAGCGCCCTTCGAAGGAAGTGCAGGATGCGGTTTGCGCAATTCAGGGCGTGAAGAAGGTCCGGGCGCTTTCGTTCTGATTCTCAACCTTTCGTCATTCGGGCTCAGGCGGGAAACCTGTTTGAACCTTTTGTGGCTCATCCGAGTTTCCTGCCGTCGCGGGGATCACGAAGAGAAGCGTTTGGCCTTTTGCGGGCGTTGCGAAAGAGGCTAGAGGCTCGCGCATGACCGACCCAACGCAAGACCTGCTCCCCGAAGGACTCGAGGATCGCCTGCCGCAAAGCACGGCGGCGGCGTATCGTATCGAGCGCGCCATGCTGGAGGCGATGCACGCGCATGGCTACGATCGCGTGCGCCCGCCGCTTGTCGAGTTCGAGGCGAGCATGGCGGCACGCATGGACGGCCTCTCCACTCGCCGCAGCTTCCGCTTCGTCGACCCGAAAAGCTTGCGCACGCTCGCCCTGCGCAGCGACATGACCGTGCAGGTCGGGCGAATCGCTGCGACTGGCCTTGCCGACGCGCCGCGTCCGTTGCGCCTCTGCTATGCCGGGCAGGTCGCGCGCATCGCTGCCGACATGCTCGATCCGCGCCGGGAATTGCAACAGGTCGGGGCGGAGCTTATTGGCAGCGACACAGTTGCGGCGGCAAGCGAACTGGTAGAGCTGGCGATCGACGCGCTGGAGGCGGCAGGGGCAAAAAGCATAAGCGTCGATTTCACGCTTCCCGACCTCGTCAAGACGTTGGCCGACGGGCCGCTCCCGCTGGATGCCGAGCGCCGCGCCGCCGTGCGCCGCGAGCTCGACGCGAAGGATGCGGGCGCGCTGGTGGAGGTGGGCGGTGAAGCGTATCTCGCCCTTATCCACGCGGCGGGCGAGTTCGAGGTTGCGGCAGCAAAGCTCGACGCCATAGACATCTCCGGCGTGCTTGACACGCGCATCGCGGGCCTGCGCCATATAGCGGAGCGCGTGGCAGGCCGCGCCCGACTGACGCTCGACCCGAGCGAGCGCCATGGCTTCGAATACCAGAGCTGGTTCGGCTTCACGCTTTATGCCGACGGCGTGCGGGGCGCGCTGGGGCGGGGCGGCACCTATTGCTTCGGCGGCAGCGACGAACCTGCGACCGGCTTCTCGCTCTATCCCGATGCTCTGGTGGAGGCGGCGAAAGCGGGCGAACAGCTCGGCGAGCGCCTGTTCCTTCCGCTCGGCCACGACCGCGGCTCAGCGGCAAGGCTGCGCGCCGAAGGTTGGCGCACTGTCGCGGCGCTGACGGAGAGCGACGAGGCGGCGAGCCTCGGCTGCACCCATGCACTGGATGGCTTTGAGCCGCGCCCGATCGCGTGAAAAGGCCCCTTGCGCGAATGCGGATCTACAAAGGCGAAACGTGCCAGCTTGCGCGGAACTCTCGCCACCTTTGTTTCACGCTTCGTCCACGGTCGGCGCCCGGTGCGCCTCGTAAATGGGATGCCCTGCGTCCTCGCAGAGTGACACCATGCGGCGTGCAAGGTGACAGAAACGCGTTTCTTCGCTTGGACCGCATGAGACCTTGATACCTGCGCTCAGGTCGCGCTTATCATCAAGCCGAGATCAGCTTTCGCGAACCGGCCGATATTTGGGCTGACGCTTGGCATTTCGTTGTCCGCCAAGCCGAACCACCTCGCCGGCGTTGCCGAGTATTCGTCCACCGAATTTCCTGGACAGCAGGCGGCCTCCGCCCACGTCGTCGGGCCCATCAATTGCGATGCTTCGGCCTCATTGGCGATTGCCACATCCTCGCGGTATCGAGCCTCTACGTCGCATCGTAATCGAAGTCGTAGCCAGTGAAGCACTTGGCTATGCCCGTCCAATGAAGATGGCTAACGCATTGCCCCTACCAGCACAACCTTATAGGGCGCGCGTGCCTTATACAGGATCGGATCGATAGCATGGCAAACGTCACCGTAATCGGCGCCCAGTGGGGCGACGAAGGCAAGGGCAAGATCGTCGACTGGCTGGCGAGCCGCGCCGATGTTGTCGTGCGCTTCCAGGGCGGGCACAATGCCGGACACACGCTGGTCGTGGGGGATCAGACCTACAAGCTCAGCCTGCTGCCGAGCGGCATCGTGACCGGCACGCTGAGCCTCATTGGCAACGGCGTGGTGCTCGACCCATGGGCGCTGCGAGACGAGATCGCGAAGCTGGAGGCACAAGGCATTTCCATCACGCCCGAAAACTTCGGCATTGCCGACAACTGCCCGCTCATCCTTCCGCTCCACCGCGACCTCGACGGCTTGCGAGAGGCAGCGGCCGGCAAAGGCAAGATCGGCACGACGGGGCGCGGCATCGGCCCTGCTTACGAGGACAAGGTCGGTCGCCGCGCAATCCGCGTTTGCGACCTTGCGCATCTGAACGAGATCGAACCGCAGCTCGACCGCCTCTGCGCGCATCATGACGCGCTTCGCGCAGGCTTCGGGCAAGGCGGGGTAGACCGCGAGGCGCTGCTCACCCAATTGCGCGAGATCGCGCCCTTTGTCGCCCAGTTCGCGCAGCCCGTGTGGAAGCGGCTGAACGAGGTGCGCAAGGGAGGCGCGAAAATCCTGTT
>JBARVT010000155.1:0-3447 GCA_049646405.1 Alteraurantiacibacter sp.
GCTCAGATCGAAGCGGGCGTTGAGCGCGAAGCCGTAGGCCTCCACGTCCTGCCGCGGGTCGGACAAGCCGCCGCGGGTGTCGAACACGTCGTCGAGAACTGGCGCGCCCGATAGGCGGCCCGGGATCAGGCGGTGGCCGCCGCGCGCATTGCTGCGGTCGTGGGTGTAGTCGCCGGTGAAGCGGATCAGGTAATCGGCACCATTGCCGCCAACCTCGATGGTGCCGCGTGCGGCCCAGATGTCCTTGTTGTAATTGTCCTCGCCGGTGGTGAGGTTGTCGCCGAAACCGCCGCGCGAAAGCCGCGCGACCGAGGCGCCAACCCGCACGGGATCGGCAATCGGTGCCGAGACGGTCACCACGCCCTCGGCCCGGTTATACGAGCCATAGGTGCCGCGCAGGCGCAGGCTGAATTCGTCCGGCAGCTCGGCAGTGACGTATTTCACCGCGCCCCCGATCGTGTTGCGACCGTAGAGCGTGCCCTGCGGCCCGCGCAGCACCTCGATGCGCTCCACGTCGTAGATGTCGAGCACCGCGGCCTGTGGGCGGTTCAGATACACGTCGTCGAGGTAGATGCCGACGCCCTGCTCGAACCCGGAGACCGGGTCCTGCTGGCCAATGCCGCGGATGAAGGCCGAGAGCGTGGAATTGGTGCCTCGCGATTCCTCCAGCGTGGTGTTGGGGGTCACCTGCGCGATATCGGTGATGTCCACCGAGCCGCGGCGCTGCAGTTCCTCGGCGCCGAAGGCCGTGATCGAAATCGGCACGTCGACCAGTCGCTCCTCGCGCCGGCGGGCGGTGACGATGATCGCGCCGCTCGGCTCCTCCCCCTCGACCGTAGTCGGGACGTCTTGCGCGCTCTGCGCCGATGCAGGGGTGGCGAGCGCGCCGAGCACGAGCGCAGCGGCGGTGGACTGGCACCAGATGGCCTTGGACATGTGTTCTCTCCCGTCGATCTTATAACTAGCTGGATATTGAAAGATGAACCGGGTTTCAACTTTATTCTTTGGTGTTTCGTCACAACCTCGATAGGTGTGCCCCACGATGGCCACTCAACCTGCCGCCGAGGCGAATCCCCGCACCCCACGCACCAAGCGCGGGCGTGCAACATTGCGCAAGTTGCTGGACGCCGCAGCCAAAGAGTTCGGGGAAAAAGGTTTTCACGACGCCTCGATTACCGGCATCACTGCCCGCGCAGGCACGGCGCTCGGTAGTTTCTACACCTACTTCGAAAGCAAGGATGCGATCTTTCGGGCGTTGGTGCAGGACATGAGCGCGCAGGTGGCTCGCCACGCCGCGGAGGCGATGGCGCCGCAGGAAGGAGCGCTGGCCACAGAAGAGGCGGCGCTACATGGCTTCCTCGACTTCGCTCGCGCTCACAAAGAAGTCTACCGCATCGTCGACGAAGCGGAATTTGTAGATCCGGACACTTTCCGTGCACACTACGAGAATACCGCCGCGCGCATCCTCCAGCGCCTTAAGGTAGGAGAGGAAAGGGGCGAACTGCGGCCTGGCATGGAAGAGACGCACGCTTGGGCATTGATGGGAATGAACGTGTTTCTCGGGCTGCGGTTTGCAATCTGGGACAGTGCCGAACCGGCGGAGCGGATTGCTGCGCTTGCCAATGAGATGCTGCGGTCAGGGATCGAGCGTCGGTAGTGGCGCGCGAAGATGCCAGGCACTGTGAAGGGGCATTTGTGATAACGCGCTCACGGAAGGTAGCGCGAATGCAAAGCCAATAGCGAACCGCACGCATGAAGAGATGAAGTAGCGTAGCCTGATCTTGCGCAGTCGCACAATTTGGCGTTTGTTGTGTCAATGCATGCATTCGAAGCACGATTTTTATATCCGATCAAGTACCTAGTCTGTTGCCTCGCTTATCGATCTCTTGCCTAATCGCGTCCATTGTTCGCTCGATATCTGCGAAACGATAAGGCTTCGGAACGAATACAACCGCACCGAGTTGCTCTGCTTCGGTTTCCCCTCCCGACAATATAGCGAACGGAGTGCTGCGCTCGGCTAGGCACGCGGCTACCGGATCGGCGCGTTCTCCTTGCAAGTTCATGTCCAGCAGAGCGCAGTCGATGTTCCCCTTTTCGACAGCGGCGATAGCATCCGGCAGAGTAGCTGCAACCGAGGTAACATTCACACCCAGATCGGTCAGTATTTCCTCGAGCATCATCGACACGAGGGGTTCGTCTTCGGCGATTAAGACGCGCAGCGCGTCATTCATCTGCGGTTCCTTCTGGTTTGCCCGCATCACGTGCTGGCAAGTCAGCGGTCTTCGAGCGGCATCGCACCCCAAGCCGGGCAAGTTTCTGCAACAGCTTCTCCGAGTTGTAGGGCTTGCCGATCACTGCCGTGCAGCGATCATTCTCGTACCGTTCGAAGGCAGTTGAAAAATTATCCGCTGCCAACAGGACGGGCAGGTCTGCGTGGAGCGCACGAATGCTCTTAGCCAGTTTGTCGCCATCCTTGGCTTGCTCGCGCGTGTCAACGAATACGGCATCGTAGTTTCCACGTGCAGCACGGACCAAGCTCAGTGCCTCACCCTTGGTTCCTGCCTTATCGAGCGTATATCCGGCTGCGATCAGCCCTTCGGTGGTAAACATACTCAGCGTTGGATCATCGATCACGAGGAGAATACGGCCCGTCCTACCTTTCTCAAGCACATCGGCCACTTTTCGTGACAGCGATTGGTAGGTGAAGGGCTTAGAAATCATCTCGACGCCTTCATCCAGCCGCCCCCCATGGACAATCGCGTTACGCGTATATCCGCTCGTGTAGAGGACCTTGATCTTCGGCTGAATGTCGCGCACGCGGTCGGCAAGCTCGCGGCCGGTCATCCCCGGCATCACGACGTCTGTGAACAAGAGGTCGATCGATCGGTCTTCCTCACTATCCAGAACTCGCAACGCAGCCCGCCCGTCATGTGCATCGAGCACTCGGTATCCGAGTTCGCGCAAGCATTCGACGGTGTAGGAACGCACATCGTCGTCGTCCTCGACGACTAGAATGGTTTCCTGCAACCGGCTTACTTCAATGCTCTCTTCCACGTCCCCTCCGATTTCGTCGGCGATCTCGTTGACGAGCCGTGGAAGGTAGATCTTGACCGTCGTACCGTGTCCTTCCTCGCTGTATATTTTTACATGCCCGCCAGATTGCTTGGTAAACCCGTAGACCATCGAGAGACCTAAGCCGGTTCCCTTACCAACATCCTTCGTGGTGAAAAACGGTTCGAAAACCCGTGTGAGCGTTTCATTCGACATACCGTGCCCGGTGTCGGTCACCGCGATCACCACGTATTGGCCAGGAGCGACCTCGGCATGTTCCGCGGAATATGCCTCGTCGAGGCGGGCATTCGCCGTCTCGATAGTCAAATTCCCCCCTTGGGGCATGGCATCGCGGGCGTTCACCGAAAGGTTGAGGATTGCCGCCTCAAGCTGGTG
>JBARVT010000156.1:0-19669 GCA_049646405.1 Alteraurantiacibacter sp.
GCCCTACCTGACCAACGAGAACCTTTTCGACCTGACCGAGCAGCCGGGCCACCTGGTCATCATCGGCGGCGGGGTGATCGGCATGGAGATGGCGCAGAGCTTCTGTCGGCTGGGCAGCGAAGTCACCGTGATCGAGCCGGGCGATCTGATGGCGCGCGACGATCGCGACAGCGTCGCCGTGCTGGTCGAGACGATGCAGGCCGAGGGCGTCCGCTTCGTGGAGGGTAAGGCGGAAACGGTTTCTGGAAAGGCGGGGGCGATCACCGTCACCACCGATGGTGGCGACATGATTTCCGGCACGCATCTGCTCGTCGCTGTGGGCCGCAAGGCGCGTACGGAGGGATATGGCCTCGAGGACATCGGCGTCGAGCTTGGCACAAACGGCATCAAGGTGGACCGGCGCCGCCGCACGAACCTGAAACACATCTACGCCATCGGCGATTGCCGCGAAGGACCGCGCCTGACGCATGTCTCGGGCTACGAAGGCTCCAACGCCGTACTGGAAATTGCGCTCGGCCTGCCGGCCAGGGCTGACTTCACAGCGCTGCCTTGGTGCACCTATACCGAGCCGGAGATCGCGCAAATCGGCATGACCGAAAGCGAGGCGCGCGAGACATATGGCGACGCCCTGCGGGTCGTCACCGAAGGCTTCGACCATAACGAACGCGCCATTGCCGAAGGGCTGACGAAGGGACACACAAAAGTGATGCTGAAGGGCAGGAAAGTCGTCGGCGCGAGCATTTGCGGCGTCAATGCGGGAGAACTGCTGCTGCCTTTCACCCAGATGATCACCGGCAAGAGCGGCACCTTCGACATGGGCGGCGCGATCGTTTCCTATCCGACCCGCTCCGAGATCATCAAGGCCGCCGCCTTCGCCGCGTGGGAGCCGACCGTCTTCGCCGCATGGCCCAAGCGCTGGGTCGCCTTCCTCGCCAAGATGCGGCGGGCCTTCTGATGGCGAGCCGCTCGCTCTCCCGTAACGCGCCTGCCGGACCTTCGCCCTTCGCGGTGGAGGCGGAGCGGCTGAGTCGGGAAAAGTTCACCGATCCGCAGGTGACCGCCAAGGGGGAACCGCGCGCGTCGGTAGCGCTCGAGAGACTCGACACCCTGTGGTTCGCGACCGGCACGCTGTGCAACCTGGCTTGCGCAAATTGCTACATCGAAAGCAGCCCGACAAACGACGCGCTTGTCTATATCTCCAAAGAAAGTGTCGCGCGTTACCTCGACGAAGTCTCATCCCGCGACGTGCGCGAAATCGGCTTCACAGGCGGCGAGCCTTTCATGAACCCCGGTATCGTCGCGATGGTCGAGGCTGCACTCTCGCGCGGCCACGACGTGCTGGTCCTCAGCAATGCGATGAAGCCGATGCGGCGGCACGAAGCGGAGCTGCTGCGGTTGCGCGATACTTGTGGCGACAAGCTCACCATTCGCGTCAGCATCGACCACCATACGCAAGCCGTGCACGAGGCAGAGCGCGGGCTGAATAGCTGGGAGCCGATGCTGGACGGGCTGCGCTGGCTGTCCGCCAACGGCTTTTCCATCGCCGCCGCCGGGCGCCAACTCGCGGGCGAGACGGACGGCTTTTCCCGCAACGCTTACCGCCTGCTGTTCGAAGAGCACGGCATCGCCATAGACACCGCCGATCGTTCGCGCCTCGTCCTATTTCCCGAAATGGATGCGTGCGCCGACGTGCCCGAGATCAGCACCGGCTGCTGGGACATTCTCGGCACGTCGCCATCGGACCAGATGTGCGCCACCAGCCGCATGGTCGTCCACCGCAAGGGCGAGCCGGCTCCGCGCGTCGTCGCCTGCACGCTGCTGCCTTACGATCCCGGCTTCGATCTCGGCGCCACCATCGCCGAGGCGGACCGTCCCGTCCCGCTAAACCATCCTCACTGCGCGCGGTTCTGCGTACTCGGCGGGGCGAGCTGTTCGGCCTGATGTGCATCTTTTTCCAGTCTTCGCGCGTAGTTACGGCATGATCCGCACCATTCTCGCCGCTGCTACGGCCCTCGCCCTCACTCCCGCCACCGCCAGCGCGCAGTCGTCCATTGACGGAACGTACACCGACACCGACGGCTATGTCGAAATCCGCGTCGCCCCTTGCGGGAACGCGCGATGCGGCACGGTCACGCGCATCCTGCGCACCAAGCCCGGCGAGAGCAATCGCGACCGGCACAATGACGATCCGGCCCTGCGCGCCCGCCCGATCACCGGCATCCGCGTCCTTTCCGGCCTGCGCTGGGACGACGGCGCATGGCGCGGGCGGGTTTATAATCCCGAAGACGGCGGCACCTACCGCGCGGTCGTGCGCCCCGGCCCCGGCGGCTCGCTGCGGGTCGAAGGTTGCGTTACTTTGTTCTGCCGCGAGGTCCGCTGGCCCGCCCGCTAGGCTTGACCGAATCCGACGCGCGCGATAGACGCGCGCGCTCCAAGCGATTGCCCCGTCCTCTAACGGTAAGAGAGCGGACTCTGACTCCGTCAATCAAGGTTCGAATCCTTGCGGGGCATCCAATATCTCGTCCTTCGACCAGTTGCCCGGATGGCCTGAGGCAGTCCCTGCCCTTTCCGCCTCGCAGATTTTCCACGACTTCGCACGATTTTGCTCGCCGGCAGCCAGGCTTCCTCCGCAATGCGCGAAAAGCGAGGTTTGGATGCGCGACCGACGCTTAAACAGCAAAGGCCAGCGTTGCACCGTAGGGCCGACGCCGACCTGACGAGTAGGCTCGGCTCATCGCTCCTGCCCCCTTGACCGGCGACAGCGCGAACCAAGTGATCCGCTAATCCCTGCGCAACCCCTGCAGGCCAGCCGCCATCGGCCCATCGCTCTCGCCCTCTTCGATCAGCCCCTGGTCGCGCCGCACCGTATCCGCCTTCGGCCCGGACGCGAAGGGGTCGATGGCGAGCGCGAGGCTCTGCGCCACAGCTTCGCCAAGGTCGAAGCTCGTTCCTTCGTAGGGAATGTCGTCGAGATCCTCGGCAGCAAGTTCGATCTCCTCGTCCTCTTCGCTCGCCTCCATGCTGGCGAGCGGCACGAACCGCACGGTGACGTTCTCGCCAAGGTCGCTGGCAAGGTCGTCTCCCGACACGGCGCAGCTTTGCACGATGACGGCGCGCATGGGGCCGGTGGCGGAAATTTCCTCACCTTTCACTTCGAGCGAAAGCGTGGCGGAGAGCGAATGAATGGCGACAAGGCCGAAGCGTGATGCGAGAGCGGCGCATTCGCTGTCGTTCGCGACCAATTCTACCGGCTTGTCGCTGATCGCGCGGATGTCGAATGGGCGGGCGAATTCGGGGGTGTCGCTCATGCGCGCAGCCTCCCTGCGACCAGCGCTTCATCGCTCACGGTAGCAAGATCGTTCGACAGCGCGCGGGTGCGCACGGCGAGCGCGTAGGGCTTCGCGTCATCTTCGCTCAGCGTCATGTTGCGTGCCAGCACCTCGGCGAGCTTTGCATCGCTGTCGGTCATATGTTCGCGCATCGCGCCCATGCGGCCGCCGAGCGCGCTCATCAGTTTGCCCATGTTCTTGCCTACCATAAGGTCACCCACGCCGGTGTCGCGCAGTTGCCGGTCCATATCGGCGACGAATAGTTCTGTTAGCAGTGCGGTCTTGGGGGCGAGCGTCTCACTTCGCTCCATCCGCAGCATGACGAGACCAAGGACATGCGCGATCATATCGAAGCGCCCCTCCACCGTGTCCGCCACTCCGCAATCCGCATACCATGCAGGCTCGCGGCTTTCGCCGACGACGGCGTGCCAGAGCGGGCGCAGCTCTTCGCGCTCTTCGGTGCCGAACAGGCGTTTCAGGAAAGACATCGGCATGCTCCGCGCTGGCGTTAAGCGGTGGTTCAATGGCAGGGCACATAGCAGCGCATTGCACCTTGATGCGCGCTCCCCTAGACGAGCCGCAGATATAGGGCCGCGCCGCGACAGGGCAATGTCGCGTGAGGCGGCCTGGCGATGATGACGAAGGGTTTTTCGATGAGTTCGATAGTGAGGATGGCGGTGTTGGCGGGGCTGGGCCTCGGGCTGGCGGGGTGTTCCTCGATCGACAACCATCGCGGCTACATCTTCGACGAATCGCTCGTCTCCGCGGTGCAACCGGGGATAGACAACCAGGCCTCCGTGCAGGGCACGCTCGGTCAGCCGACTATGAAGAGCCAGTTCGGCGATCCCGTCTGGTATTACATTTCCAGCCGCACCGAGCAGGCGCCGTTCCGCCAGCCACGCATCGCCGATCACAATGTGCTCGCCGTCAATTTCGATGCAGCGGGCAATGTCGTTTCGGTGGAACGCAGCGGCATGGAGCAGGTCGCGCGGATCGATCCCGAAGGCGACGCGACACCGACACTGGGACGGGAGCGCGGCTTCCTCGAAGACCTGTTTGGCAATATCGGCACGGTCGGGGCAGCGGGCGCGGGCAGTCGGGGCACCGGTCCGGGCGGCGGCGGACGCTGAGGCTCGCTTGCCTTGAAGCGGGGCAGGGTACGCCCATATCCCGCTCATGAGCGACAGCAAGGACAGCCACGGCCTCATCCAGTGGCACGGCACCACCATTATCGGCGTCAAGCGTGACGGCAAAACCGTGATCGCGGGCGACGGGCAGGTGTCGATGGGCAACACCGTGATGAAACCGAACGCGCGCAAGGTGCGCCGCATCGGCGAAGATGGCGAGGTCGTGGCAGGTTTCGCCGGAGCCACCGCCGACGCCTTTACCCTGTTCGAACGACTGGAGCGCAAGCTCGAGCAATATAGCGGCCAGCTGCTGCGCGCCGCAGTCGAACTCGCCAAGGACTGGCGAACGGACAAGTACCTGCGCAACCTGGAAGCGCTGATGATCGTGGCGGACAAGGACGTGCTGCTGGTGCTGACCGGCAATGGTGACGTGCTGGAGCCCGAGGCGGGCATCGTCGCCATCGGCAGCGGCGGCAATTACGCGCTCGCTGCCGGGCGAGCCTTGGCGCAATACGAGGAGGACGCCGAAACCATCGCGCGAAAGGCCATGCAGGTCGCCGCCGATATCTGCGTTTTCACTAACGGCAATGTGACCCTGGAAACGGTCTGAGGATTTCATGGACAATCTGACCCCCAAGGCGATCGTCGCATCGCTCGACGAGCACATCATCGGCCAGAAGGATGCCAAGCGGGCGGTCGCCGTTGCGCTGCGCAACCGATGGCGGCGGCAGCGCCTAGCGCCCGAGCTGCGCGACGAGGTGACGCCAAAGAACATCCTGATGATCGGCCCGACGGGTTGTGGCAAAACGGAGATCAGCCGGCGCCTCGCGAAGCTGGCCGAAGCGCCTTTCGTCAAGGTGGAAGCGACCAAGTTCACCGAGGTGGGCTATGTCGGACGCGATGTCGAACAGATCGCCCGCGATCTTGTCGAGGACGCGATCCGGCTGGAAAAGGACCGCCGCCGCGATGCCGTGCGCGAAACTGCCAGCGAGGCCGCGATGGAGCGGCTGCTCGACGCGCTCGTCGGCCAGAATGCCAGCGAGGCGACGCGCGAGAGCTTCCGCCAGCGCATCACCGAAAATTCGATGAACGAAACCGAGGTCGAGATCGAGGTGAGCGACCAGCCCAGCATGCAGATGGACATTCCCGGCATGGGCGGCGGCGCGACAATGATCAACCTGTCGGAAATGATGGGCAAGGCGTTCGGCGGCGGCGGGCCGAAGAAGAAGCAGAAGCTGAAAGTCCCCGATGCGTGGGACAAGCTTGTCGACGAGGAAGCCGAGAAGCGCATGGACCAGGACGATGTCGCACGTGTGGCTCTGGCCAATGCGGAAACCAACGGCATCGTCTTCCTGGACGAAGTGGACAAGATCGCAGTCAGCGATGTGCGCGGCGGCTCGGTCAGCCGCGAAGGGGTACAGCGCGACTTGCTTCCGCTGATCGAAGGCACCACCGTCGCCACGAAATACGGCCCGATGAAGACCGACCACGTGCTCTTCATCGCCAGCGGCGCGTTCCACGTCGCCAAGCCTTCGGACATGTTGCCCGAATTGCAGGGCCGCCTGCCGATCCGGGTCGAACTTCGCAGTCTCACCGAAGAGGATTTCGTCCGCATTCTTACCGAGACCAAGGCCAACCTCGTCACGCAATACAAGTCTCTGCTCGGCACCGAAAACCTCACGGTAGAAATGACCGACGACGCCGTTGCCGAAGTTGCCCGGCTGGCCGCGCAGGTGAACGAGGGCGTCGAGAATATCGGCGCGCGGCGGCTCCAGACGGTGATGGAGAAGCTGTTCGAGGAACTGAGCTTCGAAGCCGAGGAAATGAGCGGCCAGAGCGTGACCATTGATGCCAAATACGTACGGGATCGGCTCACCGAACTGGCAGCGGATACCGATCTAAGCAAATTCGTGCTTTAGAAAAAGCTGTCGGTGCGGCGGTGTTGAAATGCTGCGGTGCAACATTAACCTTGCGTTTGATGGTGCAACGCACCATTTCAGAGTGAGGTCGCAAGGCGGGCAGGCTCTTTCCGGATTCCCGGTCGGCGTCATTGCCGCGCGCAGGCCGCGCTGCAGCGAGAACGGCAATGACAGCTCCCTTGAACGCTTCGATGAAAGAAATTCTAGCGCTGACCAAGGCCGGTCGCCTCGGCGATGCGACCGCGATGATCCAGCGCTCGCTGGGCGCGGGCGAAAGTCCCGGCTCCGCCGACATCGTTGACCTCGATGCAGCAGCTCTGCCGCATCCCACAACCATTGAAGGCAAGGCGCGCCGGGCGAACTCGGCGCCCGTCGCCTCGGGCCGGGCCACGCGCCGCAGCTTCGCGAACGCGCAGGGCAAGCTTGCTTATCGTCTTTACGTCCCCGCCAAGCCGCTCGCCTCGCCGCCGCTCGTCGTCATGTTGCACGGCTGCACCCAATCGGCGGAGGACTTCGCGCGTGGTACGCAGATGGACGCGCTGGCTGAGGAGGGGGGATTCATCGTCGCCTATCCAGAACAAACTCAGGCGGCCAATCAGCAGAAATGCTGGAACTGGTTTCGCCCATCCGACCAGAAGCGCGGTTCGGGTGAACCTGCCGTCATAGCGGGCATCGTCGAAGAGATCGTGGCCGAGCACAACGTCGATCCTTCGCGGGTTTACGTCGCGGGCCTGTCGGCAGGTGGAGCTGCCGCGGCGATCATGGCCGCGGGCTATCCCGACATATTCGCCGCTGTCGGCGTCCATTCGGGCCTCGCCTGCGGATCGGCGCAGGATCTCCCCAGTGCCTTTGCCGCGATGCAGGGCAGGGGGAAAAAGCGGCGAGGCAAGCCGGTCGCTTTTGTGCCGATAATCACCCTGCACGGCGACCGCGATTCGACTGTCCATCCAGACAATAGCGAGCAAATCCACGCCGCCCTTTCTGCATCACCGCAATTGGCGGGTCTGCTACGGACAGAACAGGAAGGCGTCAGCCTTTCAGGCCGCCGCTACCGCCGCATCGATATGGTCGACAAGGCCGGGCGCAGCTTCTCGGAAGACTGGCAGATCGCCGGCGCGGGGCATGCCTGGTCGGGTGGATCGCCGGATGGCAGCTATACCGAGCCGGACGGACCCAACGCTTCGCGCGAAATGGTGCGCTTTTTCATGCAGCACCAATTGGGCTGATGCCCGCAGCTGTCAGGGGTGGGGCGCCAGCCCGATCTCCACACCGGTCTTGTCGGTCAGCGCGAACTTGTCGACGAGGTCGGCGCTCGCCTCGTTGAGGCCCACGACCTGCACGCTGCGGCCGTTCCTGCGCATCCGTTCGACGACTTTGTCGAGCACGCCGACGCCGCTGATGTCCCAGAAATGCGCCCGGGTCACGTCGATCACCACGTGGTCCGCCGGGTCGGGTCGCTCGCTTTCGCGACCGAACGCCTTGGAGAAGCGGTCCACGCTGGCGAAGAAAATCTGGCCTGTGACGGTGTAGGTGGCGGTTTCCGCGTCGCGGAACCGCTTCACGCCGAACATGGAGCGCACCTTGCCGGTGAAGAAGATGCCACTGAGCAGCACGCCCGCCAGCACGCCATATGCAAGGTTGTGCGTTGCCACGACGACGGTAACGGTGGTCAGCATAACGACGCTCGACGGCCAGGGGTGGCGGCGCAGGTTCGGGATCGAGTTCCAGCTGAAAGTGCCGATGCTCACCATGATCATCACGCCGACCAGCGCCGCCATGGGTATTTGGCCAACCACGGGGCCGAGCAGCCAGAGCAACACGAGGAGCGTGAGGCCGGCGGTAAAGGTCGAGAGCCGTCCCCGTCCGCCGGAAGTCACGTTGATCACCGACTGGCCGATCATCGCGCAGCCGCCCATACCGCCGAAGAGCGCCGCAACGACATTTGCGCCGCCTTGCCCCGCGCATTCGCGTTGCTTGTCGCTGTCCGTATGCGTCATGTCGTCGACGATCTGCGCGGTCAGCAGGCTTTCCAGCAGGCCGACCGCAGCCATTGTCGCCGAATAGGGCGCGATGATCGCCAGCGTTTCCCACGTCAGCGGAACGTCGGGCCAGACGAGGGCGGGCAGGCCTTCTGGTATCTCGCCCATGTCAGCGACTGTGTTCACCTGCAGCCCCATGCCGATCGTGATCGCGCCGATCACGGCTATGGCGACCAGCGGACTGGGCACGGCGGTGGTGAGGCGCGGCAACAGGTAGATTATCGCGAGCGCGCCCGCGACCAGCGGGTATGTGATCCATGGCACGCCGATCAGCTGCGGCAGCTGCGCCATGAAGATGAGGATCGCCAGCGCGTTGACGAAGCCGGTAATGACCGAGCGGCTGACGAACTGCATCAGCAGGTCGAGCCTGAGCAGCGCGGCGATGACCTGGAACACGCCCATCAGGATGGTCGCGGCAAAAAGGTACTCCACCCCGTAATCGCGCACCAGCGGCACGACTAGCACGGCGATGGCCGCGGTCGCCGCCGAGATCATACCGGGCCGTCCGCCGGTGAAGGCGATGACCATGGCGATGGCGATGCTGGCATAAAGGCCCACGCGCGGATCGACGCCCGCAATAATCGAGAAGCCGATGGCTTCGGGTATCAGGGCGAGGGCGACGACGATCCCGGCAAGGATGTCGGCGCGCGGCTGGGCGAGCCAGTCGCGGCGAAACGCGGCGGTGTCGAGCATGGCGTGTCCGTAGGTCTGTCGGAAGGATTCGCGCAGTCCTTCGCATGCTGCACTGCACAAGGCAAGGCGTGCGTCGCTGGCAGAGGCGGGTGCGCCGCTCGTCGATACGCGATTACAGCGGGTTGCGGGGAAGGCCGCCGGATGATTTAGTGCGCGCCACTTTGGGACCAAGGGGACTTATTCATGATCAAGCGCCTTTTCGCCAGCAGCGCCCTCGCGCTCGCCACTGCCGCCACGCCTGCGATGGCGCAGGACATGGACAACGCGCCCGTACTCACCGCGCCGGAGATAGACTATACCGAATGGACACTCGACAACGGCCTGCGCGTCATCGCAATTGAAGATGACACCACCGCTACGGTGACGACGAGCCTGTGGTACGAGATCGGAAGCAAGCTCGACCCCGAAGGGCGCAGCGGTTTCGCGCACCTGTTCGAGCACATCCTCAGCCGCAAGACCGTGAACATGCCCTACAACATGATCTACGGTCTCACCGCCGATGTCGGCGGCACGCGCAATGCCTCCAATGGCACCGACCGCACGAATTATTACGAGACGGTTCCGGCAGAATATCTCGAAACCATGCTGTGGACCCACCGTGAAAGGATGGCCTTCCCGGTGGTGGATGACGAGGTGTTCGAGACCGAGCGCGACGTGGTGAAGGAGGAATACCGCACCCGCGTCCTCGCGCCGCCCTATGGCCTGTTCCAGCGTGTCGTGATGCCCGAAATCACCTTTGACGAACTGCCGCATCGCCGCCCCGGCATTGGCAGCATGGAAGACCTCGACGCCGCCACGCTGGAAGATGCGCGCGCCTTTCACCAGGCCTATTACGGGCCGGACACGGCCACGCTGATCGTCGCGGGCAATTTCGAGATGGCCAATCTGCGCGCTCTTGTGGACCAGTATTTCGCCGATATCCCGCCGCGCGCCAATCCGGTCGACGTCACGATCACCGAGCGGGAAGACCGCCGCACCAGCCCGCGCAGCGTCACCGCCGCATCGCCCAATGTCCCGCTGCCGCTGGTCGGCACCGTGTGGCAACTGCCAGAGGCGACGCATCCCGATACGCCTGCGCTCGAAGTGCTCGATACGATCATGTCGAGCGGTGTGAACAGCCGGCTCTATGCCGCACTGGTGGAACCGGGGCTTGCGGTCGGCACCGTGCAATATGCCTATCCGTCAGAAGAAGTCGGCCAATTCGTGCAATATGCGCAGGTCCGCCCTGATGCTGATCCCGCGCCGGTCGCCGCCGTGCTGGCTGCCGAGACCGCGCGGATGCGCAACGAGCCGGTGACCGTCGCCGAGTTGGCCGAGGCCAAGAACGAGATCATCGCTTCTACTCTCCGCCGCCGTGAAACCGCGCGCGGGCGGGCCTTCGAACTGGGAGAGGCGCTCGTCTCCACCGGCGATCCCGATGCGGCGGACCGCCGGATCGAGGCCATCTTGGAAGTCACTGCAGCGGACGTGCAGCGCGTGGCGCAGACCTGGTTGTCGCCGGAATCGCGCGTCGATTTCACGCTGACCAAGGGTGAGTTCGATCCCTCGACCTTCGCCAATCCCGAGCCGATGCCGACATTCCGCAAGCTGCCCGCCCCGGTGGGCGAGCCGCTGGCCGTGCGACCTGAAGGCGAGCGCGTGGCGCCTCCTGGCCCGGGCCAGGCACCCACGGTCGCCGTGCCCGAATTCGCGACCCGCACGCTGGCGAATGGCATCGAGGTGCTGGCCGTGCAGACCGGCGATGTGCCGATGGCGACGGTGAATGTGCTGGTGCCGGGCGGCAGTATCTCGGACGAGCGGACCATGTCCGGCACCGCCAACCTCGCCGCATCGCTGGCCGAATACGGCACCTCCACCATGGATGCGCGCGCCATCGCGGCGCGGCTAGAAAGCCTCGGCGCGAGCATGGGCGGCAGCGCGTCGACTGACAATACGCGCTTCTTCCTCAACGCCCCGGTAGCCAACATGGTAGCAGCGGGCGAGGTATTGTCCGACGTGATCCGCGACGCGCAATATCCGCAGGACGTGTTCGACCGCGAGCGCGACCGTGCGCTGGAAGGCGTACGCGTTGCTATGAGTGAGCCCGCCTCGCTTGCCCGCATGGCGCTGCGCCCGATCCTTTATGGCGATGCGGCCTATGGGAATATTTCCAGCGGCACGGTTGATTCGCTTCAGGCGATTTCGCGCGAAGACCTGCTGGCGCATCGCCAGGCCTATTGGCAACCGCAGGGTGTGCAGATCGTGGTAAGCGGCGGGATGGCACCCGAGGATGCCTTCGCGCTGGCCGAAGAATTGTTCGGCGACTGGCGCGGTAGCGGCGCTGCGCCGACGGTGACGGCTCAGCGTGCTGGCGAGGTTCGCGATGCACGCACCGTTGTTATCGACATGCCCGATGCAGGACAGGCCGCAGTCTATCTCGTCGGGCGCGGGCCAAACCTTTCGGACGGCGACTATTTCCCGCTCGAACTTGCCAATTCGGTGCTCGGCGGCGGGTCGAGCGGGCGGCTGTTCGAGGAAATCCGCACTAAACGCGCGCTGTCCTACGGCTCCTATTCGGGCATTTCGGACCTTGCCGACGGCTCGCTCGTCTCCGCCAGCACGCAGACCGCGAACGAGACGGTGGACGAGGTTCTCGAAGTGATGCTGAACGAATTCGCACGGATCGGGACCGAACCACTGGACGACGACCTGCTCGACAAGCGGCGGCTGTTCCTCACCGGCGGTTATGGCCGCACGCTGGAAAGCTCGTCCGGGTACGGTGCGGTGCTGGCGGGCCTGCTGACGCAGGGCGTCGATCCGGCGCAGATCGCCCGCTACGACGAGATGGTGAACGCGGTGACGAGCGCGCAGGCGACCGAGGCTGCGGCTCGCTACTTCGATCCCGATGCAGCGAGCGTCGTAATCGTCGGCAATGCATCAGCATTTATCGACGCACTGCGCGCGTTGCGTGGCGACGTGGAAGTGATCCCGGCGGACGGCATCGATCTGTTCGATCCGCGCGTGCCCGCAGGCGGCTGATCATTCCGCCGCCAGCACTTCGGCTTCTTCCGAAAGCTGGCGGTTCCACATCTCGGCGTAGAGCCCGTCGCGCTTCAAGAGCGCGGCATGGCTGCCGCTTTCGACGATGCGGCCGACTTCCATCACGTTGATGATGTCGGCATCGGCGATGGTCGACAGCCGGTGCGCGATAGCAATGGTCGTGCGGCCCGCGCTGACGCGATTGAGGGTGGTGAGGATGTCCTGCTCGGTGCGCGAATCCAGCGCGCTCGTCGCTTCGTCGAGCAACATGATCGGCGGATCCTTCAGCAGAGTACGCGCGATGGCGACGCGCTGTTTCTCACCGCCCGACAGCTTCAGCCCGCGCTCACCGACTTCGGTATCGAAGCCATTGGGCAGCGCCTTGATGAAAGGCAGGATGCTCGCCCCTTCCGCCGCGCGCCGGATCGCCGCTTCGTCCGCATCGCCGCGGCCGTAGGCGATGTTGTAGCCGACCGTATCGTTGAACAGCACGCTGTCCTGCGGGACGATGCCGATGGCGGCGCGAAGGCTCTCCTGCGTTACTTCGGCGATGTCCTTGCCATCCACGCAGATACGCCCCGCCCACGGATCGTAAAAGCGGAACAGCAGCCGCCCGATGGTGGACTTGCCCGCGCCCGACGGGCCGACGAGCGCGACGGTGCTACCCGCCGGCGCCTCGAAACTGAGCCCGTGCAGGATCTGCCGGTCCGGCTCGTAGCCGAAATCGACATCCTCGAAACAAACGACCGGGCGGCGCACCGCCAGCGCGGGCGCGCCGGGCGCGTCGCCCACCTCGACTTCGGTATCCAGCAGGCGGAACATGTCGGCCATGTCGATCAGCCCCTGCCTTATAGAGCGATAGACCCAGCCGAGCATGTCGAGCGGGCGGAAAAGCTGCATGAGATACGTGTTCACCAGCACGAGATCGCCCGGCGTCAGCCGCCCGTTCGACCATTCCCATACCGTCCACGCCATCGCGCCACCCATCAGCAGCGCCATGATGAAGGCCTGCACCATGTTGAGCAGGCCGAGCGAGTTCTCGGTCTTGATCGCCGCCTCGGCATATGCGCGCGCGGAGTGCGAATAGCGCGCTTGTTCGCGCCCCTCCGCGCCGAAATACTTCACCGTCTCGTAATTCAGCAGGCTGTCGACCGCGCGTGACATGGCCTGCCCGTCGAGGTCGTTCATCTCCTTGCGCAGCTTCACCCGCCATTCGGTGATGGCCTGCGTCACCCAGACAAAGGCAAAGATGGTGACGGCGGTGGCGGCAACCAGTTCGAAGCCGAAGATCGTCCAGAAAATGATTGCGACCACGACCAGCTCGATGATGGTCGGCAGGATGTTGAACAGCAGAAAATACAGCATGCTGCCGATGGAGCGGGTGCCGCGTTCGATTACCCGGGTCAGCTCTCCGGTGCGGCGAGAGAGGTGGTAGCGCAGAGACAGGCGGTGAAGCCGCTCGAACACGTCTTCGGTCAGGCTGCGCACGGCGTCCTGGCTGACGCGATTGAAGGTGATGTTGCGCAGCTGGTCGAACGCCGTACTGGCGAAGCGCCCAGCGGCGTAGGCAATGACGAGGCCGAGCGCGACCCACAGGGCCGGATCTCCGTCCGCCGCCATAAGATCCACCACGCGGGCATAGGCGAGGGGGAGTGCGAGGGTCACGCCCTTGGCGAGCAGGACGAACAGTGTCGCCCCGCCGATACGGCGCTTAAGGTCCGGGCGGCCCTTGGGCCAGAGATATGGCAGGAAGCGACGCATGGTCGCCCAGTCGGCGCTTTCGCCCACCAACCTTTGTCCCGTATTGGCCCCGAAATCCCGCATGCGTCGCCCAAGGTGGGGCGCGCGGCGTGCCGCGGCAAGGTCAGTCGATCCGGCTGGCCCGCTCGCCGAAGTTCCACGCCTGGTCGCCCGGCACGTCACCCGGCATGTCGAACAGCACGCGGCGACTGCGGAAATCGATCGCGACACGGTTAAACATGCGCAGCTCGTCCATGCCCATGATCAGCGCAGGGCGATCGGCAAGGTCGAGCGCATGGAAGCTGGGCGAGTCAACGAAGGAGATGGGAATATTGGTGAGCTGGATGCGGTCCATCTCGATCCGGCGAGCGACGCGCACCTCGCTTGTCGCTTCCACCCCGTTCACGTCGGTCAATACCGAGTTCGACGAGGGCTGCCGGCTGCGCATCCGCCGTTCCAGCGCCATGTTGCCCATGCTTGCCGAAGCGCCCGTGTCGATAATGACTGCGGTGCGCACCCCGTCCACCTCGGCGCGGTGGATGATGAGTTGGCCAAGCCTTTCGCGCGCGCGCACCACGATGTCGTAGCTGTTCGCCCCGCCGCTCTCGAAACTGTCAGAGACGGTCATCTCGCCGCTGCGAAAATCGATGAGGACGCGCTGGTCCTGTAAGCTGTCGAGCCCGAGGATTCCGTCCGCCTCGCCGATATGGGCACCTTCGACAATGGGCGCGTTGCGGACGAAGAAATTGCGCTCGCCAAGCGTCACATCGGACACGAAAGCGGTTTCGACCGGCCGGCTGCTGGCGATGCCAACAAGAGTGGCGAGGCGGCGGTCGGTCAGGGCAAGCCTGTCTGCAAGCTCTGCGGAGAGAACGGTCGCCTGCGCGCCGGTGTCGACCATGAAGCGGAACGGACCCTCGCCCATGATCGAGACTTGCACGGTCAGGCGGCGGTAGCGATCGGCTTCGAGTTCGAATGTCTCGGTGGCGATAAAGCCGTCGCCCGGATCGGCCCCGTCCTCGACCCCGTCGCCCGGGTCCTGCGCCTCCTCCGGAGCGAGGAGCAGCGCAAGCGCGGCTGCGAGCCAAAGATGTGTCATGTCGACCTCTCCTGCCCGCCGACGCGTCCCTGCTGCGGCAAGCGGTGAAGGTATAGCACGCCGGGGCGAATGCCCGCAAACTTGTCTAGTCTTCGATGGCGCTGCGTATCGCTGCGGCCATGTCGTGGGCCTGCCGCTCCATCGCGTAATGCTCCACGGCCCGCTCCCGCGCGGCATGACCATGCGCGCGTATTCTGGCGGGATCGCGGAGGTAGCTCTCGATGGCGGCCTGGAATGCGTGCTCGTCCTCGACCGGGATCAGCGCACCCGTGGCGCCATCCTCGACGATCTCGCTTGGCCCGGCCGCAGCGCTGGCGACGACGGGCAGGCCGCATGCCATCGCCTCGGCGATGACAAGGCCGAAACTCTCCCGCTCCGCCGCATGCACGAAAATGTCGGACGCGCGGTACACCGGCACGAGGTCCGCCTGCGCCCCTGCAAATAAAAAGCGTTCGCGGAGACCGAGCCTGTCCGCTTCAGCCTGCCACTCAACCATCATCGGCCCGTCTCCGACATAGGTGAAAGTCGTACCATCGAATTCCGGCTGCGCAAAGATGCGGGCGGCGCAGCGAATGACCGTGTCGATGCGCTTCTCGCTGCGGGCTTGTCCGGCGCACAGGACGTGCAAGTCTTCGTGCTCGGTGCGTTCTGCGGGAGAGAATCGCTCGGTGTCTATCCCGTTTGGGATCACAATTAGCCTCTCGTCCGGGATGCAGGCATAGGAGCGCAGCCACACGCCTTGCGATGGCGAATTGGCTATGTGGAGAGTATGCAGCTGGCGTTTCAGCAATCGCCGCGTGACGAACTTTGCAAGGCGCTTGGGCAAGCCATCGTGTTGCGAATGGTCGAAACTGTCTTCCTCGGTGTTGATTGTGGCGACACCCAGCGAGCGGAGAAAGCGCATGTCGAGCGTGGTGGGCAGCGCGCTCATATAGACCATGGCGGCGGTGTCGGAGCGCTCGACGAAGGAGCCTAGCGCGCGCTTATCGGTATTTGATAGCCGATAGCAATCCAGCTCTACCGGCTGAAGGTGCTTTGGTGCGTGCGCCGTATTACCCGTCAATTTCGGAAAGGCGACGAAGCAATCGTAGTCCGGCAACAGCCGCGCCACACGGTCGCGCAGGTCGACGACAGTGCGCCAGACGAAGCCTTGGTCGTCGGCGAAGCGCATGCAGAACAGGATGGATCGCCGCGTCACGACATACCTTTGCCGCGCGCGCGCGGGAGGAGCTTCAGGCGGAAGGTCCGGGCCACTAGCCCGATTTCGACCCAAAGCGGATGCGACAACAGCCATAGTCCGGCGAGCCACGCAAGTCCGATCGGCGCGGCAATCGCTATCAGGGTGAGCAGCGGGCTCCCGACCCCGATGCTGCGTACTGCCTCCAGCGCAAGCCACGCGGCCCCTGCACACAGTGCCGCGAGCACCGCGCTCGGCAGCAGCATGGCGAGAAAGCCGGTCGCGCGCATACGCAAATGCCGGTGCTGCAAAGCGAACCAGACCGGCGCGGTCGCCAGCGTCGCCAGCATCAGCGCCCAGGCAAAGGAGACAAGGTCGCCCGAAAACAGCGCGAGCGCGAGCACCGCGCGCATCGCCGCCGTCACAGTCAGCGGGATCGCGGCCAGCGCGGGCCGGTCCACCGCGTTGAAGGCCGAGACATGATAGTGGAAGGTCAGCTCGATCGCCGCCATCAGCGCGAGCGGCAGCACGGCGGGCGCGGCGGCGCTCCATTGTGATCCGTACAAGGTGACGATCACCTCATTGGCGACGATTGCGGTGACGGCCAGCAGCGGCCAGCCCACGCCCGTCACCAGTGCGATGGCGCGGTGCATGATAGGCTCTAACGACTCGCCTGCGTGGAAGGCCTTGGCGAGATAAGTCTGCGAGCCGAATGTCATCGCCGAGCCTGCGACATAGGTGAAGATGTGCACGGTCGAATTGGCGCGGCTGACGAGGCCGACTTGCCTCGCCGTACCGATCTTGCCCAGCACAATGTCGGGCACCGCGTCGTTCCCTGCCTTTACGAGATTGGCAAACAGCGCCCCGCTGCCGAAGCGGATGATGCCGCCCAGCTCGCGAAAGCGCGGGTGGTAGGACATATGCAGAGGGCGCGCCCACAAGAAGGCGAGGCCGCTCGCAAGGATATTGGCAAGGTTTGCCCAGGCAAGGCTCACCGCGCCCCATCCCGCCAGCGCAAGACCGATGCAGGTGATGCTGTAGGCCGAAGTGCCCGCCGCGGTCGCCACCGCGATCTTCGTTGCATCGTATTCGCGCAGCAACAGCGCAAGCGGCACCGATCCAAAGGGAATTAACAGGAAGCCCAGCGCGAGGACGCGCATGACGGGTGCGATATCGGGATAGCCGAACCATCGCGCGACGAAGCCGCTGCTTGCAAATATGATCGCCGCCATGCCGAAGGCGAGCACATAGGCGACCGCCAGCGCCGAGCGCACCTCGTCCTTGCCGATGGACTGCGCGCGCTGAAGGTAGGAGCCGACACCGAATTCACGGAAGACATGGGCGATGGCAACGATCACCACGGCGATGGAGAAGACGCCGATCTCCGCCGGGGTGAGAATGCGCGCCACGATGAGCGACACGACGAACTGCACGAGCGTCGCGCCGGAGGAGGCAAAGAAATTGACGGCGAGCGATTTGCGAAACGACATGGCGTCTATCGGGCGCGCAAGCACGCGCGACGGGTCGTCGGCTGGCGGCCGGTCAGGGTAGAGGCGGGGCAGGTTCGCATCGAGCCGCCATTAACCCTCCGCGCGTAAAGATTGCCTCAACGTGGCGGCGTTAGCACCCGTTGCAGGTTAACGCCCGAGCAGGCGGCGCACCCGCATCGCGGCGGCGTGGCGCGCCCACGTGGCGATGGCACGGCCATGGCGGATCACCGTGACGGGTGAATCGCGCAACGCACCCAGCAAGTGGCTGGGCCGCAGCGTGAAATGGTCGCGTGTCGCCAGTCGCACGCGCGCGCGCGCACGAAAAGGAGAGGCGGGGAGCACGGCGACGTCCTTCGCCAGCCTGTCATGCACAAGGCGCTGGATCTGCCGCCCGCGCTGATCGGTCAGGCTGCCGCCATGGCGACGGTAAAGGTAGAGCTCGCGCTCGATCCGGTGGAAGGTGAAGCCCGCCGCATGGGCGCGCAGCCAGAAATCGTAATCCTCCACGCCGAACAGCATCTCGTCGTAGCCGCCCAGCTTTGCGTCCACCTCGCGGCGGTAGAGGAAGCAGCAGCCGATGACGTTGTCGATCACGACGTCTTGCGCCGGGCCGGTGGTAACGAGCTTCTGCCGCGTGCCGGCCTCGTCGATGATCCGGTAATCGGCATGGACGATGTCGACATTCTTGTGCCTCGCCATCGCGTCGGCGAGCGTCGCCAGCGTATCGGGCAGCAGAAGGTTGTCGTCCGACGTCCAGCTCAGCCACTTGCCGTGCGCAGCGGCGAAACCACGGTTGAGGCTGGCAGGCAGCTTCATGTTCGATTCGTTGGTGAGGACGCGAACGCGCGAGTCGCGCGCGGCGTAGTCGCGAAGGATCGCAGGCGTCGAATCGCTTGAACAGTCGTCAACGCAGATCAGCTCGAAATTCGTAAAGTTTTGCGCGAGGATGGATTCGAGCGCGTCTGCAAGGAACCGCTCCCCATTATATATGGGCAGTATGAGCGAGATTGCGGGCGTCGTTCCATCGCCACGGTTGGCGATCTCCGCCATTTCGCCTGTCGCCGCGTCCTTCATGATGGCTCCATGCTATAGGTACGATATCCTTCGCAAAAGTGTTCGCGAAGATCGCGGAGCTTGAGTTGCGGCTGAAAATCTCCATATTTCAAAGGCACGAGGGGTGCAGGCTCCCAAGGATCCAGGGATTTTGGACGAAATCGACGCTACCGCGAAATAAAATTGCAAAAAGGCGTTGACCCGACTCAAACCCACCCATATATGCCCTCTCACCGACGCGGCGCTGACGGTTCAGCCGGCTTCGCAAGCGTTGGTCGCCAACATATCTGGATAGCCGGTCCCCCGGTGTAAATCGGGGACACCTTCGCTGTCCGGTTTTTATGTTGAGTGGCTCTTTGACATTGTCGGTTTTTGATGAAGGGACATGTGGGCGACGGCGCCCGGTCCGGGGACCTCAAGGCTCCGGGTACCGGTTAATATAAGCCGATTGCCACATCCTTCGCTCGCACCACGCGGGCGCTGGGTGATGCATGTTCATTCGTATCCATTACGTTTGACAGTGCAGGTATCGGCTCCTTGAAGCTCTTGCCTTGCAGGTCGGCCCCTCGGGGTGCCTGTTTGGTAAGTGACACAAACTTGAGAGTTTGATCCTGGCTCAGAACGAACGCTGGCGGCATGCCTAACACATGCAAGTCGAACGCCCTCTTCGGAGGGAGTGGCGCACGGGTGCGTAACGCGTGGGAACCTGCCCTAAGGTTCGGAATAACTCAGAGAAATTTGAGCTAATACCGGATAATGTCTTCGGACCAAAGATTTATCGCCTTTGGATGGGCCCGCGTAGGATTAGCTAGTTGGTGAGGTAAAGGCTCACCAAGGCGACGATCCTTAGCTGGTCTTAGAGGATGATCAGCCACACTGGGACTGAGACACGGCCCAGACTCCTACGGGAGGCAGCAGTGGGGAATATTGGACAATGGGCGAAAGCCTGATCCAGCAATGCCGCGTGAGTGATGAAGGCCTTAGG
>JBARVT010000157.1:0-7969 GCA_049646405.1 Alteraurantiacibacter sp.
CGGTGGCACCGGTGTTGCGCGCGGAGCGAACCCGGCGGCTGTTGCCCTGCGCGCGGGCCTGAAGGCGGACGCCTTTCGTATTGCGGGTGACTGTGCGCGCCATCAGCCTAACTTCCCGGACCGCCGCAGCGCGTCCTCGACGATCATCTCGCAAAGGTCGGGGTATTCGATGCCGCAATGCTTGGCCTGTTCGGGGACAAGGCTGAGCGGTGTCATGCCCGGCTGCGTGTTCGTTTCCAGCACGAACAATCCGTCCTCGCCGCGCTCGTCGTCCCAGCGAAAATCGGTGCGGCTGGTGCCGTGGCAGCCCAGCACCTTGTGCGCCCGCGCGGCGAAGCGATGGCACAACGCGGCAATGTTGTCCGGGATATCGGCGGGAAAGACATGGGTCGTCTTGCCATCTGTATATTTGTGCTCGAAATCGTAGAAACCGCTGTCGATGACAAGCTCGGTGACGCCCAGCGATTTCGCGCCTTCCGCCGTGTCGATCACCGCCGTCGTCAGTTCGCGCCCGCGAATATAGGGTTCGGCCAGCAGCCGCTCGAATTGCTGCCACGGCCCCTTGGCATCGCGCGCGATCGGATTGCCGACATTGCTTTCCTCTGTGACGATAGCGACGCCGACGCTGCTGCCTTCGTTGACGGGTTTGAGCACATATGGCCGCGCGATGGGATCGGCTTCGTAAAGCTCTTCCGATGCGACGATCCGCCCGCCCGGCATCGGCACGCCGTGGGGAACAAGCGCTTGCTTGGTCAGCTCCTTGTCGATGGCGACGACCGAGGTGGCGAGGCCCGAATGGGTGTAGGGCACGCCCATCAGGTCCAGCATGCCCTGCACAGTCCCGTCCTCTCCCGGGACGCCATGCAGCGCGTTGAAGACGACATCGGGCGCGGCTTGGGCAATGCGCGCGGCGACATCGCGCTCCATGTCAAGCCGGGTAACCTTGTGGCCCGCGCTTTCGAGCGCGTCGGCGACACCCTTGCCGGACATGAGCGAAACCTCGCGCTCGTTCGCCCAGCCGCCCATGAGGACGAGGATATGCACGGGGGAGAGGCGCGCCATCAGGTCAAGGCCGCCCCACCCGTTTGATTTCCCATTCGAGATTCACCCCGGTTTTCTCCGAAACGCGGCGGCGAACTTCCTCGCCCAGCGCTTCGATATCGGCGCTCGTCGCATCGCCGTGGTTGATGAGGAAATTGCAGTGCTTCTCGCTCACCTGCGCATCGCCCTTGCGCAGGCCGCGGCAACCCGCCTCGTCGACAAGCTGCCATGCCTTCGGTCCATTGGCGTCGCGCACCGGGTTCTTGAACGTGCTGCCGCCCGTCTTGGTGCGCAGCGGCTGCGAGGTTTCGCGCGCCTCGGCGATGCGATCCATCTCCGCGCCGATTTCCTCCGGGTCGCCGGGTTCGCCCTTGAACCGGGCGGAGACGACGATGCCCCCCTCGGTAAGCCGCGAGTGGCGATAGGAATAGTCGAGATCCTCCACGGGCAGCGTGATGCAGTTCCCGTCCGGCATGACGACATCGCAATCGACAAGGATATCAGCCACCTCACGGCCGTAAGCCCCGCCGTTCATCCGCACGAAGCCGCCGACCGTGCCGGGAATGCCGCGCAGGAACTCCAGCCCTGCAATCCCCGCATCGCGCGCGCTGGAAGCGACGAGGATACCCGGTGCGCCCCCGCCACATTCGATCACGCAATCGCGCTTCACCTCGACCGTGGCGAAGGGCTTGCCCAGACGCACCACGACACCCGGCACCCCGCCGTCGCGGATGATGAGGTTGGAGCCGAGACCCAGCGCCATGATCGGCGTGCCCCGCTCCAGCGCGGCGATAAACGTGGTGAGGTCTTCGAGGTCTGCCGGCTCGAACAGCCAATCCGCATTGCCGCCGCTTTTGAACCAGACCAGCTTGGCGAGCGGCGCGTCCTTTTTCAGGACGCCTTCGACCGCGACGGGGACGAGACCGTCCGTTCCCGGTCCTTCTGCGCTACCGGGTGCACCGCCGACCCGAAGTTCCTCGCCGTGCTGCAGTTCGTCCATGATATCAGCCACTTTCCCCGGCGCGGAATTTGGCGACATCGGTGGCGAGGCCGGCTGCCCATTTGGTGATGTCGCCCGCTCCGAGGCACACCACCATGTCGCCCGGCGCAAGGGCCTGGCTCAGCTTTTCCGCAAGATCGGCAGGCCCCGTGACAGTTTGTGCCAACCTGTGGCCCCGCGCCTTCAGTCCCGCGACCAGCGCGTGTTCGTCCACCCCCTCGATCGGCTCCTCGCCCGCCGGGTAAACAGGCGTAGCATAGACGAGGTCGGCATCCACGAAGGCGCCCTGGAAATCCTCCAGCAAGTCGCGCAGGCGGGTGTAGCGATGCGGCTGCACCACCGCGACGACGCGCCCCTTGGCCGCATCGTGCGCGGCGGAAAGAACTGCCCTGATTTCAACGGGATGGTGCGCGTAATCGTCGATCACCTTGACGCCGATATCCGCGCCGAGGTCGATTTCACCCACGTGACTGAAGCGCCGCTTCACCCCGCCGAAGCGCGAAAAGCCTTCACGGATCGCACCGGCGCTGCAATCCATTTCCAACGCCACCGCAATCGCCGCGAGAGCATTTTGTACATTGTGTCGGCCCGGCATCGGCAATTCGACATTGTCGATGCGCGTTTCGACACCGTCGCGCGACGTTTGCACGACATCGAAACGAGTCGTGTCGCCTGTCGGCACGACATTGTCGGCCCGCACATCGGCATGGACGGAGAAGCCGTAGGTAATCACCCGCCGGTCTCGCACTTTGGCGATGACGTTGCGCACCTCGTCATGATCGAGGCACAGCACCGCCGCGCCATAGAACGGCACGTTCTCGATGAACTGGACGAAGGCATCCTTTACCGCATCGAAACTGCCGTAATGGTCGAGATGCTCGGGATCGATATTTGTGACGACGGCGATGGTCCCGTCGAGCCTAAGGAAGCTGCCGTCGCTCTCATCAGCCTCCACCACCATCCACTCGCTGCCACCAAGCCGCGCGTTGGAGCCGTAGCTTTCGATAATGCCGCCATTGATGACGGTCGGGTCCACCCCGCCCGCATCGAGGAGGGCCGCGACCATGCTGGTTGTGGTCGTTTTACCGTGCGTTCCGGCAACGGCGACAGTCTTCTTGAGCCGCATCAGCTCGGCGAGCATTTCAGCGCGGCGAACCACCGGGACGCGGTTTTCGAGCGCGGCAGCAACTTCGGGATTGGTGCGCTTCACTGCCGTAGAGGTGACCACCACGGCGGCATCGCCCAGATTGCCCTCGTCATGGCCGATATGCACGGTCATGCCGGCCTCGCGCAAAGCCTCGACCCGCGGGCTTTCGTTGAGGTCGCTGCCCTGCACGGTGTAGCCCAGATTGTGCATCACCTCGGCAATACCCGACATGCCGATCCCGCCGATGCCGACGAAATGGATCGTGCCGATATCGGTGCCGATGGCTTTCATTCGGCGCGCCCCCGCGAGGCAGCCTGCCCCGCCTCGACACCCTGCGAGGCGCCGCGCGCATTGTTATCGCCGACGCGGATCACGTCCATCATGTCCGCCCCGCCGAAGCCTTCGACGAGGTCGGCAAGATCGCTCGCCGCTTTCGGCCTGCCGCAGTTGAAGGCGGCATGCGCGGCGTTGGCGAGCGTATCGGGTCGTTGCGCCATCGCCTGGATCTGGCGGCTTACATCCTTGGCGAGGCGTTGCAGTACATCGGACTGCTTTAGCCGGTCGGAGTTTGCCTTGTCCGAGAAATCCGCCTGGTCGAGATCGGCGACCGTGCTCATCGGCTGTTTGATCGCCCTCGCGCCCCCTGCCGCGACCATCTCGCGCACATTGGCGCTCTGGTGATCGTCGGTAGCAATCGGGAGCGGGATGAGGATCGCCGGGCGACCCACCGCAGTCAGCTCCGCGATGGTCGAGGCACCGGCGCGCCCGATGAACAGATGCGCATCGGCCAGCCGGCTCGCCATATCCTCGAAATAGGTGCCGAGCTCCGCCGGGATATCGTAATCGGCATAGGTCTTGCGCACGCCATCCAGGTCTTCCGGGCGGCATTGCTGCGTCACCTGCAAGCGGCTGCGCAGCGCGGTCGGAAGCATGGACAGGCCCAGCGGCACGATCTGTGACAGCACGCGCGCGCCCTGACTGCCGCCCGTCACCAGCACGCGGAAAAGGCCATCTTCGGTAAAGGCGGGGAATGGCTCATCGCGCAACGAGAGGACTTCGGGCCGCACCGGGTTGCCGACTAAATGCACCTTGCCCTTATGCTTGTGATCGAGCCGGTCGACATCGGGATAGGCGACGGCGATGGCATCGACGCGGCCTGCCAACAGGCGGTTGACCCGGCCAAGCACCGCGTTCTGCTCGTGAATCACCGTGGGGATGCCCGCGGACTGCGCACCGAGCAGCGCAGGCAATGCAGGATAGCCGCCGAAGCCGATGACGGCGCTCGGCTGGAACGTCTCGTAGAGCCGTTTCGCCATTCCGCGCCCTTTCAGCACGGCAGACGCACCCTTCAGCCAGGTCAGCGGGTTCTTGCCGAAACGGCCCGCCGGCAGGACATGCGCGGTGAGGAAATCTGGCTTGCCCGGGATCGCCGCACCGCGTTCATCGGTGATCAGCGCGATGTGGTGACCGCGCCGCTCCAGCTCGCTCGCGAGCGCAAAGGCGGGAGTCAAATGCCCCCCGGTCCCCCCGGCGGCCAGCACAAAATGGCGGGACGATGCGGTCATAATTCACCCTCTTTCTCGAACGACGCTTTCAGATCGAACGGCTCTCGGGCGAGATAGGGGTTGCGGCGAGTCACCGCCAGCAGCAGTCCCACGGTGAAACAGATGGCGAGCGTGGACGAGCCGCCATAGCTGACGAGCGGCAGCGTCATCCCTTTCGACGGGAAGAGCTGCAGGTTCACCAGCATGTTGATGAAAGCCTGCCCGCCGAACATCGCGGTCAGTCCGCTGGCGGCAAGGATGATGAACAGCCGGTCCTCGTCCACCATGCGCACCAGCACGCGCAACACGATGGCGAGATAGAGCAGCACCACGATGCCGCACACGATCAGGCCGAATTCCTCGCCGATTACGGAGAAGATATAATCGGTATGCGCTTCGGGCAGGCGCATCTTTTGTGTGCCCAGCCAGAAGCCGCTGCCCGTCCAGCCGCCCCCCTGCAGCGTGCGCCCGGCCAGGTCGACATGGTCATATGCGCTCGGCCCGCCGAGGAAGCCGTCGATACGATTGCGGGCGTTTTCGTAAAAGATATACGCCGCCAGCATCAGCGCAACGCCGCCACCGGTCAGCATACCGATGCGCTGCAAGGGCAAGCCAGCCAGCATCACCATCACGAACCACCCGCCAGCAAACAGGATTGCTGCGCCAAGGTTCGGCTGGAGCATCAGCAGCACGATGATAAGGCCGACAAAGGCACCCGAGACGCCAATGACGGGGAGCCTCGGGTCGCGCACTTTCCACGACAGGATCCAGGCGAGGGTGATGGCGAAAGCGGGCTTCATGAACTCGCTGGGCTGAAGCGACATGCCGAGATTGATCCAGCGTTTCGCCCCGTTCACCTCGAAACCGATGAATGGCACGAGAAACAGGAAGAACAACATCGCCGCCGCCAGAGCCAGCGCTCCGCGCCGCAACAGCGTGAGCGGGAGGATCGAAGTGCCAAGCATGATACACAGGCCAAGCAGCTGCAACTTCACGTGGGTCCAGAAGAAATACAGGTCCGGTAGCGTCTCGGCATCGGTCGAGAGGCGGCGCGCGCTCGCCGGAGACGCGGCGGCCACGGACAGCGTGCCGATCAGCATCAGCATGACAATGAAGCATAGTAACCAGCGGTCAATTTCGCGCCACCAGACATGCAGTTCACGCTTCCAGTCTCGGCGCATTCGCGGACCGGAAGGGCTGCCCCTCTCGCCCGGGCGCGGGATGTAGATGTCGCCCACGCTCATGCCGCGCTCCGGGCGCGCAAGCCGCAGGACGCGCGGTCCCCACCGCAGCCGAGCTCGGCCACAAGCTCTCGGAATGTGTCGCCGCGGATTTCATAATCGCGGAACTGGTCGAAACTGGCACAGGCGGGGCTGAGCATCACGACGTCGCCCGCCCTGGCGTGCTCGACCGCGCGGCGGACGGCCTCGGCGAGGAATTCGCAGCGTTCGACCGCCATGTGCGGTCCGAGCAGGTCGGCAAACATCCCGCCCGCCTCGCCGATCGTATAGGCGCGCGCGACATGGCCGAAGAAGGGCGTGCAATCGCCCAGATTGTCTTCCTTGGCCAGCCCGCCGCAAATCCAGTGTATGCGCGGGCCGTCACCCTCGGGCGGAAAGGCGGCGAGCGCCGGGGCAGCGGAAGCGGGATTGGTCGCCTTGCTGTCATTAACGAACAGGATGTCGTTGCAGGTCGAAACTCGCTCCATCCGGTGTGCGAGGCCGTCGAAACTGGTGAGGCCGTCCAGCACCTGCTGCTTTGTCAGCCCCATGCGCTGTGCCAGTTCGGCGGCGATGGCAACGTTCTGGAGATTGTGCGGGCCTTGCAGGCTCGGCCAGCCCGGCTGTCGATCCACCCACTCGGCGCGGTCGCAGCAGATGGCGAGGCCCGGCGCGCGGCGGTTCGCCTCTGCCTGTTGCACCGCCTGCGTCGGAATGTCGTCGCAGCCGAACACCGCAAACTGCCCGCTGCCCTGCATCGCGAAAAGCCTGCCTTTCGAAAATGCGTAGGCGTTGAAGTCCGCGTAGCGATCGAGATGGTCGGGCGTGATGTTGATCAGGGCCGCCGCTTCGCAGGCGAGCGAGCGGGTGAGGTCGATCTGGTAACTTGACAGCTCCAGCACGTAGACGCCGTTATCGGGCAACGGCTCTTCGCCAAGGATGGGTAGTCCGATATTGCCGCCCATGCGCGTCGCGACGCCCGCCTGCTCCAGCAGGTGATGCACCAGCGCCGTGGTCGTCGATTTCCCATTCGTTCCCGTAATGCCGATCACGCGATGCGGCGGCAGTTCGGCACGGGCCAGCGCGAACAGCTCGATATCGCCGATCACCGGCACTCCGGCACGCGCGGCCTTTTCGGTCAATGGATGCGTGTTGAGCGGCACGCCGGGAGAGACGACAATGCCGTCAAAGCCGACAAGGTCGATCTCGAGCGGATCGGCGATATGCGCGCGGCCTTCCAGCTCCTCGCGCGGCTGGTGGCGGCGGTCCCACGCGGTGATTTCCGCCCCGCTTGCCAGCAGGCTCTCCGCCGCCGCCATGCCGGAACGTGCAAGGCCCAGCACGACAAAGCGTTTGCCGCGAAAGGCCTCCGCCGTAATCACCGCAGCTTCAGCGTGGCAAGGCCGATCACGGCGAGCACGATGGCAATGATCCAGAACCGGATGACGACCTTGCTCTCGCTCCAGCCCAGCTGTTCGAAATGGTGGTGGATTGGTGCCATGCGGAAGACGCGCTTGCCGGTCCGCTTGAACCAGAAGACCTGCACGATCACGCTGACGGCTTCGAGCACGAACAGGCCGCCGATGATAGCAAGCACGATCTCGTGATGGCTGGCCACCGCGATGGCGCCCAGCGCTCCGCCGAGCGCCAGCGAACCGGTGTCCCCCATGAAGACGGCAGCGGGCGGCGCATTGTACCACAGGAAGGCCAGTCCAGCGCCCATGATGGCGGTGCACATGATGGCCAGCTCGCCCGCGGCCAGCACATGCGGGATACCGAGATAGTCGGAAAAGTCCGCGCGCCCGACGAGGTAGCAAATAAGCGCAAAGGCACCCGCCGCGATCACCACGGGCATGGTGGCAAGTCCGTCCAGCCCGTCGGTGAGGTTCACGGCATTGCCTGCACCCACGATCACGACCGCGCCGAAGACGTAATAGAACCAGCCGAGCGGCACCGCCTGGTCGAACACGAATGGGGTGTAGAGCGCCGTCATCCCGACCTCGCCGACGATGATCCA
>JBARVT010000158.1:0-3092 GCA_049646405.1 Alteraurantiacibacter sp.
GCGAAGGGGCAGTGCTGCTGGCGGAATGGCCCGAGAATGCAGGCGGCTTTGCGGATGAGCCGGGTTGTCTGCAAATCGCGCTGGAAATCCGTGGGCAAGAACGGTTCGCCGTTGTCACCGGCGGGGCGGACTGGCTAGGGCGCATGCCATGACGAACGCTCTGCCCGCTGGGGTCGAACAGTTTCTGGCGGATGCGGGCTGGGCCGGGGCCGAGATCGTGCCACTGGAAGGCGATGCCAGCTTCCGCCGCTATTTCCGCGTGCGCCGGGGCGAGGACCGGGCCATGCTGATGGACGCGCCGCCGCCGCACGAGGACCCGAGGCCCTTCCTTCATGTCGGTCGCTGGCTCACCGACAACGGCCTGCGTGGCCCGCGAATCTATGCCGACAATGCGGAGCGCGGCCTCGTGCTGATCGAGGATTTCGGGCACGATCGAATGCGCGACTGGCTGGACGACAATCCGGCCGAAGAGCAGCGTGCGTATTCGGATGCGATCATGGCGCTGGTAGAGCTGCACAAGCGCCCACCCGGGCCGTTCGACCATTATTCGCTTGAAACCTATTTGAAAGAGGTCTCGCTGTTCCCCGACTGGTTTGCGCCCGCCGCCGGGTTCGAGGGCGACGGCATGGGCTTTCTCGCAGCATGGCGCGAGACGCTCGGCCCGCTGCTGCTGCGCCAGACGCCGGGGGTCACCGTGCTGCGCGATTACCACGCGGAGAACATCATGCTGCTCGGGCCGCGCGGGCAGTATGCCGGCGAGCAGGGGCTGATCGATTTCCAGGACGCGCTGGTCGGCCACCCGGCCTACGACCTCGTCAGCCTGTTGCAGGATGCGCGGCGCGAGGTCTCTCCAAAGCTGGAGGCGGCGATGCTCGATCTTTACAAGTCGCAGGCAGGGACGAGCGAGGATTTCGATGCTGACTACGCCCGTCTCGGCGCGCAGCGTAATGCCAAGATCGTCGGCATTTTCGCACGGCTGTGGAAGCGCGACGGCAAGCCGCGTTACCTCTCCATGATCCCGCGCGTGTGGGGCGCAATGGAGCGCGACCTCGCGCATCCCGCGCTGGAGCCGGTGGCGCGCTGGTTCGATGCGAATGTCCCGCAGGGGGTGCGCGATGCACGCGGCGGGGGGCTGGGGTGAGCCATCTTGCCTCCGACACCGCGATGGTGCTCGCTGCCGGGATGGGCAAGCGGATGCGCCCGCTCACCGCAACGCAGCCCAAACCGATGGTGCGGGTGGCAGGCAAGCCGCTGATCGACCACACGCTGGACCGGCTTGCCGAAGCGGGTATCGCGAAGGCGGTGGTGAACGTCCATTACCTGCCCGACAGCCTCGAAGCGCATGTGCTGGAGCGGGCGCAGCCGGAGGTTACGATTTCCGACGAGCGCGACGCACTGCTGGAGACGGGCGGCGGCCTCGTGCGCGCGCAGGGCATGCTGCCCGACCCGTTCTTCTGCCTGAACTCGGACAATATCTGGCTGGAGGGGCCTCGCGATTGCTTCGCCGATTTGTCGCAGGCGTGGGATGCAACGCGGATGGATGCGCTGCTGCTGCTCGTCCCCCACAAGGGCGCGCATAATTTCCGCGGGCTGGGCGACTTTCATCTCGACGGCGAGGGCCGGGTTAGCCGCCGGGCCGATCGCCGGGTCGCGCCTTTCGTCTTCACCGGAATCCAGCTGATCGCCAAACGCCTGCTGCGCGATGCGCCCGAGGGCAAGTTCTCCACCAATGTGTTGTGGAGTCGCGCCATCGCGGAAGGCCGCCTGTTCGGTACTGCCTTTACCGGACAATGGTTCGAGGTTGGCACGCCCGAAGCCATAGGCCCGACCGAAGCCGCCTTGCGCGATGTCTGAGGCGCGCGGGCCGCAAATCTACTCCATCGCCGCCCATCGCGGCTTTGCCGATGCCTTGGTCGCTGGGTTGATGCCGCGCTATGCCGATCCCGATACCGGCCTTTCCCGGCTGACGCTGCTGCTGCCGAGCGCGCGCGCGGCGCGAACGATGAGCGAGGCCTTCGTGCGCCATGCGGGCGAAACCGGGTCCGATGGCCTGCTGATGCCACGCATGGTGATGGTCGGCGATCTCGATCTGGACGAGGCGTTGGGGCCGGTATTCGATTCGCTCGGCGCAGGCGCGACGATCCCGCCTGCTGCCGATCCGACACGCCGGTGGCTCCGGCTTGCGCAGATGATCCGCGAGCAACGGGCCGAAAACGCGCCGAAGGGCAGCGCCCTGCTGAGGCTCGCGTATGAGACGGGGCAGGTGATGGATCGCCTTCTGGTCGAAGAGATCACGCCCGACGATCTGTTGTCCGAACGGGTTGTCGCAATGGTCGACGATATTTCGGACCATTGGCGCGCCAATCTGCACCTGTTCGCTACCCTGCAACGGCTTTGGCGCGCCGAGCTGGACGAGCGTGGCGAGCTCGACGCGGCGGCGCGGCGCAATCTGCTGTTCCGGGAAGCCGCGCGCAGGATGCGTGAGAACCCGCCCGCTACGCCCTTTGTCGCTGCCGGCGTCACGAGCGCCGCGCCCGCGCTCGCCCGCTTGCTGCGTACGGTGAGCGAGCTGCCGGGCGGCGCGGTCGTGTTGCCCGATTTCGACCTGTCGATGGATGCAACAGTGTGGGACGAGCTTGGCGGCGCGGGCGATCCGTTGCTTGAAACCCCGTTCGCCAAGGGCGATGCCGTCACTCACCCGCAATATCATCTAAAGCTTTTGCTCAATCGCATGGGGCTGGCGCGCGGCGAGGTGAAGCCGTGGCACCGGGCAGGAATGGCCAAGGGGCCGCCCGAACGCAGCCATGCTATATCGAGCCTGTTCCTGCCGCCCGAGGCCAGCAAGGTCTGGGCCGACCTGTCGGCCAGGCGCCGCCGTATGGCGGGCGTGTCGTTGATCGAGACGGCCAATCCGGAGGAGGAGGCGCAGGCGATTGCGCTGCTAGTGCGACATGCGCTGGAAGAGCCGGAAAAGCGCATTGCCGTCGTCACGCCCGATCGTGGCCTGGCGGGGCGCGTGGCACAGCACTTGCGGCGGTGGAATGTCGCTGCCGACGACAGCGCGGGCCTGCCGCTGCCGCAGACTGCGGCGG
>JBARVT010000159.1:0-25616 GCA_049646405.1 Alteraurantiacibacter sp.
CCTCGCTGCCCGTCCCGAGATTGCCGGGCGCGAGCGGCTGCTCATCGCGACGGGGCGCGTTACGCGGTTGCAGGCAGGCGGCTTCGCTTCGCAGGCCGAGGCGCAGCGGGCGTGCAGTTCGCTCCAGCGCGCCGGGCAGGATTGCTTGGTGACAAACCGCTGACGTTGCGCGCTCGAGGGTTTCCCGAATCGCCGCGCCGCGCCATGCAGGCTGCGGGACGATATCGGGGGATTACAAATGAGCGACGCGGCCGCGACTCCGGACCAGGTGGAAAATTTCGAGGCCGAGGCTAACGCCGCACCGGTCGCCAAGACCAACCGGCTTGCCAATCTCGATTTCATCCGCGGCATCGCCGTGCTCGGCATCCTCGCCGCCAATATAGTGTTCTTCGGCCAGCCGCAGCTCGCCTATATGTGGCCCGAGGCTTTCGTCAGCGATGCGGGCGATCCCGATCGCTGGATGTGGATCGCGCAATTCGTGTTGGTCGACGGCAAGATGCGCGGGCTGTTCACAATCCTCTTCGGGGTCGGCCTGGTGCTGTTCATCGAGAAAGCGTGGGAAAAGGGAAGCGGCAAGGGACTGCTGGCGCGGCGGCTGGTCGTACTGCTGGGCTTTGGTCTTATCCATTATTTCTTCATCTGGCGCGGGGACATCCTGACGCTGTACGCGCTGGCGGGCCTCGTCGCGCTCATCTTCCTGCGGTGGGAAGCGCGCAACCTGCTGGTGCTCGGCTTCCTCGGCTATCTTGTCGGCGGCCTGCTCTGGGTCATCATGAACCTCATCCCGCTCGTCGCCATCGCGCCGGGCGCTGCCGATGATCCCAAGCTCGGCCCGATGGTCGGGAAGATGGATACCCAGAAGGGCGAACTGATCGGAGACAAAGCGACGGAAACCGCCATCCACACCACGGGAAGCTGGCCCGATTTCGTCGCGCACAATTTCACCGAACACTGGACCGAGCCCTTCTTCAACGCGCCATTCATGATCGTGTTCGAAACGCTGCCGCTGATCCTGATCGGGATGGGGTTCTTCCGGGCGGGGCTGTTCAGCGGCGGTTTCGCGCGTCGCAAGCAATTGCTGTGGGGCTGGGCGGGCATCGTCGGCGGGAGCATCCTGACGCTGGCGCTGGCGGTCCCGGTCGCGAATACCGGCCCCAGCTTCTGGATGTCGATGACTGCGTTCACCAGCTTCCTGCATTATCCGAAATTCCCGGTAATCCTCGGCCTCACCGCCGTGCTGGCGATCTATGGCGCGCAGGCGAGAGGCTGGCTGGCGGAGCGGCTGTCCGCCGCAGGGCGTGCGGCCTTCACCAATTATCTCGGCACGTCGGTCCTGATGATGCTCTTTTTCCATCCATGGGCAGGTGGGCTGTGGGGCGAGCTTTCTCGGCCCGAGCTTTACCTCGTGGTTGCTCTCGGCTGGGCTGTGATGCTGGCGTGGAGCAAGCCGTGGCTGGAGAAATACCGCTACGGCCCCCTCGAATGGCTGTGGCGCTGTTTGACCTACGGCAAGCGATTTTCGATGCGGCGATAGGCTATCTTGCGAATAGTTCGCATTAGCCTTGCTCCTGCAATCGATTCGCATTATCTGTGCGGCATCTGCCACGGAGTCGCCGCGTCCATGTACACCTGCATCTGCAACGCCATTCGCGAATGCGACCTGCGCAAGGCCGCGCGCCAGCATCCGGTGGGCGGAGCGGAAACGGTCTATGCAAAGCTCGGCAAGCGGCCAAACTGCGGCACCTGCCTCGACGATGCCGACATGATCATTCGCGAGGAGCGCGAGGCGCTGATCGCGCCGGCTACCGCCGCCTGATCCTGCGCTTTCGCTAGGCATTCGCAATAGCGCGGATTTCTGCGCTTTTTCGAGTGTTTTCGCGCCCGCAACCCTTGCGTTTTACGGTGCGAGCGTCGTTACTGCTGCGAGGCGAAACGCAACGCGGAGGCGGCCATGAAGGGCGACGAAAAGGTTATTGAATATCTCAATAGGGCGCTCACCAACGAGCTGACCGCGATCAACCAGTACTGGTTGCATTACCGCGTGCTCAATGACTGGGGCGTCTACAAACTCGCCGAATACGAGCGACACGAATCGATCGACGAGATGAAGCATGCCGACTGGCTTGCCGACCGCATCCTGTTCCTGAACGGCCTCCCCAATTTCCAGGCGTTACACAAGCTGAAGGTGGGGGAGACGGTGGAGGAGATCCTCAAGGCTGACCTCGCGCTGGAACACGAGGCGATCCCGCTGCTGAAGGAAGCGGCGGAATATTGCCAGTCGGTCAAGGATTTCACCTCCGGCCAGCTGTTCGAGAAGATTCTCGCCAGCGAGGAAGAGCATGTCGACTTCCTCGAAACCCAGTTCGACTTGATCGAGCGGATGGGCATCCAGAATTACGTGCAGCTCAACTCCGTCGCGGCGGGTGAAGGCGAGAACAATGCGGGCGCTGCCTGAGGGTTAGCTTACATGCCAGAATGGCGCGAGGGTACGGCCCTGCCGTTCGAGGCGCGCGATAACGCGGTCGTCAGACTTCAGTTCTGCCTGGCCGCCCGCCGAGTTGATCTGCGCCACGACCAGTGCAGTCGTCACGTCGGGCACGTCCAGTTCGCGGCGCGTATCGGTGCCGGGCTGGGTAAAGCTAACCCGCAGGCTCTGCATCGCTTGTTCCTTCCGACTGCTGCGTTGAAACGGGCTACGGTCGACCGGATGAACGGTTGCCAACCGTTTTTCTCCTGTCGCCGGAGACCTTCGTTCTAGCACCCGGACGTGGCGGAATTACGACGGTTTACATTCCCTTATGTGACAATGTCGTCGTTCTGGGGTGCAGACACATCCTGCCGCGCCGCGATTTCGCGGCTGCGCCTGCGCCGTTCCCGCGCGCTGGCGGTGGCAAGGCGCGTCTCGCGGAAGAACAGCAACAACGCGCCCACCAGCAGGGCCATCGTGCCGATCCATAACACCGCGACCAGCGTGCCGATGCGCGGCGTAATGAAAGCACTGACGAACAGCACCGCCACGACGAGACAGATGGTCAGCGCCGCCGCTGTCGAAAGGTTTACCGCCAGTTGCGCATAGCTTTGCCGCTGCACCAGCGCGGGCAATTCCTCCGCCTCGCGCCCGCCAAGCCCCTTTCCGCGCCGCCGCTCGATTAGTTCGATACGGTCGCCGAGCCAGGTGAGGCGCATATTCATGACGTTCAGCAGCGCGCCGATGGCGGCCAGCAGGAAAACCGGCGCAAGGCTCAGTTGCACGATCTCTTGCACGCGCACGGTGCTGGAGGTGCGCTCCAGCAGGTCGCCTGCGACCGACAGCATTTCCATCAGTCCCGCCCTTCGCCGCCGCTGAACTTGCCGCCGCCGCCGCGATTGGAATCGTAGGGGTTCTTCGGGCTCTTGAGCGTCAGGCGCACCGGCACCGCGCCAAAGCCCAGCTCCCGCCGGATGCCGTTGAGCAGGTACCGCTCGTAACTCGTCGGTAGGTCGAACAACCTGCTGCCGAATATGACGAAGCGCGGCGGGCGGGTGCCGACCTGCGTGATGTAGCGCAGCTTGATACGACGACCGCCGGGCGCGGGCGGCGGATTAGCGGCGAGCGCATCGTCGAACCACCGGTTGAGCGCCGATGTCGGCACGCGGCGGCTCCACGCATCGCGCAGCTCGAACGCGGCGGAAAGCATGGTGTCCAGCCCTTTGCCCGTCATGGCGGAGACGGCAAAAAGCGGCACGCCGCGCAGCTGCGCCAGCCCCTCGCCCAGCGCCTCCTTGATGCCGTTGAACAGCGAGGACGGCTCTTCGGCGACATCCCACTTGTTGATCGCGATCATCAACGCGCGTCCTTCCTCGAGCACCTTGTTGGCGATCTTGAGATCCTGCACCTCCAGCCCTCGCGTCGCGTCGAGCAGCAGGACCACGACCTCGGCATAGTCCACCGCGCGCAGGCCATCGGACACGGAGAGCTTTTCCAGCTTGTCGACCACCTTGGCGCGCTTGCGCATGCCCGCGGTGTCGATCAGCTTGATTGTGCGCGCCTCACCCGTCTTCGGGTGCGTCCAGTCCCAGTCGACCGAGATGGAATCGCGCGTGATGCCCGCTTCCGGCCCGGTGAGCAGCCGGTCTTCGCCCAGCAGGCGGTTGATAAGCGTGGACTTGCCCGCATTGGGCCGTCCGACGATGGCGAGGCTGAGCGGAGCGGCGGGGTCGTGCTCTTCCAGCTCGACCTCTTCGCCCGCTTCAGCTGCGGCCATGGCCTCTGCGGCGCGGCGGTCCGCTGCGATGGCCGCATCATGCTCGGCATCGATCTGAAGTTGCTCGGCACGTTCCTCGATCAGCGGGAAAAGCGCGGAATAGAGATCCGCCACGCCTTCGCCGTGCTCGGCGCTGACAGGAACCGGATCGCCGAGGCCGAGCGAATAGGCTTCGAGGATGCCGCTTTCGCCCGCATTGCCTTCAGCCTTGTTGGCGATGAGCACGACCGGCACTTCCTGGCTGCGCAACCAGCGCCCGATCTCTTCATCGAGCGGGGTCAGCCCGGCGCGACTGTCGATGACGAACAGCGCGGCATCCGCGCCTTTCAACGAAACCTGTGTCTGAGCTAGCATTCGGCCAGGCAGCGAGGCGACGTCTTCGTCCTCCCAACCGGCGGTATCGACCGCTTCGAAAGTAAGCCCCGCCAGCCCCGCCTCGCCCATGCGCCGGTCGCGCGTGACGCCGGGCTGGTCGTCCACCAGCGCCAGCCGCTTGCCCACCAGCCGGTTGAACAGCGTGGACTTGCCGACATTCGGGCGGCCGATGATGACGACCTGTGGGAGCTTGGGAGCGGGCATGACACCGCGGCAAGTGGCGCGTGGCCCGATGAAAGGCAAGGGGCGAAACGCAAGGCTTGTCGGAGCGATAGGGCGCATGGCGCGTTATGATGCGAAACCGGGAAGGGCGCGCATGTTCGGCTTTGAAACCTATCATATCCTGCTGGCTGCCGCGGGCGCCGCAATCATTGCCGCCTACTGGCTGCCGCGCTTCTTCTCTGGCCGGGAGCCTGCCGCCGCGCCGGTGCTGATTCTCGTGGGCCTGCTCGCCTTCGTCGCCATACCCGGCATGCCCGAGGCGATCGACCCGTTGACCCAGCCACGCGTGTGGGAATTGCTGGCTGAACTCGCTGTCATTATCGGCCTGTTCGGGGCAGGGATAAAGATCGACCGACTGACCGGGCATGATCTGTGGAGGCCCACGATACGCCTGCTGGTGATCGGCATGCCGCTGACGATTATCGCGCTGATGCTGTTCGGCTGGGTGGTGGCGGGCATGACGCTGGCAGGCAGTCTCTTGCTCGGCGCAGTACTTGCCCCAACCGACCCGGTGCTCGCGGGCGACGTGCAGGTGGGCGATCCGCTGGAAGGCGGGGAGCATCCGGTGCGCTATGCCCTGACGACCGAAGCCGGTTTGAACGACGGGCTGGCCTTTCCTTTCGTCCATCTTGGCATCGCGATCGCCGCAGCGGGTGGGATCTCGCTGGGACTGGCGGGGGAATGGCTCGCGGTGGATGTCGGCTATCGCATCGTGGTGGGCGCGCTGTCGGGCGCGGCATGTGGCTGGCTGCTGGGGCGCGTCCTGTTCTTCTGGCCGCGCAAGAACGCGCTATCGAAAACGCAGTCGGGCGTGATCGCCTTTGCCGGGGTCATCTTCGCCTATGGGATGACCGAGCTGGTCGAAGGCTACGGCTTCATCGCCGTTTTCGTCGCCGGCCTCGTTCTGCGGCGGCAGGAGTCGGAAGATCATTTTCACGAGCGGCTACACAGTTTTGCAGAGGCGCTCGAACATACGCTTACCGCCATCATTCTCGTGGCGCTGGGCGCGGCGATCCCCGTGCTGTGGCCCTACCTCGACTGGCAGCACGCGCTGATCGGGCTGGCGCTTATCTTCGTCATCCGGCCCGTCGCGGGCTGGTTCGCGCTGGCAGGCGCAGGGCTGGACAAGCGGGCGCGCGGCGTGGTTGCGTTTTACGGGATACGCGGCATCGGTTCGATCTATTACCTCGCCTATGCCGGGCACCATATCGAGCTTCGCGACGAGGGCGCGTTATGGGCGACGGTCGCCTTCACCATCGTCGTGTCCGCAACGGTTCACGGGCTGACCGCAGGCGTCGCGGTCCGGCGCGCAACGGGCGAAGAGGAAGCGCCCGTCTGACGCCTTACCAGCTGCCGCTGTTTTCCATGCTCGCCCACGGTTCCTGCGGGTCGAGATAGCCGTCCTGCAGCAGTTCAATGGAGATGCCGTCGGGGCTGCGCACGAAGGCCATGTGCCCGTCGCGCGGGGGGCAGTTAATCGTGACCCCCGCATCCATCAACCGTTGGCAGGTGTCGTAGATATCGTCGACCCGGTAGGCGAGGTGGCCAAAATTGCGCCCGCCAGCATAACTTTCAGATGCGCTTCCGTCCTCGGGCGGCCAGTTATAGGTCAGCTCCAGTTCGGCGACGCCCGCCTGTCCTGGCGCGGCGAGGAAGATCAGCGTGAAGCGCCCACCCTCGCTCTCCTTGCGCCGCACCTCCTCCAGTCCGATCAGTTTGAAGAAATCCACCGCCGCATCCGGATCGGCGACGCGGATCATGGAATGGAGATATTTCGTCATCAGGGCGCTCCTGTCGGTGTCTCGCGCCGATATAGCCTGCCCGGCGACAAGCGAAAGGGCGCGCACCAGCCGGTACGCGCCCTCCCGTTCCTCGCTCATGCATGGGAAGTGTCAGAAACTCGCCGAGAGGGTGATCACCACGCCGTCATCGGTGAAGGTGCCGTCGGGATCGAGCAGGCCGTCGCCTTCCACGCCGACATAGGCCACACCGATCGAGACTGGTCCGGCAATCGCCGCTTCAAGGCCGACTGAATAGTCCAGCGCCTCGCCGTCCTCGGTGAAGGTCAGGAACCCGTCGGTAAAGCCCAGGTGGAGCGACACAGTAACGGGCGTGCCCGGAATGCCGACGCCAAGGTCGGTGTAGAGATAGAGATTGTCGTCCCCGCCGAGCGAATCCTGCTCGGGCGCATAGGCAACGCCCAGCGTTGCTTCGGCCGGGCCGAGCGCGAATGAGCCCGAAGCGTAGGCCTCGAAATAATCGAACTGGTCCTCTTCCGGGGTCAGGTCCAGCCCGTCGCCCGCATTGGGGTAGAGATAGGCGATGACGCCGATATCGGTTGAGATGTTGCCGAATTCGGCGCCCCATCCGGCATAGATGTCGAGTTCGGTCGAGCCGTAGCCGACCGTGTCCTCGTCCAGAGAGGAGGCCCAGGCACCGACATAGATGCCCGCGGGCAGCGAGAGGTCGATACCGCCCTGGATGGCGAACTCGCCGTCGGACAACGAAACGCCGCGGAAACGGTAATCGCTGACGAGCGCGACATTGGCGGAGATCTCGATGCCGGAGGACGAACCGTCCTCGACTTCCTCGGCCGGGTTGACGACCTGCGCCATGGCCGTGCCGGAAAGGCAAACGGCACCGGCAAGGGTAGTGGCAGCCAAAAGGCTGCGGACGGACGTAAGCATGGGCAATTCCCTCGATTGCTGTAGTGAAAATGCTTCGTCCCACCTGCGCTTCTCGCGCGTCTGGCGTCATTTATGCGCCAGTTTGCTGCGATTGCGAAACAATCATGCAGAAGGTTGTTGCATTGCACAAGGGAAATTGCGCGCACAGATCTTCAGCAGTTGACTTGTGTCATAAATACACCAGCGCTCCGCGATAGGGGATGCGCTCTGCCGCCGGGCGAAGTTGCATTGCACCGCTGTGCGTATTCCCTATCTCACCGTTACGAAACCGCTCATGATCCGCTACCTCTCTTCCATGTTCACTTCCGCTAAGGCGAAGACGGACCGGCCGCGCATGCCGGACGGCCAGCGTGCCTATGCCGTTGGCGACGTGCATGGCCGGCTGGACCTGTTCGAGGCGCTTGTAGATGCTATCGAGGCCGATATTGCGGACGGCGAGGCCGATGGCGTATCGTCGCAGGTCATCCTGCTGGGCGATCTCGTGGATCGCGGACCGGATAGCGCGGGCGTTGTCAAACGGGCGCGCAAGTGGACAAAGGCCCGCGACGTGCGGGTCTTGGCAGGCAATCACGAGGAAATGTTCGTCGAGGCGTTTCGCAGCAAGGACATGCTCAAGCATTTCCTGCGCCATGGCGGTCGCGAGACGCTGCTCAGCTACGGCATGGACCGCAAGGCCTTCAGCCGCGCCTCCATCGATGAATTGCAGGCGATGATGGCGGACACCGTGCCCGCCAAGCATCGCAAGTTCATCGAGGGTTTTGAGGACATGGTGCAGCTGGGCGATTATGTGTTTGTCCATGCCGGGATCGAACCGGGCGTGCCGCTGGAACAGCAGGAAACGAGCAAGCTGCGCTGGATCCGCGAGCCCTTCCTCAGCCACCGAAAATCGCATGGTGTTGTCGTGGTGCATGGGCACACGATCACCGACGACGTGGTTGTCGCGCCCAACCGCATCGGCATCGACACCGGTGCCTATGCCAGCGGGCGCCTGACCGCACTTGTCCTCGAAGGCCGCAAGCGCCGCCTGCTGTCGGCGCGGGAAACGGCCAAGGGCAAGATCACGATCGACAGCGCGAATCTCGCCGATTGAGGGAAGGCGTGCCGGGGAGCCTGTAAGCCGGGTTCTGTCCCGCAGCCGATATAGAACCTATCAGCGCCGCGGGGGCAGCCATTCGTCTGGGCGGCGGATTGCTCCGGCGCTCAAGCGACCAACCCGGGTCTCTCGCGGCGAAACGCCACTGCCTGCGAACAGGCGCGAGACCCCTATGCGGTCTTGCTCCGGGTGGGGTTTGCCGTGCGAGCCCTGTTGCCAGGGCCCCGGTGCGCTCTTGCCGCACCCTTTCACCCTTGCCCGCGCTCCGGAAAGGAGCCGCTGGCGGTCTGCTCTCTGTGGCACTGTCCCTCGGCCACCTGCGAAAGGCGACCGGGCGGGCGTTACCCGCCACCCTCGTTTCGTGGAGCCCGGACTTTCCTCGGACCGAAGTCCGCGGCTGCCCGGCTCCCCGGCACGCGAAGCCTATAGAGACATCAGGATACGACGCCAAGCCCAGCGTGGTCGGCGAATAAGCAGTTTTCAGTTCATGATTGTTCGAGCGGAGACGACTTCCGAAATTCCCTGCGGCTATCTGTGATCTGGTCTATGGCGACAGCCATGAAATTTTCACCTGCACGGTTCGTAGTTTTCCTGATCGTCGGCATGCCGATCGGGTTCGTTCTGACAGCACTTGGTTTCGCGATTCTGGAGCGCACGATTGTCGCGCCAGAGATCTTTCCTTGGGCGCTTGGCATCGCCATTGTCGTTGCCCTTATCGGAGCGTGTTGGAGCCCTTCCGAATAATGTCGGCTTCGCATCCGGATGCGAACTCAGCTATCGCGCCAGCCCGCGGTCGCGATCGAGCAGTAGCTGGAACAGGATCGCGCGTACCTCTCCGTCGATCTGGCCGTTGATCTTTTCAGGCCGCCAACGGCGTTGGAACGCTTCGACCGCCTTGTGCCCGTCGGTAATATCGTAGCCGAAACGTTCGAGCGCGAGATAGAAACTTGCATCGTTGTCGAACGGATCGCCGCGCTCGAGTTTTTCAGGGCGCGCCAGACAAAGGCCGTATTCGGCGAGGCGATCCCAGGGGAACAGCTCGCCCGGATCGATCTTGCGCGCGGGTGCGACATCCGAATGGCCGACCACATTGGCGCGCGGAACGTCGTATTGCTTCACTATACGCGCGACGAGCGGCACCAGCGCTTCGAACTGCGCGTCGGGGAAGGGGCCGTAACCGTATTTGTGGCCCGGATGATCGAGTTCGATCCCGATGCTGGCCGAATTCACGTCCTTGTGGCCGCGCCAATAGGCGACGCCCGCATGCCAGGCGCGCTTGGCCTCCGGCACCAGCCGCACGACCTCGCCATGCTTGCCGATGACGTAATGCGCGGAAACCTTGGCTTCCGGGTCGCACAAGCGTTCTATCGCGAAGCCCTTGTCCTGCATTTCGGTGTAATGGATCACCACCATGGTGATCGGCAGGCTGCGCTCGTCGTGATTGGGGGAGAGGACCTCGCGGTGGACAAGCTCGTCCACGCTTGGCGCGATTGCCTTGCCGACCTCGCCGAAATCGCCAGCCCCGCCGCTCACCCTATCATGCCTTCGCCGTCGGGCAGCACGGCGCCCAGCACCAGCGCTTCGGGCGTATGGGCATATTGCACGCCGCCGCCCTGCTCCTTCGTCAGCAGATGGATCATATGCGCGGGCGCGGTGCGGCCGGAAAGGTCGTTTGCCGCAACTTCGCCTGACAGCGCCTTGCCGACATTGGCGTCGAAAGCGACCTTCGGGCCCGAGGCGCGAATGGCGATTTCTGTGGCGCCGCCCTGCGATTCCGCGCCGACCTCCAGCGTGCCGCCGCGCACCAGCGCATCGAGCCCCATCGCCGCGAGGTTGAGCAGCACCTTGACCGCAGGCTTGCTAAGTGTGGCCTCGCTCACCGACCATTCAAGCGCCAGCCGCTCGTCGTCTGCGACTAGCGTCTGTAGCAGTTCGCGCGGCTCTTCCGCCGGTACACGCTCTCCGAACCCGCCCGCCGCCCCGAAAGCGAGGCGGAAGAATTTGAGCTTGCTGGCCGAAGTCCGCGCGCTCTGTTCGAGCAGTTCGAGACACCGCTGCCGCATTGCCGGATCCTTCTCGTCCGCCAGCAGCTCCAGCCCGTTATTGAGCGCGCCCACCGGGCTGAGCATGTCGTGGCAAAGGCGGGAGCAGAGCAGTGCGGCGAGATCGGTCTGGGAAGTCATTCAGCTGGCGGCCTGTTTGGATGAATGGTGTGGGTGGCAAAGTTGTCAGTGCGTCAAGCGCGGGATCGGCGGAATTTGCATGTGATTAGCGTGTATTACGTGGCGATTGCGACGGTGACATAAGGCAGGAAACAATTCGGCAAGACGCCTTCGCCTCGCTGCGCACCTCTTAACCAACACCCCGCCCATAGGAAAGCGCGTATCGCGCGCTTTGTCGGGAGGCTGGGGCGGGGCGGCGTTAGTTCGAAGTGTTGCCCCGCTTATAACCAATGCGAGCTCAAAGCTCACGTGCACCCACTCGACCCGACTGCCCCGAACTTGTCGAAGGGCTGCTTTCCTTTTAGCGACACCGGATGCCATTCTGGGCCTACATGCTCCACTGTCGCGGTGGGTTCTTCTACACCGGGCATTCGGATGACCTCGAGCGGAGAATAGCGCAGCACAAGCGTGGTTCGGTGCCGGGGTTCTCGCGCGAATTTGCTCCCTTTGAACTCGTATGGTCACAGGACTTCGTTACGCGGGAGGAAGCAAAAGATGCAGAGAAGCGTATCACGGGGTGGTCGCGGGCGAAGAAGCTGGCATTGATACGGGGGGACAGCCGTTGGCGCGCAGCGCCCTCTTCGAGTCCGACAAGCTCAGGACAGACGGGGAGTGAGGGGCCCTCTCAACCTTCAGGCTCAGGACGAGCGGTGGTTGGGTACGGCGGGCAAACTACCCGTGAAGCGCAATCCGAAACCCAGCAAGGGAAGCTGACTCGGTCAACCCGCCTCGACAAGGCGCTCGCCGCCGCGACCGACCTCTCCCGCGAGCGCATCAAGGCCCTGATCGCGGACGGGAAAGTCGCGATCAACGGCGCGCTTGCCACCAGCCCCTCGGCAAAAGTTCAAGCCGGGTCGAGCTTTTCCATCCACATTCCGCCCCCAGACAATCCACAGGCTCTTCCACAGGATATTCAGCTGGATGTCGTGTTCGAAGACGCGCACCTGATCGTCATCGACAAGCCCGCAGGCATGGTCGTCCACCCGGCGGCCGGGAACCCCGACGGCACGCTCGTCAATGCGCTGTTGCACCATTGTGCGGGCCAGCTGAGCGGGATCGGCGGCGTCGCACGACCAGGCATCGTGCACCGGATCGACAAGGACACGTCCGGGCTGCTCGTCGTCGCCAAGTCCGACGCCGCGCATGAGGGGCTGGCGAAGCAGTTCGCCGACCATTCGATGGAGCGCGCCTATCTCGCCGTCGCGGCAGGGCATCCGAAACCGGCGCAAGGTACCGTCGCGGGGCGGATCGGGCGATCCGACGCGGACAGAAAGAAAATGGCAGTGCTGCCCAAGGATTCCTCGCGTGGCAAACACGCCATCACGCATTACACGACATTCGAGCGGCTGGACCACGCATCTCTGGTCGAATGTCGCCTCGAAACCGGGCGAACTCACCAGGTGCGGGTTCACCTTTCGTCAATCGGCAATCCGCTATTAGGAGACCCTGTCTACGGAAGACCCCCAGCCGCGCTGCGCCCGCTTCTCAAGGCGCTCGATTTTCGCCGCCAGGCGCTTCACGCGGCGGTACTCGGTTTCGTTCATCCCGTCACCGGTAACCGACTGTCGTTCAGCAGCGAATTGCCCCGGGATATGGCGGAACTTATCGACCAACTGGGTCATTCCAATCGATGAAATGCGCACTAAATTCGGTTGGTGCGTGTATAGCAGAAACGCAATCGCACGAAATGTGGCTGCAAGGGCCGGATGCCCATCAGGGGTCCGGAAACCGTGGCCGACGCTAGAAAGGTTTGGGACCAAGTGAGCAATTCAAGACCGAGCGTGCCGGCGCTCAGCGGAGAGCAGAGCCTCAACCGCTATCTCGGCGAAATCAAAAAATTCCCCGTGCTGACGGCAGAGAAAGAATACATGCTCGCCAAACGCTATGAGGAGCATGAGGACCAGGACGCCGCCGCGCAGCTGGTGCAGAGCCACCTGCGTCTCGTCGCGAAGATCGCGATGGGGTATCGCGGTTATGGCCTGCCTGTCAGCGACCTCATTTCCGAAGGCAATGTCGGACTGATGCAGGGCGTCAAGAAGTTCGAGGCCGATCGCGGCTTCCGCCTCGCGACCTATGCCATGTGGTGGATCAAGGCGAGCATCCAGGAATTCATCCTGCGCTCGTGGTCGCTTGTGAAGATGGGCACGACGGCCGCGCAGAAGAAGCTGTTCTTCAACCTGCGCCGGATGAAAAAACAGCTCGAAGCCTACGAGGATTCGGATCTGCATCCGGACGATGTTACCAAGATCGCAACCGATCTCGGTGTTCCCGAGCAGGAAGTGATCAACATGAACCGCCGCATGATGATGGGCGGGGACGGATCGCTCAACGTGTCGATGCGCAATGGCGAGGAAGGCAGCGGCGAATGGCAGGACTGGCTGACTGACGATCGTCCGCTGCAGGACGAGACCGTCGCCGACGCCGAGGAAGCCGACGTCCGCCGCGAAATGTTGGTGGAAGCGATGGACGCGCTGAACGACCGCGAGAAGCATATTCTGACCGAACGGCGCCTGACGGAAAACCCGCAGACGCTCGAGGAACTGTCGCAGGTTTACAGCGTCAGCCGCGAACGTATCCGCCAAATCGAGGTGCGCGCTTTCGAGAAGCTGCAAAAGGCGATGAAGGCGATTGCGGGCGAGCGATTGCTGCCGGCGATGGCGTGAGCGTCATCGAGAAAAAGGCAATTGGCAACAGGGGGCCGGGCGGCGACGTCTGGCCCTTTTTGCTTCCGCCTCTCGATCGATAAGGCCCCGCCCATTGCTTCGTAGCGCTCCCGAACTTAGAGCGCGGACATGATCCTGCGCATCTTCGCATTCCTTGCCAAGGCGGTATTCGTCTTCGTCGTGTTCAGCGTCGTGCTGACGCTCATCCTGCGCTTCGTGCCCGTCACCTGGACCGCGACCATGCTGATGGACGAGCACAGCGTCACCCGCGACTGGGAGCCGCTTTCGCGCATCGATCGCAACATGGTGAGCGCCGTCATCGCGGCGGAGGACGGGAAGTTCTGTTCGCATGACGGCTTCGACCGGGAGGCCATCGAGGAAGCGCTGGAGGAGCGGGCGCGCGGCGAGCGGCAACGCGGAGCCTCAACCATCAGCCAGCAGACCGCGAAAAACGTCTTCCTGTGGCAAGGCGGCGGCTGGCTGCGCAAGGGGTTCGAAGCGTATTTCACATTCCTCATCGAGAATCTGTGGGACAAGCGGCGGATTATGGAAGTCTATCTCAACGTCGCGGAGACGGGGCAGGGCACCTATGGTGTCGAGAGCGGTTCGCAGCGCTATTTCGGCCATTCCGCCGCTCGCCTCTCCGCCGACGAGGCAAGCCGCATCGCTGCCGTCCTGCCAAGCCCGAAGACGCGCGAGGCGGTGAACCCCGGCGCCTTCACCGCGCGATACGGCAACACGATCCAGGCGCGGATCGGGCAGGTAAGGCGTGACGGGCTGGATAACTGCGTCTACGAATAGGCCGATGGGCGCGGGGCATTCTCACGATCACGGGGCGGGTCATGCCCAGGGCCAGGGACACAGTCACGCGCCGAAAGATTTCGGGCGCGCCTTTGCTATCGGCGTGGTGCTCAATACCGGCTTCGTCATCGTCGAGGCGGTGTACGGTTTCCTCTCCGGCTCGATGGCGCTGGTCGCCGATGCGGGCCACAACCTGTCCGATGTGCTCGGCCTGCTGATCGCCTGGGGCGCGAGCATCGCGGCAAAGAAGCCGCCCTCCGCCCGCTTCACCTACGGCCTCAAGACCTCGACCATCCTTGCCGCACTTGCCAATGCGGTGCTGTTGCTTGTCGCCATCGCTGCAATCCTGTTCGAAACGTTGCACCGCTTCGTCGATCCGGTGGAGCCGGAGGGCTGGACGATGGTCTGGGTCGCTGGCATCGGGATTATCATCAATACCGCCACCGCGCTCATGTTCCTGCGCGGACGCAAGCACGACATCAACATCCGCGGCGCGTTCCTCCACATGGCGGCGGACGCGCTGGTGTCGGTCGGCGTGGTAATCGCGGGCGCGGCCATTCTGCTGACCGGCTATTTCCTGATCGACCCCATCGTAAGCCTCGTGATCGTCGCGGTGATCGCCTGGGGCACGTGGGGCCTTTTGAAAGACAGCGTGAAGATGAGCTTGCTCGCTGTCCCCGAGGGGATCGACGAAGGCGCGGTGCGCGCATACCTTTCCGGCCTGCCGGGCGTCACCGCCGTCCACGACCTGCATATCTGGCCCATGTCGACCACCGAGACGGCGCTCACCGCGCATCTGGTCATCCCCGACGGCCATCAGGGTGACACCTTCTTGCGAGACATCGCCCGCAGCCTCGAACACGATCACGGCATCGGTCATGCCACCGTCCAGGTGGAGCGCGACCGCTGCATCGCAGGCGAATGCGCCTGACCTGACGGGCGGGGTGATGCCGTTCCGATCGGCGGGCGAACCGGCTACTCATGCGCCAGCACGGTCACGGCGATTCCGGCGTCGGGATGGATAAGCCAGCCCGCCGTAAAGGCGGAGACGATCCCCGTTGCAATGCCAATGGCGAAACGTCGCAGCTTGGTCCTGCCCGGTGAAGCCAACGCCCGGACGACCTGCTATCAGGCCGCCTCTTCCTTCTTGCCCTTGCCATTGTCGTTGGAGAGCACGCGCACGGGTTCCTTGCGACCTTCGACGACATCGCCGTCGACCACCACTTCGGTAACCTCGTCCATGCTCGGCAGGTCGAACATGGTGTCGAGCAGGATCGCCTCGACGATTGAGCGCAGGCCGCGCGCGCCGGTCTTGCGCTTGATCGCCTTACGGGCGATCGCGGCGAGCGCGTCCTCGGTGAAGGTCAGCTCCACATCTTCGAGTTCGAACAGCTTGGCATATTGCTTGACCAGCGCATTCTTCGGTTCCTTGAGGATGGTCACGAGCGCTTCTTCGTCGAGATCGTGCAGGGTGGCGATAACGGGCAGGCGGCCGACGAATTCGGGAATGAGGCCGAATTTCAGCAGATCTTCCGGCTCGCACTTTTCGAGCATTTCGCCGATCTTGGCCTTGCTCGGCTCCGCGACATTGGCGCCGAAGCCGATCGAACGCTTTTGCAAGCGGTCGCCGATAATCTTGTCGAGACCGGCAAACGCGCCGCCGACGACGAACAGGATGTTCGTGGTGTCGACCTGCAGGAATTCCTGCTGCGGGTGCTTGCGCCCACCCTGCGGCGGCACAGAAGCCGTGGTGCCTTCCATCAGCTTGAGCAGCGCTTGCTGCACGCCTTCGCCCGACACGTCGCGCGTGATGGAGGGGTTTTCCGCCTTGCGGGTGATCTTGTCGATCTCGTCGATATAGACGATGCCCTGCTGCGCCTTTTCGACATTGTAGTCGCTCGCCTGCAGCAGCTTGAGGATGATGTTCTCCACGTCCTCGCCAACGTAGCCGGCTTCTGTCAGCGTGGTCGCATCGGCCATCGTGAACGGCACGTCGAAGGTGCGCGCCAGCGTCTGAGCGAGCAGCGTCTTGCCCGACCCCGTGGGCCCGACGAGCAGGATGTTCGACTTCGCCAGCTCGACGTCGTTGCCCTTGCCGCTGTGCTTCAGCCGCTTATAGTGGTTATGCACCGCGACCGAGAGCACGCGCTTGGCGCGATCCTGTCCGATGACGTAATCGTTGAGCGTCTCGCAAATTTCGTGCGGGGTGGCGATGCCGCCATCCTTGCGCCCGCCGAGTCCGGTCTTCGCTTCCTCCCGGATAATGTCGTTGCACAGCTCCACGCATTCGTCGCAGATGAACACGGTGGGCCCCGCGATCAGCTTGCGTACCTCGTGCTGGCTCTTGCCGCAGAAGCTGCAGTAGAGGGTGCTCTTGCTATCGGTTCCGCTCAACTTGGTCATAACCCTTCATCCATGGCGCGCCGGGAGCCGTTGGGCAAGGCGCGGGGACTCGCGCGCCCATCGTAAGGGGACGAGTGCCAATATCAATCAAACTCATGCTTAACATCCCCGCCTTGCTCCATACTGAAGAGGCAGGGTTGCCAAAATGTGACAGCGTTATTCGCTGTCCTTCGTCGGTGCGCCGCCGGTACCGGTGATGTCGCCCGCCTCATCGTCCTTCGGGCGATGCGCGAAGACGGCATCGACGATGCCGAATTTCTTCGCTTCCTCGGCTTCGAGGAAGGTATCGCGATCCATCGCCTTTTCGATGTCGGTCAGGCTCTGCCCGGTATATTCGGCGTAAAGATCGTTCATCCGCTTGCGAATACGCAGGATTTCCTTGGCCTGGATCTCGATGTCGGATGCCATGCCGCGCGCACCGCCGCTGGGCTGGTGGACCATGATGCGCGCATTGGGCAGCGCCACGCGCATGCCCGGCTCGCCCGCCGCCAGCAGGAAGCTGCCCATGCTCGCCGCCTGGCCGACGCATACGGTGCGGACCTTGGGCTTGATATACTGCATGGTGTCATGGATCGCCATGCCGGCCGTCACCACGCCGCCGGGCGAGTTGATATACATGCTGATATCGTTGCTGTTCTCGCTTTCGAGGAACAGCAGCTGGGCGACGATGAGGCTTGCCATATTGTCTTCCACCTGCCCGGTGACAAAGACGATGCGTTCGCGCAGCAGGCGGGAGAAAATGTCGAAGCTGCGTTCCCCGCGGCTGGTCGATTCCACGACGACCGGCACAAGCGCGCCGGTGACGGGATCTGTGGTGAACTGGTCCTTGCGGTCGCCGAACAGGTCGAACATGCGGGGGATTTCCTCTCGTCTCGAAATGAGGCGTCTATGTCGCCATAACCCCGGCGAAGTTCAAGGGGCGCGGGGCAAAACGCGGTTCGTCCGCCACGATGCGCGCTTGGTCGATTGATCGGCAGCGCAGCGGCGCTTGTCGAACCTCGCGCGAAACATTGCGACAATTCCGCTCTTACGGTGGCGATTACAAACGTCATCAGGGATGGGATTTCATTTGCGCAGACATTGGACAACTGCCGCGCCCTTCGCGATAGCTGCCGTATTGGGAGCGCCCGCTTTCGCGCAGGACACGTCGGCCGACCAGGACACGGCCGCTATCGAACCGGCGCCTGAAGCCACCGAAACTACGGCGGGAACGCGCGTCTTCACGCCCGCCGATTTCGCCCGCTTTTCCCCGCGAAATGCGCTCGACATGCTGCAACAGGTGCCCGGATTCACCCTGCGCGGCGAGGACGACCAGCGCGGGTTGGGGCAGGCGACGGCGAATGTTTTGATCGACGGCGAGCGCGTGGCGAGCAAGTCTGACAGCGTGTTTTCGCGCCTCCAGCGCATCGGCACCGAGCAGGTCGAGCGGATCGAGATTGTCGATGGCGCAGCCTTCGGCATCCCGGGCCTTTCCGGCCAGGTCGCCAACGTCATCACCCGGCCCGATCCGCTGTCGGGCCAGTTCACCTATCGCGCGCAGTTCCGCCCGAAATACGCCGAACCCAACTGGCTCGGTGGCGAGGTATCGCTGAGCGGCAGCGGTGAACGGCTTAACTGGACCGCTGCCATCGGCAACGGCACCGGGCGCGGTGCGGCGGGCGGGGGCAAGAATTTCCTATACGGGCCGGAAGGGCAGGTGCTGGAACAGCGTTTCCCTGAATTTCAGTTTGTCGGTGATTTCCCGCGCGTGTCGGGCACGCTCAACTGGACGAACGGAAGCGGCGTCATCGCCAACGCGAATGCCAATTACAACCGCTCCTACCAGCGCTTCACGGAGAACGAATATCGCGACCTCGTAACAGGAATCGACCGGCTGCGATTTTTCGAGAACCGCTATCGCGGATGGGGCTACGAATTCGGAGGCGACGTGGAATTCGGCCTGCTCGGCGGCAGGCTCAAGCTGATCGGGTTGGAGAGCTACAGCCGCGGCCGCTCGACCACCGACAGCGCGCTCGATTACGACGACGAGCGGCGCGATACCGGCAGCCGCTACGCCTCGCAGGCCGAAAGCGGCGAGCGGATCGGCCGGGCCGAATTTCGCTGGGACATGCTCGGTGGCGGCTGGCAGCTCGATATCGAGGCGGCCCATAACCGCTACGAGCGCGATGCGCAGCTGTTCGATCTGGGCGAGGATGGCGACTATGCCGAAATCCCGCTACCCGGTTCCTCCGGCGGCGTGACGGAAGATCGCTACGAAAGCATTCTCACGCACAACCGCTCGCTGGCCGGCAACCTCACCTTGCAGATCGGCGCAGGTGCGGAGCATTCGACGTTGTCGCAGACCGGGCCGATAGGGCTGACACGCAGTTTCCTGAGGCCCAAGGGCTCGCTCAATCTCGGCTGGCAGGTGGAGGAGGGCCTCGAACTGTCTCTTGAATTCGCCCGCCGCGTAGGCCAGCTGCAATTCGGCGATTTCCTCGCCAGCGTCTCGCTCCAGCAGGGGCAAGAGAATGCTGGCAATGCCGACCTCGTCCCGCCGCAAAGCTGGGAAGCGAAGCTGGAGGCGACAAGGGATCTGGGCGAATGGGGCAGCACGAATGTCCGCCTCTTCGCGCGGTTTATCGATGACTACATCGACATCATCCCGGTCGAAGGTGGGCGCGAGACGGTCGGCAATCTCGACAGTGCGAGCATTGATGGCATCCGCTGGAATACAACCTTTCAGCTCGATCCCATCGGCTTTCGCGGCGCGAAGCTGGAAGCGACGATCCAGCTGGAGGAAACGAGCCTCGCGGACCCGCTCACCGGTATCCGACGCCAGTGGAGCGGGCACCAGGACCGCGAATTCGATCTCAGCCTGCGGCATGACGTGCCCGGTAGCGACTGGGCGTGGGGCGCGGGCCTCGAATACAACCACACGCTGCCCTATTACCGGCTCGGTGAGGTGGGGCTTAACGACGAGGGGCCGATTTACACCTTCGCCTTTCTCGAGCACAAGGACGTGTTCGGGATGACGGCGAACCTATCGGTCTTCAACCTGACGGACGGTCGCGGGCGCACGGATCGCTATGTGTATGACGGCTATCGCGACCGCTCACCGCTGCTGTTCCGCGAAACGCGCGACCTATCGGTACAACCTATCTTCAGCTTCTCGCTGAGCGGCGACTTCTAGCGGTATTGCAAGGGGCTGGGCGAGCGCGCATGAGGCGGGGCATGAGATTTGCCCTTGCCCTTGCTCTTGCCGCTGTCCTCTTATTGCTTCCCGACACTTCCCAAGCCCAGAGAATGACAGACCGATCTGGAGACCCGATCACGGTCGCAAAAAGCCCGTCTTCTGTGGTCTCGACAGTGCAAATCTTCATCGCGCGAATAGAGGCTCTCGACGATGCCGGACCTGAACTCAATGCGGTGATAGCGTATGCCGACAAAGCGGATTTGCATGCCGTCAGCCAGACCGAAGGCTTGCTCGAAGGGCGGACGGTCCTGGTCAAGGACAATATCGAGACGCGCGAGTTTCCTACCACCGCAGGCTCACTGGCGCTCGTCGCCAACGACACTGGGCGCGACGCGCCTTTGATAGCGCGTATGCGGGAGAATGGCGGGGTGGTGCTGGGCAAGACGAACCTGTCCGAATGGGCCAACATCCGCAGCTCGGAGAGCACCAGCGGCTGGAGCGCGGTGGGTGGGCTGACGCGCAATCCACATGGCATCGACCGCAACACCTGCGGTTCGTCTTCGGGAAGCGGAGCGGCGGTCGCGGCGGGGCTGGCATGGGGCGCGATCGGGACGGAGACGGACGGGTCAATCACCTGTCCGGCCAGCCTGAACGGCGTGGTGGGCTTCAAGCCGACCGTCGGCCTCGTCAGCCAGGAGCTGATCGTTCCGATCAGCGCGAGCCAGGATACGGCGGGACCGATGACGACGACCGTCGCCGACGCCGCGCTGCTTCTGTCCGCCATCGCCGGTCCGGATTACGGCGCTCTGGGCGGGAGTGAGGAGCCATACGATTTCACAGTCGGGTTGAGGACGACCTCCCTCGCCGGAGTCCGCGTCGGCGTGCTGCGCGAACGGTGCGGGGAGTTCGCGCCGCTTTGCAATATTTACGAGCGCGCATTGCAGGACATGCGCGATGCGGGCGCGGTGCTGGTCGAAATGACGCACGACACCGACCCCGCCATGGGGCGCGACGAGTTTACCGTTCTGCTCTACGAATTTCGCGAGGGACTGGATGCCTACCTCGCCGGTTCGCCTGCCGACATTCCCGTCCGCTCGCTCGCCGACGTGATCGCGTTCAACGAGGCGAATGCGGACACCGAGATGCGGTGGTTCGGGCAGGACATCTTCGTGGCCGCGCTGCAGACGACCGACCGCGCAGCCTATGAGGCCGCTCGCGCCAACAGCTTTCGCCTCGCCGGGCCGGAGGGGATCGACGCGCTGCTGGCCAAGCACGATGTCGCATTCCTCGTCGCGCCGACGCGCGGCCCGGCATGGGTGAGCGACCTCGTCAATGGCGACAACTATCGCAGCGGCATCGGCTTCGGCTCCTTCGCCGCCATCGCTGGCTATCCGCACCTCACCGTGCCGATGGGCGCAATCGAGGGTTTGCCCGTCGGCCTTTCCTTCATCGGCACGGCGTGGAGCGACCATGCGATCCTGCAAGCGGGCGCGGCTTACGAGCGTGCGCGGCGCTTCAGCCTTCCGACACCCAGCCTGCGCCGCTGGGGAATCGCGACGCCGGTAGAAGCGCTGGTGGAACCGGCAGTGCGCTCGGACGCTGATTGAGGCGTGAGCCTGCTGGACGACTGACAGGAGCTTCCCCGTTTTCATTCGCCACCTTCGCACCGGCCTCCTCGCCTGCGCCGCCGTTCCGGTGCTTGGATTCGCCGCGCCTGTATTGGCGCAGGAAACAGGTGAGACCGCGCCGCCCGTTCCTGTCCAAATGCCGCCCGATCCGGAGGACCGTCCCGCCTCCCGTGCTGCTGCGCGCGAGGTTTACACGCCCGAAGATTTCGCCCGCTTCGCGCCGCGCAACGCGCTCGACCTCATTCAGCAAGTGCCGGGCTTCTCGGTCGATCGCGGGGGTGGCGGCGGCAGTCGAGGCTTCGGGCAGGCGGACGAGAACCTGCTCATCAATGGCGAGCGTATTTCCAGCAAATCGACCAGCACGGCGGACCAGCTTTCGCGCATCGCAGTCGACAATGTCGTGCGGATCGAAGTCGTCGACGGCGCGACGCTCGACATTCCCGGCCTGTCGGGCCGCGTGGCTAACATCGTGATTGAGCGGGGCGGGGCGTCGGGCCAGTTCCGCTGGCGGCCCGAATGGAACACCGGCACCGCGCCTGCGCAATGGTTCGAAGGCGAGGTTTCGCTGACCGGCGAACTGGCCGGGATCGACTACACCCTCGCCATCGAGAACCGCGATTTCGCGCGCGGGCGGGTCGGCCCGGCGATCATCACCGATGCCGCCGGACTGGTGGACGAGCGGCTTAACACCGCCTCCAACCTCTTCAACCGCCCCAATGCCAGCGCCTTCCTCGCCTTCGACATCGCGCCGGAAGTGGCGGTCAATCTCAACCTGACCGGCGGGATCGAGATTTTCGATTCGGACGAGGAAGAGCGGCGCATCTCCGACAACCCGCTGCCGTCCTTCGTCGAGACCATCGATGCCGACAGCGACGAGTGGTTCTACGAAATCGGCGGCGACATCACCTTTTCGCTCGGCCCGGGCTCGCTCAAGCTGATCGCGCTTGAGAGCTTCGAACACAAGGACCGCATCGATACTTCGCTGCTCCTGCAGGGCGACGAAGAGCCGAGCGGCACCCGGTTTCGCCGCGTGGCCGATATCGGCGAGCGGATTGGGCGGGGCGAGTATAATTGGGGCCTGTGGGGCGCGGACTGGCAGCTTTCGGCAGAGGCGGCCTTCAACCGGCTCGACCAGACGGGCAATCTCTTCGCGTTCGATCCGCAAGCGGGCGAGTATGTCGAAATCGCCTTCCCCGGCGGCGATGGCGGCGTGCGGGAGGATCGTTACGAGGCGCTGCTGAGCGTCGGCTTCCCAATAACGCAGACGCTTTCCGTGCAGCTGGTCGGCGGGGGCGAGTACTCGACCATCTCGCAGACCGGCGACAGCGCCAATTCTCGCACTTTCCAGCGGCCCAAGGGCTCGCTCAACCTTGCATGGGCAGCGGCTCAAGGACTGGACATCAACCTCGAAATCGCCCGCCGCGTCGGCCAGCTCGATTTCGGCGATTTCCTTGCCAGTGTGGACCTGTCGGACGACCAGGAGAATGCCGGGAACAGCGAATTGCGACCCGCACAAAGCTGGGTCACGACGCTGGAGATTGCGAAGAATCTCGGCCCGTGGGGCTCTGCAACGCTGACGCTGTTCGACGAGCGGATCGAGGACCTGATCCTGATCCGTCCGCTGACAGGCGGGGGAGAGGCCCGCGGCAATATCGAGAGCGCGACACGGCGCGGACTGGAACTGGTGGCGACGCTGCAACTGGGGCAGCTTGGCATCGAAGGCGCGCAGCTCGACATGGAGCTGGAATGGGAAGACAGCGAACTGCTCGATCCCGTCACCGGCACGCTGCGCAGGTTCGACGGCAACGACCCGTTCGAGGTCGCTTTTGAATACCGTCACGACATCCCGCGCTCGGACTGGGCCTATGGCGGCGGTTTCCTGCAAAGCGATCGCGCACCGAGCTTCCGCACGCGGGAGCAGGTTCTCCAGTACGGGCCGAGCACCTCGGCCTCCGTTTTCATTGAGCACAAGGACGTGCTGGGCACGACCGCGAACCTGCGCCTCGGCAACCTTATCGACGACGAGGATTACTTGCTACGCACGGTGTTTGACGGCCCGCGCGACGAAGCGCCGGTGCGCTTCACCGAAGAGCGCCGCCGCGATCTTGGCCAGACAATCACGCTGACGCTGACGGGTACGTTTTAGCGCAGACGAAGAAGCCCGCCGCGGCCATGAGCCGGGCGGGCTTTTCTCTCGGCTGTGAGCGAGCCTATTTCTTCTTGGCGGGTGCCTTTTTCGCAGCGGGCTTCTTGGCAGGAGCCTTCTTCGCCGCAGGCTTGGCTTCGTCTGTCTTCGCCGCGGCCTTTTTCGGCGGAGCCTTCTTGGCAGACGCCTTCTTGGCAGCAGGCTTCTTCGTTTCGGCCTTGCCGTCAGCCTTCTTCTCGTCAGCCTTCTTCTCAGCGGGCTTCTTGGCCGCAGCCTTCTTCTTGGCAGGAGCCTTCGTCTTCGCCGGGGCCGGCGCGGCTTCCTCGGCTTCGATCGCGGCTTCGAGTTCTTCGCGCGTAACCTCGCGTGTCGTCACCTCGGCCTTGTCGAAGAGGAAATCGACGACCTTGTCTTCGTATAGCGGCGCGCGGAGCTGGGCCTGCGCCATGGGCTCGTTACGGACATATTCGACGAAGCGTTCGCGATCTTCGGGTCGGTATTGCTGCGCCGCCTGCTGGATCAGCATCTGCATTTCCTGACTGGAAATCTCGACACCGTTGGCCTGGCCGATTTCGGACAGCAGCAGGCCCAGTCGCACGCGGCGCTCGGCGATGCGCTTGTAATCGTCCTTTTCCGCTTCCAGCTCTTTCATCGCCTTGTCGGGATCGTCCTCCTTGGCGACCTCGGCGGAAAGCTGCTGCCAGATCTGGTCGAATTCGGCCTGCACCATGGTCGGCGGCACGTCGAAATCGTGATCGGCGGCGAGCGTGTCGAGCAGCTGACGCTTCATCTGCGTGCGGGTAAGACCGGCGCTTTCCTGCTCGATCTGGCCGCGGACCAGCTCCTTCAGCTTGTCGATCCCTTCGAGGCCGAGCTGCTTGGCGAAATCGTCGTCGACCTTCGTTTCGGTCTCGGTCTTCACCTGCTGTACGGTGATGTCGAAGGTGGCTTCCTTGCCCGCCAGGTGTTCGGCCTGATAATCTTCGGGGAAAGTCACGGTGATGGTCTTTTCGTCGCCCGTCTTCGCGCCTTTGAGCTGCTCTTCGAAGCCGGGTATGAACTGGCCCGATCCGATGACGAGCGGCGCGCCTTCGGCCTTGCCGCCTTCGAATTCCTCGCCATCCAGCTTGCCGACGAAATCGATGATCAGCTGGTCGCCTTGGGCCGCCTTCTTGCTCTTGGCAGCATCCTTGTAGCTCTTCTGGCCCTCGGCGATCTTGGCGAGCGCCTCGTCGAGCTCCTTGTCCGTCACGGGCACAGTCAGGCGTTCGAGCTCTAAGCCGTCGGTCGAGGGCGCCTCGATCTCGGGCAGGATTTCGACTTCGACGGACAGCTCGGCATCCTTGCCCTGTTCGTAACCGTCCTTCATCTCCACCTTCGGTTGCAGCGCGGGGCGCAGCTTCTTGTCCTTGATCAGCCCTTCCACCGATTCGCGCAGCGTATTGTTCAGCACGTCCGCATGCAGCGCATCGCCATGCATTTTGCGTACGAGGTTTGCAGGCACCTTACCGGGGCGGAAACCGGGCATACGCACCTGCGGGGCGACCTTCTTTACCTCGGCTTCGATCCGGGCGTCGATATCCTTGGCAGGGATGGTCAGGGTGTAGGCGCGCTTGAGGCCTTCATTGGTGGTTTCGACGATCTGCATTGTCAGCCTTTACCTAAAACTCTTGTCTGTGACCGGTTCGCGCCTGCCGTTGCCGGCCAGCGAAACTGGTGCGGGCGAAGGGACTCGAACCCCCACATCTTTCGATACTGGTACCTAAAACCAGCGCGTCTACCAGTTCCGCCACGCCCGCAGCCGAAGCGAACCGTGCAGGCGAGGTCGCCCGCGCACGAAGCGCCGCCCATAGGAGGGCGCAGGCAAAAGGGCAAGACGCACCGTGCGTGTGGCGGATGGAAGGAACGCGAGGGGCGGCGGAGTGGTTTGTTCGGTGGAGGGTGCAAGGAGTGAATG
>JBARVT010000160.1:0-1650 GCA_049646405.1 Alteraurantiacibacter sp.
GCCCAGGTCTCCACGTTCGCTGGTGATGGTTTCGCATTGAAGGCCTCCACATATGCAGCGCCGATAGGCGCGAAGTCCGGTCGGTCGGGGAAGAGGCCATAGCAGGCCTCGAAGAAGGCGCGCCCGACCTCGTCGTCGCCATCGAACGACAACATCTTGTGCGGCGTCCGGCGCTCGAACTGGAATTCCTTGCGGTAGAGGTGGCCGTAGACGTGGTCGACCCTTAGGCCGAGGTCACGCATCGACCGGCCCGCCCCCTGCGTTCGGATGAACCCGTCTAGCTCCAAATCCGGATGCTGCTCGTACGTGTCCCGGCCGCTTGCGCCGATCCGGTTCAACTGGCCAGCGCCAGTCTCCACGAGAATGTCGGGCTCGAAGAAGCGCAGCAGCCCGGCCGCAAGGTCGCCAGCGGACGGAGCTGCAGGAAAGTCCTCGACCCATTCCGTCGGCAGGGCTTCCGCGACTGGGATCATCGGACATGCGAGCCCACCCCAGAGGCATGTGGCGATCCGCATTACCTCCGAGAGGACCCGCCGATCGGCAGGATCAACGAGGAAGCCGATGCGAAGGGGGCGCAGGTTTATGTCTAGGGTCGCGCTATTCATGGTTCCTCGGTCCGTTGGCATGACGGCGTGCCTATGCGCGACGCTTCTCGATCGTGCGTTCGTGCATGAGATCGAACACGCAGCCCTGCTGAACTTGCCAAGCGCCTTCGTCGGTCGGCATTGCGACGTCGCCGCCCACGGTGTGACGGAAAGCCAGTATCGCAAACTCGCCCGTGACATCGCCTTTCAAGGTCTGACCTCGCATAAGGACGCGTGCTTCCGCTCTGACGACGGTCGTCTGCTTCGCTGACAGAATTTCGAATGTGGTGAGTTGAACGTTTTCGGCGCCAGCTCGCATTCGCCCCGCCAAATGCCCGAGCTTCTGTTGATTGATATTGACAGCTCGCTTGGCCATGAGGCCGAAGTTCCTCGCCTTCCACCCCATTAAGAATTCGTGGAACGCGAAGGGCGGATCGTTCTCGTCGAAGCCCTCCTCGAACGGACCATTCCAGTGGCGGGGGACGAATGCCTCAACGGCCAGCTTATCAGCATTGTTCTTCTGCAACGAAGTGGAGAGTTTGCGCCAGTCGGTCGATCGCGGCGTCTTGTCCGTGGCCAGCCGCTCCTCTTCGTTCCGCTTGTCCGCTGCCCAATCGACCAGCGCGATCATGAGCATCCATGCCTTGCCGCAGACGGCGCGGTTGGCGTAGCCGAGCGAGCGCCCGTGCAGGATGCCGTGGCGCAGCGGTAGCGATAGAAGATCGTCACTCGATCTGCGCACGCCCTTCGTCATTCGTGCAATCATTGCAGGCAGGGCTGTCGGATGCGCAACCATCGAGTCTAAGAGGGTAAGGTCTGCGTTCTTCTCGAACGGCGAGGTCCCGAGCACGTCGGAGGCGAAGCCGTCACTGGCAATCAGGATCAGGGGAATGGCCGACCAGTAACGGCCCTCCTCTGTCAGGGCAAGTGCTTCGTGCAATTGATGCCAACGGCCTAAAGTGTCGCTAAACGACCTGCTTCGCGTGATGGCGAAGAGATTGATGGTATCCGGCTTGAGCACCCAGTCGAGTATGATGGCCTCGCCCGCATCCCTATCACCGACCTC
>JBARVT010000161.1:0-15107 GCA_049646405.1 Alteraurantiacibacter sp.
GGTCAGCCCCTGCTCCACCGCCCACCGCACGAAGCTCTTCTTGGCATTGAGATCGAGGATGTAGAAGCGGTTGATCCAGGGCGGGAAGATCAGCAGCGGAGTCTCTATCACAGTATCGGTGGTCGGCGCGTACTGGATAAGTTGGAACAGCTCGGTTTCGTAGATAACCTTGCCCGGCGTCGCCGCGACATTCTCGCCTAGCACGAACTGGCTGGTGTCGGTGTGGGTAAGCTGGCCCTTCTCCAGATCGGCGGACAGCTTTTGCATTCCGCGTGCGAGGTTCTCGCCGTTGGTTTCCATCGTGCGTTCGAGCACGACGGGGTTCATCAGCGGGAAGTTAGCCGGGCTCATCGCATCGAGTATGTTCTGTGTTGCGAAGCGCAGATTCTTGCGGTCGTCGTCCGACAGCCCCTCCGCCGTATCGACGCTTCTCGACAGGCGCTCGGCAAACAAAAGGTAGGTCTGGTGGATCAGCGCAAAGACGGGCTGCTCGCGCCACGCCTTGTCGGCAAAGCGCCGATCGCGGCGAGGTAGTTCCACAGGGCAATCTTTGTCACCCTGCCCTGCAAACTGCGCCATGACGCCCTGCCACAGCTCGAAATTTTCAGCCCAGAGCCGCTGCTGCTGCGCTAGGTCGAGTATCGGCACGCTCGCCGTCCACTGCCGCATAGCGTCCATCCAGCTTTCCGGATCGGTGAGTAGCGGCGCGGCCTGCTGCTCTTTCGGCATCGCGAATTGGAGCCATGTCTGCTGAAACTCCGTCATCGCCCTGCCCATCGCGTCTATTGCGGAGGCATCGGGCACCGGACTCTCGATATCCGGCGCGACGGTCGCCATCATCTGGCGCGCGGCCTCTCCCTGGATACGCAGCATTTCGGTGAAGATGTCGGCGGTGTCCTGCCCGCCTTCGTGTTTCGAGCTCATGCACCGCCTATAGCGCAAATTCGCGCGCGACGCATGCGGGATACATATGCATGGCGCGCGCGTTGCGCTCAGCTTGCGATTCAGCCATGGATGCGCGCGCCATTCACCCCCGCCCGGAGACCGATTTCCGATGATGGAACACGAATTCTACCGCATCAAGCGCCTGCCCCCCTATGTCATCGCCGAAGTCAATGCGATGCGGGCGGCGGCGCGGGCGGAAGGGCGCGACATTATCGACCTCGGGATGGGCAATCCGGACCAGCCGCCACCGCAGCACGTAATCGAAAAGCTGTGCGAAGTGGCGCAGAAGCCAGACGCGCATGGATACTCGCAATCGAAAGGCATTCCAGGCCTTCGCAAGGCGCAGGCCGATTACTACCATCGCCGGTTCGGGGTGGATCTCGATCCGGACAGCGAAGTCATCGTCACGCTCGGATCGAAGGAAGGGCTGGCCAGCCTCGCCACTGCGATCACGGCACCGGGCGACACGATCCTCGCGCCCAATCCCAGTTATCCGATCCACACCTTCGGCTTCATCATCGCCGGTGCCAGCATCCGCTCGGTGCCGACGACGCCGGACGAAGATTACTGGAAGGCGCTGGAGCAGGCGGTGAACTTCACCGTGCCGCGCCCGACGATCCTCGTTGTCAATTACCCGTCCAATCCCACCGCCGAGGTGGTCGATCTCGAATTCTACGAGCGGCTGGTCGACTGGGCGAAGTTCCACCGCGTCTGGATCCTGTCCGACCTCGCCTATTCGGAACTTTACTACAACGGCAAGCCAACGCCTTCGATTTTGCAGGCGAAGGGTGCGAAGGACATCGCCATCGAATTCACGAGCCTGTCCAAGACTTTCGGCATGGCCGGCTGGCGCATGGGCTTTGCGGTGGGCAACCGCACGCTCATTTCCGCTTTGACCCGCGTCAAGAGTTACATCGATTACGGCGCATTCACGCCGATCCAGGCCGCTGCCTGCGCTGCATTGAACGGCCCCGAAGATTACATCGTCAAGAACCGCGAGATGTATCACAGGCGGCGCGACGTGATGGTGGAAAGCTTCGCCCGCGCGGGGTGGGACATCCCGTCCCCGCCGGCCAGCATGTTCGCCTGGGCGCCGCTGCCGAAGGGGCTGGAGAAAATGGGTAGTCTCGAATTTTCCAAGCAACTTCTTACGCAAGCCGAAGTCGCCGTCGCGCCCGGCGTCGGCTACGGCGAGGACGGCGAAGGCTTCGTGCGCATTGCCATGGTCGAAAACGAGCAGCGGCTGAGGCAGGCCGCGCGAAATATCAGACGCTATCTCGTCAGTATGGGCGTTTCGATGCCGGGCGAGTGAGGCCGCTTGATCCGGCAGCGGTGGCGAATACGGACTTGCACCGCGCCACCTGTTGCAGCGGCGATGGGCAAAGGTGTCGATCGGAACCATCGGAGTGACAGTTTTCGGCTGGATAGCGTACGCTGCCGAACCGCCGCCGCGCTGGGACTTGCGGGAAAGTGGTATGACGCTGTGCCGCGGCAGCGAAGGTTGCCGCGCCGTATGCCGCCATGTCCGTGTCTGTGACGCCTCTCACCTTTCGAAGGAACAGAGGATCGGCATTGTCGTGGCGGATCGCCCCGCATGGCGCATCGTCATGGTTGGCATCTACGATCCGGCAGAGCGCGCGGACCTGCTGAGCGCCGGCTGCGCGGAGGCCCTGCCCTCCACCATCGGCATCGAGGAACTGCTCGCCCGCGTCACGCGCGTCGGCCAGATGTTCGGCATATTGCCACGCTGGCGCAATTTTTGGCCCGCTGGTTCTCGACCTGTTTCATCGCGACGCGCGCAACGGCGCGGGCTGGCTCGGACTGCATCCGCGCGGCTTCGGGGTTTAGCGGCGACTGGCCGACGAGCCGGGCAAGCGCGTGACCCGGCGGGACTCGCTGCTCGATGTCTGGCGTTTCGCTCACCATCTGGAGACGAACAGCGTCGAAGTGCATGTCTCGAGGCTGCATAGCAAGCTGGCCTTGGCCTGATGCGAAGGGTTCATGTGCATTGCAAATGAAGCACAATCGTCACACCCTAGCGGCGGGCGATCATCGCAGCGAACTTGTCGAACACGGTTTCGTGCAGGGGCTGCTCGAAGACGAGGCCTGCACGTCCGTCCTCGATCCACACAAGTTCGGACGGCTGGGCGGAAAGGCCCGGAAAGGTCATAAGAACGCGCTCGCCCTCCTGCACGCTCCATCCGCGCGCTTCGACCATCGCGCCACCGATTGAAATGTCGAGCACTTCGAGATCCGCGCTCATCCCTCGCCGTGTGCGGCATTTGACCCGCAGCGCCGCCTTTTCCTGCGCCATCGAAACCATGCGGAAGCGTCCTCGCGTGAATGTCCGGCCAACCATTGCGACAGGCCGCTTTCACCGCTTCTTCACCATGCGCGCTAAGACATCGCTCTCGTGCATGGTTAATCGCTGTTAACGCGGTCGCAGGGGTTCGCCAATTGGCGCAATTCGCCATTGCGCCGCGCCGCCCGCTGCGTTAGGTGGCGCGCCTTCCGGCCCGATGGCGGAGTGGTTACGCAGAGGACTGCAAATCCTTGCACGCCGGTTCGATTCCGGCTCGGGCCTCCACTTCCCTCGGATGGGAATGTGCCGCTTTAGCTCAGTTGGTAGAGCACATCATTCGTAATGATGGGGTCAACGGTTCGAGTCCGTTAAGCGGCACCACCTGCCCGCAAGCGATCTTGCGTCGCATTTCCAGTCAGGGACGAATAGAAGTCCGCCGCTTGCCCTTGTGCGCCGCAGAGTATTCATTCCCGCCCCACGCTTAAAGGCGGACTTGGAAGCGACTATTTCGGCGGTGGAACGAGGAATGATACAGCCCCATTTGCCAACTCAGGCGAAGCGGTCCTGATTTCCCTGTTCGATGGAACGCGAGCGGCGCAGACGGCGGCAACACGCTCGTGGAGATCGAGGCGATCATCGGCTCTGCCTTTACCGACCTCTTGATCGGCGATGGCGGCGCAAATACCATCGATGGAGCGCGGGGAAACCACCCGATCTCGGGCGGAGCGGGCGAGGACACGCTGACGGGTGTCGACGGTAACGACGCCTTCCTGTTCGGAGGAGGCAGCGACACAGACACCTTCCGGGGCACAATGGCGGGGGTAATCGAAGTAACTAGCCCGGTAGAGGATGTATTCGTCATCCTGTCGGACAGTTTCGCCTGACATCGCGGTCTCAGGCAACGGGAAGGCGTTCAGGCTTTTGCTGGCTTGGCGCGGATCATGAATTCGGTCGCTCGGCGCACGGGGATCAGCAGGGCACAGCGCACGCCCTCCGGGTCGAAATCGAGCTCCACCGGGTGGCGCAGTTCGTGCGCGACGATGCGCTCGATCAGGTCCATCCCGAAACCTCGTGTCCGCTTGGGCTTGACCGGAGGACCGCCGCTTTCGGTCCATTCGACGCGCACAAGATCGTCCTTCACCCGGTGCCATTCGACATCGACCAACCCGCCCGGCTGGCTCAGCGCCCCGTATTTTGCGGCGTTGGTCGCCAGTTCGTGAACCGCAAGGCCGAGCGAGAGCGCATCGTTGGGTGCAAGTTCGACATCGGGACCCTCCATCGTAACCTGACGATTTTCCCCATGCGCGTAGGGTAGCAGTTCCGCATCGACGACCGCGCGCACCGGGGTCGAGCCCCAGTCGGATTGTGTGAGCAGGTCGTGCGTGGCTGACAGCGCCCGGATGCGTCCATCCAGCCCATCTGCAAAGGTTTCCACATCATCGGCCCGGCGGCGCGTCAGCGCGATGATCGACAGGACGTTGGCCAGCGTGTTCTTTACCCGGTGGTTCAGTTCGCGCGTCAGTGAATTGCGGATTGATGCCTGCTCCTCGAACCAGGCGAGCGAGGATTCGTCCTCCTGCGCCTGTTGCGTCAACATGCGCAGCAGCAGCATCAGCAAGGCAGCGACGAGCAGGCCGAAAATGAGCGTCGTGAGGCCGAGTCCCGACAGGCCGCCGATGCCCTTCTCGCTCAGGACGAGAGTGTAGGGATTGTTCGCGATCGTCACGGTCTGGCGGACGTCACGCACGACATCGGGGTCGCCCGTAAATGTGCTCGCCATAAGGGTGTCCCCGCCGGCGCGTCCGTCGAACAATTGTACGCCGAACGCCCCCGCATCTTCGAGTTCGAGCGCGCTTTGCAGAAAATCGGTCGCGTTGAACGGGCTGTAGATATAGCCTTTCAGCCGCCTGCCGCCCTCGCCCGCTTCGAAGACGGGCATATAGATGAGGAAGCCCGGCTCCTGCCCTTCGCCCTCCTGTTGCAGCACGATGCGCTCGGTTGCGGTGGGCCGCGCCGTGCGCTCCGCTTCCTGCATGGCGGCGCGGCGGGTGGGCTCGGAATACATATCAAAGCCGAGTGCGCGGCGGTTGCGCTCGGTATCGGGCTGAAGATAGGTGACCGGCACCGCAAAAGGCTGGTCACCCGCAAGGCGCGGATATATCTCGTATCCCCCCGGCCCGACCTCCGCGACCTGTGCGTTGTACTCGTCGACTTGGGAAGGTGTCACGACCCGCGCCCAGCCGAGTCCCTCGGCACCGCGATAATCGGCGTCGAGACGCAATTCCGAAACGAAACGGCGGAAATCTTCAGGGGGTATGTCGTCGAGCGTCGACAGCAGCGCTGCGCCTGCGCGCAGATAGGCGCTGCTGGCATTTGCGCGACGCTCCAATGCAGAGGCGATGACGGTCGCACGTGCAGTTAGCTGCGCCGCATTGCGCTGCGCCTGCCCGCGCTCGATAGCCCAGATGCTGAGAAAGGTGATGGCGGCGATCAAGGCAAAGATGCCGAGCGGCAGCGCGCGAGGGTAGCGCAAAAGCCACCTCGTCGTTCTGCTACGTCGTGCCACCTGCTGCTGCAAAAGTCTTCCTTCTCATCGGCTTGTGCCGCTTACGAGATCGCGACAGTACCTTGCCCGAGCGCCACTCGACCTTATTTTCCAGGTCATGAGGCTTAAGCGGGGAACCGGAGCGCCCACGTTTCGTTCCGATGCCACGCAAGATTGCAATATTTTACGCTCGCGCTGTGTCCCCTCGATCGAACATAGCGTGGCGCGACGGGAAAATAGGACTACATGAGCTCTTCCAAAAAAGAGACACGGGCGGACTGCCCGCCGCGCAATGACATGGCGGGAAAGCCCGGCAATCCGCAATGGACATCGGGCCTCAAACGGCTCTACGATAGCGTGGTGGACGAACCCCTGCCCGACAGCTTCACGGACTTGCTGGCCAAACTCGACGCAGACGCGAGCAAATGAGCGACAAGCCAAAGAAGCGAGAGCTGCCCGAACGCAGCCACGAGGACAAGCGCGCCTTCAAACGAGAGCTGACAGAGGTCGTTCCGCATCTGCGTGCCTTCGCGCGCGGCCTGTGCGGGCGGCCCGACATGGCCGATGACCTCGTGCAGGAAACCTTGTTGAAGGCATGGGCTGCACAGAAGCGGTTCGAACCCGGCACCAGTATGCGTGCCTGGACGTTCGTGATCCTGCGCAATGCTTACCTTACCGACATGCGCCGCAACCGCTTTCGCGGGGAATATGATGAGACTGTGGCCGAGCGTATCCTGACCGCCCCGGCCGGCCAGGAAGAGCCGATCCACCTGTCCGATCTTCACCGCGCGCTGCTCACGCTGCCACCCGAGCGGCGTGAAGCGCTGTTGCTGGTCGGCGCGGGCGGTTTCTCCTACGAGGAAGCGGCCAATATCTGCGGTTGCGCTGTCGGCACGATCAAAAGCCGCGTGGGCCGCGCCCGCGCTGCGCTGTCCAGCATGATCCAGGATGGTGACATTCCCGATCGTTCGCTCGACGACCCGACAGCGCATCGCGCCATCCTCGAGGAGTTGGACGAAGTGGCGGCAGGGCGCGGCGAAGCGGCCGCTATCAACAAGTAGCGCGGGCGTTGCGCGCGCTCTCGCCCCCTGCATAGGACGCGCGATATGGACGCCCCGCCTGACGATCCCGTCACAGCCATAGAGGACAATCCACGCCTTCGGACGCTGTCTTTCGCGGCTCAGGAACTGCGCCTGATCTCCGCGCTCGTTGTGCTGCTGGCAATCGGCCTGTTCCTTACCCTGCCCTTCGTGCTGTCGATCGGCGCGGTGGTGTTCCTCCCGCTCGTTGCGGCGCTGATCCTGACGATTGTCCTCTCCCCGCTGGCGGACAAGCTGGCAAGCTGGGGCATTCCGAATTTCCTCTCTTCGCTGCTCGCCTTACTGGTATTCTTTGCCGTGTTAGCGCTTGCCCTGTCGGCGGTCCTCACCCCTGCCGTATCGCTGTATGATCGCCTCCCCGCATTGACGGCGCAGGTGGGCGAACATTTCAGCGATCTGCAGACGACCTTCGCCTGGGTCGGCGAGCTCAATGCGCAACTCGTGGCGCTACGCGGCGACGGGGAGCAGCAGGTTGTGCTGGCAAGCCCGACCATGCTCGAAGAACTGGCCTTCGCTACGCCGACTGTATTGCTCGAAACGCTGCTGACCTTCTTTCTTGCCTTTTTCATGATCGAGGCGCGCGTCCGCCTGCGCCGCCGCCTGTTGCTCGAACGACAACAGGTCGGTGCCAGCCTGAAGGCGGCGCGAGCCATCCGCGAGGTGCAGGACAGGGTCGCGGCCTATATCCTCACGGTCGGCTTCATCAACACTGGCATCGGCGTGATTGTTGCGCTGGGCGCGTGGGCGCTGGGCATGGATGCGCCGATCATGTGGGGCGGGCTAGCGACCCTGCTCAATTTCATCCCTTATGTCGGGCCGCTGGTGATGACCGTCCTGCTCGGCCTGTTTGGCCTCGGCAGCAGCGACACCGTACTCGTCGGTCTGATTCCCGCGCTCGCCTATCTCGGACTTCATACCGTGGAATCGAACGTCGTCACGCCAAGCGTGCTTGGCGCGCGCTTTACCGTGAACCCGGTCGCGATACTGCTCGCCCTCGCCTATTTCGGCTGGATCTGGGGCGTGACGGGCGCGCTGCTTTCGGTCCCTATCCTGCTCACGCTGACCGCGCTGGTCGATCATCTCGGACGCCCCAACTTCATAGGCTTCATCTTCGGCGAACCGTTGTTCGCGACCAATCCGCTCGATCCTGGTGACGAGGGCTGAAACGATAAGGCCCGCCGGTGAGGGCGGGCCTTCCTGTTGCAAAAGTGCGTTTGCCTATTGCGGATACGTCCAGGCCGAACCGCGCGCGAGGTTGTCCGACGCGAAATCCCAGTTGAGATGGTTGTCGACAACGGCGTCGAGATAGCTCGGCCGCGCATTCTGGTGGTCCAGATAGTAAGCATGTTCCCACAGGTCGATGACAAGCAACGGGTTGTGGCCCTTGTCCGCCACCGTATCCGCATCGTGCGTATCGACGACCTTCAGCGTGCCGCCATCGTCGACAAGCCAGACCCAGCCGCTGGCGAAGTGGCCCGCGCCCTTGCTCTTCAACTGGTCCTTCAATTCGCCGAGCGAGCCGAAGTTCTCCTCGATCTTCGCGGCCAGTTCACCACTTGGGCCCGTGCTTTCGGGCGAGAGCGAGTGCCAGTAGAAACCATGGTTCCAAACCTGCGCGCTATTGTTGAATAGCCCCTGGTCGCTGTCGCGCGACGCGGCGACGATCTCTTCGAGCGACTTGTCGGCATGGCCCGTGCCTTCGATCGCCTTGTTTGTCTTGTCGACATAGGCCTGGTGATGCTTGCCATGGTGATAGCTGAACGTTTCCGCCGTGATGGCGGGCGCGATCGCTTCGGGATCGTAGGGCAGCGGCATGAGTGTGAAAGCCATTTGGATTTCGTCCTTCCTGTTGTCGTATGCGAGGGGTTTGATTCACCAACGCGCGGGGGCCGCAGGGGTTGCATCTGCGTGCCGATTTGCCCGCCGAACCGCCTCCCACGCGCCATGACGGGTGACAAGCAAGCGCCCACGCGGCATGGATGCGCGCAATCGGAGGCAGGAAAACGCATATGGGACGCACCTATTTCGGCACGGACGGCATTCGCGGGCTAGCCAATGGCGAGAAGCTCAACGCCGCCATCGCGATGAAGGTGGGGCAAGCCGCAGGCCGCCGCTTCCTGCGCGGCGATCACAAGCACCGCGTGGTGATCGGAAAGGATACGCGGCTGTCGGGCTATATGATGGAAAACGCTCTGGTCGCGGGCTTCACCAGCGTGGGCATGGATGTCATCATGACGGGCCCCATGCCCACCCCAGCCGTCGCGCTGCTGACGCGCGAGATGCGTGCCGATATCGGCGTCATGATTTCGGCCAGCCACAACCTCTTCCCCGATAACGGCATCAAGCTGTTCGGGCCGGACGGATTCAAGCTCTCGGACGAGGACGAGGAAGCGATCGAGCGCATGATGACGGAAGACCAGCCGCTTGCCGAAGGCCACGCCATCGGCCGGGCACGGCGGATCGAAGATGCGCGGGGGCGCTACCTGTATGCCGTAAAGCAGGCGCTGCCGGCCGATATCCGGCTCGACGGTCTCAAGATCGTCGTCGATTGCGCGCATGGCGCGGCCTATCACGTCACCCCTACCGCCTTCTGGGAACTGGGCGCGGAGGTGGTCGCCATGGGCGTTGAGCCCAACGGCACCAACATCAATGACGGCGTCGGTTCGACCTCGCTCGACGCGATCCGGCAGCGGGTGGTGGACGAAGGCGCCGATGTCGGCATCGCTCTGGACGGCGACGCGGACCGGCTGATCGTCATCGACGAGAAAGGCGCAGTGGTCGATGGCGACCAGATCATGGCGCTGGTCGGCAGCCGCTGGGCCAAGCGCGGCTGGCTGAAGGGCGGCGGCGTGGTAGCGACGATCATGTCCAATCTCGGACTCGAACGCTTCCTGCAGGGCGAAGGGCTGGACCTTGTCCGAACAAAGGTAGGCGACCGCTACGTGCTCGAGGCGATGAAGGCGGGCGGCTACAACATTGGCGGGGAGCAGTCGGGCCATATGATCCTGCTTGACCATGCCACCACGGGCGACGGGACCGTGGCCGCACTGCAGGTGCTCGCAGCGCTGGTGCGCACCGGCAAGCCGGCGAGCGAGTTGCTGCACCTTTTCGACCCCGTACCGCAGCTTCTCAAAAACGTGCGCTATGCGGGCGGCGATCCTTTGGAGGCGCAAAGCGTCAAGGATGCTATCGCCGCGGGCAAGGGCGAGCTCGGCGGCAGCGGGCGCGTCGTCATCCGCAAGTCGGGCACAGAGCCGGTCGTGCGCGTCATGGCCGAAGGCGACAACGAGGCCCAGGTCACTCGTGTGGTGGACGACATCTGCGCCGCAGTAGAGGCTGTGGTCTAAAGCCCTGCCCGTCCCCTCGCCTGCCTTGATGAGTGAATTGAGACTATGGCACTGACCACCAACCGCCCGCCCCGCATCCTCGCGATCGCCGGTTCGGACTCGTCCGGCGGCGCGGGGATACAGGCGGACATCAAGACCGTCACAATGCTCGGCGGCTACGCAATGACCGCCATCACCGCGCTCACCGCGCAGAACACGCGGGGGGTGCATGCGGTGGAGCCGATGGTGCCCGACTTCGTGGCGGCCCAGATGGACGCCTGCATGCAGGATATCGGCGTCGATGCGGTGAAGATCGGCATGCTCGGGACCGCCGACATCGCCGAGGTCGTGGCGGACCGGCTGGAAGACCTGAACTGCCCGATCGTCTTCGACCCCGTCATGGTCGCCACCAGCGGCAGCGTGCTGGCGGATGCAGCGACAGTCGAAGTGTTCGAATGGCTGATGGAGCTGGCGATGCTCACCACACCGAACGTCCCCGAACTGGAGGCGCTTGGAGGACCTGAGGCGATGGCGGACCGCGGCATCGCCTATCTCGCCAAGGGCGGCGATGCCGACGGACCAATGGTGGAAGATCGGCTCGTGCGCCCCGGCCATGAGGACACGGTCTGGAACGAGGCGCGCATTGTCACCAAGCACACCCACGGCACCGGTTGCACGCTCTCCAGCGCCATCGCCATCCACCTCGCGCGCGGATTGACACTGGCGGATGCTGTCGCCGAAGCCCGCCGCTTCGTGCGCGCGGCACTTATGCACGCGCCCGGCTACGGCTTCGGCAAGGGGCCGCTAGGGCACCAGGCGGTTCGTCTCCCGGCGGCGTTTGTCGACTTCAGGCCCGTAACTGAGCCTCAGTCGACCTGACGCTCAAGCCAGGCCTGAACGTATCCGATCGGGTCCGCGATCTCCTCGCCAAACGGGATATCCGGTTGCACGCCGACATTGTCGAACGGCTCGTCCGGCAGCCGGAGCGAGCGTGTTATCGGCCATGACATCTCGAAATTTCCAGACGGCAGCGCGCTCGAGACGACATTGGAATAGTCGATAATCCCTGCCGTGGGCTTTCCGAAGGTCGTCACTTTCCTGCTGGAGCGACTGTCGATCACGAACTGGTCGCCCGACGAACCCGCGCCCTCCGTCAGGATACCGACCCGCTTGGGAAACGGCAGGATTTCCGGATACGTCGTGATCGAAAATCCGTGCTCCGTTGGCATGACCCAGGATCCCGGATTGGCACGTCCCTCGGCGATCAGGTTCTCGATATACGAGATCGTATCGGGACTTAAGTTGTCGCGATATTCGGCGAGGAGCTGCTCCATAAGGTTCATGTTGCGCTCGCTCGCCAGCGCCTCGATGCCGATCGAATAGATTGGGCGTGTATAGAGATATCGCATAAGCTCGGCGTAGGAGCCGTCCGACCCGCCATTATTGTAGCGGGCGTCAATCACGAGGTTGGGCGTGCTTGTCAGAAGATCGTGGTGCTCGGCCAGCAAAGCCTCGATCACCGGGCGGTTTTCTGCGGCGAAATTGGGTAGGCGGAGCAACAAGGTCTCTTCCGACAGGCGCGAAAGCGAGAAATCCTGCGGCGCGAACAGACGCTCCTTCAACGCGCTGTTGTCCGTTCCTACGCGTTCCAGATACACCACCGTTTCTCCGTCGGTTAGCTTCAGGACATCGCCTGCGCCGAGCTCTTGCGCGGTCATCTCGCGTTCGCTGTGGTCGGCCATGTAATATGTTGCATGGGTTCCATCGGTGCCGGGGCGGAGGATGAACTTGACTTGCCCTTCCGCCCAGCTTTGCGCCCGGGTTTCATCGATCACGCCGATCAAATGTCGAGGGTCTGAGGGGTCCGGAATGATCGCGAGGGAATAGTTTCCGTCGAAGGTCTGCCATGGCGCCACCATGTCGTCCGGTTCTGCAAGTGCAGCTGCGACGATGGCAGGAGCGATCGTGCGGCTCTGCGACCGCAAGGCTTCGAGATCGTATCCATCCCAAGGGTCTGCCTGGGGGAGGACGGTTGCCTCGCCCGCCACTCGCTCGATGCCAAGATGCCTGTCTTCGAACCATCCGATCAGCTCGCGCGCCAAGGCATCGAAACGCGTGGGGTCTGCTGCGATCGCTGCGCGGGCTTGAGCCTCGAGTTGGCCGAAGGCGTCTCCCGCGTCGCCTGCGGTCTTGGTTTCCCAACCCGCATAATCCGTTCGCAGGATCACCAGCATCGCATCGTAGTCGGCTAGGACTGCGTTTGTGTCGGCTTGCTCCGCACTCGCCTGGTCCTGTGCCGCGAGAGGCATGACCGGTAAGTGAGCAAGCATCGCGCAGCACACTGCTGCCTTCAGGAACCGGTACAAAGTCTTCTCCCCAGAGCCGTTACATCCCCAATCCTTAGCGTCACCAGTGCAAAAAGCGATCTGCCTTCTAGTCCTTCAGATCGTAAAATTCCGCGATCGCAGCCCAGCCCTCTTCGGCAGTCTCGCACCATGTAATCAGGTCGAGATCCTTTTTCGACACCGTTCCTTCTTCCGCCAGCGCCTCGAAATCGATCACGCGGGTCCAGAAGTCCTTGCCAAACAGCAGGATCGGCATCGGTTTCATCTTGCCGGTCTGCACCAGCGTAAGCAGTTCAAAGAATTCGTCGAACGTGCCGAAGCCGCCCGGGAACACCGCCACCGCGCGGGCGCGCAGGAGGAAGTGCATCTTCCTGAGCGCAAAATAGTGGAAATTGAGCGAGAGATATGGCGTGACATAGGGATTGGGCGCCTGCTCGTGCGGCAGGATGATGTTGAGCCCGATGCTCTCGCTTCCCGCGTCGCTCGCGCCCCGATTTGCCGCTTCCATGATCGAAGGGCCGCCGCCCGAACACACGACGAATTGCCGCTTGCCGTCCTCGATGATGGCCATCTCGCTGACCATTTTCGAAAGGTCGTAGGCGACCTGATAATACTTGCTCTTGGCCGCGAGGCTGCGGACCACCCTGGCCTCGTCTTCGGGCAGGTTCTCGGCCTGCTTCAGCGCCTCGTCTCTCGCCTCGGGCGGGGGGATACGGGCAGAGCCGTACATGACCAGTGTGGAGCCGACACCCGCCTCGTCCAGCAGCATTTCGGGCTTGAGCAGTTCCAGCTGGAAGCGCACCGGGCGCAATTCCTCGCGCAGCAGGAAATCGGTGTCGCGGAAGGCCAGCTTGTAAGCCGGGTGCCGCGTCTGCGGTGTGGATTGGGGATTGGCCTCGGCGAATTTCGCTTCGCTATCGGCGTGGTAGAAACGGCTGTCGGACAGGTCGCTTTCGCTTTTCTTCGTGTCGTCGCTCACGCGGTACTCCTGAAATCTTTCGGATGACGGCCCTAAGCCCCGTTTGTCGGATTGCAAACCCGCTTCACAGCCGCCGATCGAACACCGCCTGGCCTTCGGCAAGGCGATAAAGCGCGCTCGGCCGCTTGGCCCCTTCGACGCGGCGTTTCTCCCCGGTGTCGCGGATGAAGTCACGTTCGAAGACCTTGCGGCGAAAGGCGTCGATATTGAGCGGTTCGCCCAGAGCGATCTCGTAGACGCGGTGCAGTTCGGCAAGGGTAAAGGTCGCTGGCAGGAAACGGGCGGGCAGGTCCGAATACGCGCCCTTGCCACGCAACCGATCGAGCGCGGCGGCGAGGATCGCGTCGTGATCGAACGGCATGCCTTGCGCTTCGTCGATCGGCGTCAACGTCAAACCTTCTCGGGCCAGCGCGGGCAGCAATCTCTCCGCCGAGGTCAGCGAGAAATAGGCAACGCTGGCGGACCATTCGCGCGGATCGCGCTGCGCACCGGAAAAGGTGGACAGCTGCTCGACATAGAGATCGGTCAGCCCCGCCTTCGCCGCGAGGACCCGCCGCGCTGTCTCGCCCAAATGCGCGTCAGTATCGGTGTGCACATAGCCGCCGACCAGCGCGAGCTGGCCCGCAAACGGCGCCTTCTCCCGCCGCGCGCGCAGCACGCAAAGCCGCCCATCGTGAAGCGTGAGGGGGACGATATCGACGGTGAGAATCGGGCGCGGGAACTCATCTGCCATAAAATGCGTATTGCATTCTATATAATGAGATGCATAATAGATTTTATCAGGCAACCCGCGGACCATCCGCTTCGCCGCAGCAAGGAGAACCCTGTCATGGGCCATGGAAACTGGAGTAACACCCACTGGAACCGCTACGCGGCCAGCTCGGTCCACGGACGCAGCCGCTCGCAACTGTTCGGCGCGGGCGGGATGAACCCCGATTACGATCCGGTACGGATCGACTGGCGCGAATCGCGGGACAGTGCGGAGAACCCGGCGGCGACGCCCATCATCATCGGAGTGGACGTAACCGGGTCGATGGGCGTGCTGGCGGAGGAACTGGTGGTGAAAGGCCTCAACGAAACCTTCACCGCGTTGATCGACCGCCAGCCCGTGCCCGATCCGCATGTCATGGCGCTGGCCATCGGCGATGCCTACACCGATCGCGCACCACTGCAGGCGACGCAGTTCGAAGCGGATCTGCGTATCGTCGAACAGCTTCGCGGGATGTGGCTGGAGGGCAATGGCGGCGGCAATGGCGGGGAAAGCTACAGCCTCGCCCACGCCTTTGCCGGCCTCAAGACCGTGCACGACGCGAAGGTAAAGCGCGGCAAGCGTGGCTTCCTATTCACCGTCGGCGACGAACCAGTGCATGACGGCGTGACGCGCGAACAAATGCGCCGCGTGCTCGGACTGGAGGCGCGCCGCGACCTGTCTGGCCGGGAAGCGGTGCGACTGGCAAGCGAGGCCTACGAGGTGTTCCACATCATCGTCGACGGCCACTATGCCAGCCGTGCGTTGGGCGAGGTAAAAGCATCGTGGGAGCGTTTGCTGCCCGAGCGGGTGATTC
>JBARVT010000162.1:0-4338 GCA_049646405.1 Alteraurantiacibacter sp.
GGCGCTGGGCGCGCCGCGCGATGCCATCCTGCCGACCGAGCTGGTCGAGGGCGGCGCACTGCTGTGTCTCGAGATCGAGGCGGGACAAGGCGAGTATCGCGCCGGCGACCAGCTGTGGATGCGCCGCGCCGACCCGGTAGACGCGGGCAATTTCGTCAACCGCGACGTGCTCGCTCCGCGATCCGGCGGGCGCTTCGCCTTCGGGCGGCTGATCGACCGGCAAGGCTCGCTGATCGGCCTGCTTCCGCCCGGCCTCGGCCAACGGCAGATCGTGATCGACAGCCCGCCCTGGATCGCGGTGGGCGAGATGTTGGTGCGCAGGCTCTAGGCGAGCTCGTCATGCCTCGTGTCCTGTCCATCGCCACGCTTTATCCCAACGCGCATGTGCCGCGTTTCGGCACCTTCGTCGCGCGACAGATGGAGGCGCTGGCGGCGCGCGGCGACTGGGAGGTGACGGTCATCAATCCCATCGGCGTGCCGCCCCTACCCTTCGGCAAGTACAAGTCGCTGGCGGCGGCGGCGGTGAGCGGAGAGGAAGCGGGCGTTGACGTACGCCGTCCCCGATTCACGCTCATCCCCGGCATTGGCGGGCCGATCAACCCGGCGATGATTGCGCGCGCCGTGTTACCGATTGCCGAGCGACTGCACTTCGCGGCACCATTCGATCTGGTGGATGCGCAATTCTTCTATCCCGATGGCCCCGCGGCGGCACGCATGGCGCTGGCATTGGGCCTGCCGCTCAGCGTGAAAGCCCGCGGGGCGGACATCTCGCACTGGGGCGGGAAAGCCTATGCCGCCGCCATGATGCGCGCGGCGGGCACGCAGGCGGCGGGGTTGCTCGCGGTTAGCGAGGCACTGGCGCAGGACATGGCCAAGCTTGGCCTGCCGCGCCAGAAGATCACCGTGCATTACACCGGGCTGGACCGCGAACTGTTCCGGGTTCGCGACCGCCTGGCGGAGCGCGGATGGCTGGCCGAAAACTACGGAATCGCGCTGCGCGAGGACGAACGGCTGGTCGCCTGCGTCGGCGCGCTGATTCCGCGCAAGGGGCAGGAACACGTGCTGCGCGCGCTGGCAGCTTTGCGGGACGTGCACGGCATATTCGTCGGCACAGGGCCTGACAGGGACGCTCTGGCAAAGCTGGCGCACGAACTCGACCTTTCGGCGCGCGTATATTTCCTCGGCAGCCTCGATCACGGCGCCCTGCCCCGCGTGCTGGCGGCAGCGGATGCCATGGTGCTGCCATCGCAAAGCGAAGGGCTGGCCAACGCCTGGGTAGAGGCGCTCGCCTGCGGCACGCCGCTGGTCATCACGGAAGCGGGCGGCGCGCGGGAACTGGTGAATCAGCCCAGTGCGGGGCGCATCGTCGCGCGCGATGCGCAGGCGATTGCGCTTGGCGTGCAGGAGGTACTCGATTCAGCCTACGCGCCTCGAGATGTGGCGGCGAACGTGTCGCGGTTCAGCTGGGAAGCGAATGCGGCGGCTTTGGCGGAGTATTACTCCGCTATGATCCGCTGAACATCAAATCTCGCCGCGCGCCTTGCGCTCCTGCCGGTCCGCCACGCTTTCCTGCGGGATGAAGCTGTCCGAATTGACGCCCAGCCAGATGAGGATCGGTGCGGCCATGTAGACCGACGAATACGTCCCCACGAAAATGCCCAGCGTGATCGCGGCGACCAGGCCGAACAGGCTCGCCGGGCCGAACAGCAGCAGCGGCAGCAGCGCGACGAGCAGCGTCAGGCTGGTCATCACCGTGCGCGCCAGCGTCTCGTTCACCGACAGATCGAGCAGTTCGGGCAGCGGCATCCGGCGATACTTTTTCAGATTCTCGCGGATACGGTCGTAAACGACGATCGTGTCGTTCAGCGAATAGCCGATAATGGCGAGGATCGCGGCGATGATCTGCAAGCTGAATTCGAGTTGGAACAGCGCGAACATGCCCAGCGTCAGCGACACGTCGTGGAACAGCGCAAACAGCGCGCCAACCCCGAACTGCCATTCGAAACGGATCCAGATATACAGACTGATGGCCAGCATGGCGGCGAGCAGCGCCCAGACGGATCTCTCGCGGAATTCGCCCGCGACCTTGCCCGACACCGTCTCGTTGGCGTCTCGGCGGACATTCTCGAACTCGCGCTGGATTTCGGCGATCACTTCCTCGCCGATCGCGTTGGCGGCACCCGGCTGGCCCTCCGTGCCTTCGGGTAGAGACACGCGCACCGATACCGAATTGGCATCGCCGAAGCGCTGGATGGATGGCTCGCCATAGCCAAGGCCGCTCAAATTCTGGCGCAATTCGGGAATTGGCGCCTCGGCGCGGTCGGTAAACGTAACGCGCACTTCCTGCCCGCCAGCGAAATCGACGCCGTAATTCAGGCCGTTGACGAAGACGAGCGCCCAGCTTGCCGCGATCAGCAGGCAGCTGACGACGTAGAACGGCACGCGCCAATTGAGGAAATTGATATTGGTGTCGTCGGGGACGAGTTTCAGCAGTCGCATGGGTCTTCCCTCCCCCTCAGATCACGAGTTCGCCGGGGCGCTTGGCTTTCAGCCAGCGGGCGACCCACATGCGGGTGAGCGTGACGGCTGTAAACACACTGGTGAACAGGCCGATGATGAGCACGACGGCAAAGCCGCGCACCGGTCCGGAGCCGAACAGGAACAGCAGCACGCCGGCGATGAAATTGGTGATGTTGGCGTCGTAGATCGCGCGGCTCGCCTCGCGATAGCCGGTTTCCACCGCCGCCACGACGCGCCGCCCGCGCCTGCGTTCTTCGCGGATACGTTCATTGATGAGCACGTTGGCGTCCACCGCTGCGCCGATAGTCAGCACGAAGCCGGCAATGCCCGGCAAAGTGAGCGTGGTGTTCATCACCGCCATGATGCCAAGGATCATGAGCACGTTCAGGATGAGCGCCGCTGTCGAATAGATGCCGAAGCGGCCATAGGTGAAGAGCATCAGCGCGATGACGAGCAACGAGCCCACGCCCATCGCGATGCCGCCCTTGACGATCGAATCGCGCCCGAGGTCCGGCCCGACGGTGCGTTCTTCCACCACGGTCAGGTCCACCGGCAGCGCGCCTGAACGCAGCTGGATCGCCAGCGCGTTGGCGCTTTCGACGGTAAAGCTGCCCGAAATCTGTGCGCTGCCGCCAAGGATCGGCTCGTTGAAGCGCGGCGCGGATATGACCTCGTCGTCGAGGATGATGGCGAAGCGTTCGCCGACATTCTGCGTCGAAAGCTGCGCGAAGCGCGCCCCGCCCTGCGGATCGAACTGGATGTTGACGACGGGTTCGTTGGTTTGCGGGTCGAAGCCCTGCTGCGCGCCCGTCAGCGTATCCCCGCGAATGCCACCGAGCCGACGGACGGCCTCGAACTGGCCAGCAAGGTCGGAGTCGGCTGCGTAAGGCACGATCTCGCTGCCCGGATTGGCGACGCCCTGCTGCACATCGGTCGGCAGCGCGCCACTATCGACCAGCTTGAATTCGAGGTTAGCGGTCTGGCCGAGCAAATCCTTCAGCGCCTGGGGGTCTTCGAGGCCGGGCACCTGCACCACGATGCGCGTGTCGCCCTGACGGATGATCGTCGGCTCGCGCGTGCCGAGCGCGTCGATACGGCGGCGGACAACTTCGGTCGCGGCATCCATCGCATCATCGACCGCCTGTTCCAGCCCCTGTTCGGTTTGCGTCAGGACGATGCGGTTGCCGTCCATGACCTCAAGACGCCATTCGGCCACCAGCCCGGTGCCCGCGATGAAACTGCTCAGCGCCTCGCGCGCGCGATCGATATCACCGGAGTTTTCCAGCATGAAAGAAAGGCGATTGTCGAGCGTGGATACCTCGCCGATGTCGATGCGCGGCTCGGCATTGGCCATTGCGTCGCGCACAGTCTCTTCCGCCGATTCGAGCCGCTGTTCGGCGACTTGCGACGGTGTCGCTTCGAGCAGCAGGTGGCTGCCGCCCGCAAGGTCCAGCCCGAGATTGATCTCGGGCACTTCGCTTTCGCCGAATGGGTCTGACCCGGCAAGCGAGAGGATCGAGGGGAGCGCCAGCGCGGCGAGCGTCAGCGTGATCGCCCAGAGCGACAGGCGTTTCCAGAGCGGAAAATCGAGCATTGTGGCGTGCCTGGCCCCGTCAGTCGTTGGCCGGCTTGCCGCCGGGGGCGAGAATATCGCCGATAGTGGACTTCACCACCTTGATGCGCGTGCCCTGCGCAATTTCGACTTCGGCGAACTCGTCGTCCACCTTCGTCACCTTGCCGACGATGCCGCCCGCGGTCACGACCCTGTCGTTTTTCTTCAGGCCGCCGATCTTCGCCTGGTGTTGCTTGTGCCGCGTC
>JBARVT010000163.1:0-2656 GCA_049646405.1 Alteraurantiacibacter sp.
TAGTCGAACTCGCACGCCTGACCGATGATGATGGGACCGGCGCCGATGACGAGGATGGAGGAGATGTCAGTGCGTTTGGGCATTATTGCTCTTTCGGCTCGTTTGACTGCCTGAACTGCGAAATCCAATCCCAACTCTGCTTCGCGAGAAAACCGTTATTGTTACCCAAGACAAGATGAGTCACCAGAAGTCTTCTGCCTTCCGGAAAAAACTCATGCATACTAAGGGCAATTTCCCTATAATCTGCCCTACTGCTGACAATGAAAGTTCCCGCAAACGGTGAGTGCCAGTCATCAAATAGTTTGTTATGTTTTACAAACACAACAAGTTGTTGAAGATGCTCGATAGATAAATCTTCGATATCGATTACTATAAGTAACCTTGAGGATTTTTCATTCATTGGTGAGATCCTCGAACGGGGGAATAGCCGGTGCATCTGGTGGGGGAATGTGACCCTCGCCAACGCCGGTTATATGGGTCACCTTAGCTACGATCTCTCTTTGAATCCGATAATCCTCAGTTTGCAATCTGTCCGCGTCATTTTTAACAAAGAAAACAAACCCCCAAATGGTCGCAAGCAAGGGTGCAGCGGCCATAGCCATGAAAATATAGCTTAGCGGCTGATTCCCTAAAATTACCGCACCTACTACCGCGGCTGCAAATAATCCCAAGCTCAATGCTCCAATCGGAGTGAGAGCGTTCTTCTTAGGAAACTGGTCCGCTTTAGGAACCCAATTAAACTGACCGCTCACCCCAACATCCCCACGAACTTCTCGAACAGGTAGAAGCTGTCCTGCGGCCCTGGGCTTGCTTCCGGGTGATACTGCACCCCGAACGCCTTCTTGCCCGTAATCGCGATGCCGCAGTTCGAGCCATCGAACAGCGACACATGCGTCTGCTCCACGCCTTCGGGCAGAGTGTCGCCATCAACCGCGAAGCCGTGGTTCATGCTGGTGATCTCGACGAGGCCGGTGCTGTCGCCCCAGCTCTCTCCCACGCGCTGGACCGGGTGGTTAGCGCCGCGGTGGCCCTGGTGCATCTTCATCGTCTTCGCGCCCGCCGCCAGCGCCAGCATCTGGTGGCCGAGGCAGATGCCGAACAGCGGCACGTCCCTGTCCAGCAGCGCCTTGATCACCGGCACCGCATGGTCACCCGTCGCCGCCGGGTCGCCGGGGCCATTGGAGAGGAACACGCCGTCAGGTGAAAGGGCGAGGATGTCCTCCAGCGAGGTTTTCGCCGGCACCACCGTCACCCGCGCGCCGGCTTTCACCAGATTGCGGAAGATGTTGTCCTTGCTGCCATAGTCGATCGCAACAACGTGGGGCTTTGCATCGCGCGCCGCGCGTCCGTAGCCAGCGCCTAAAGTCCAATACCCGCCTTCCCAGTTCTCCTGCCGCTCGCGCGAAACGCGGCTCGCGAGGTCCATGCCCGCCAGGCCCGCCCATTCCTGCGCGCGCTTCAGCAGCGCATCCAGGTCGAATTCGCCAGAAGGCTCATGCGCGATCACCGCATTGGGCGCGCCGTTGAGGCGGACGCGGCGCGTCAGCGCGCGGGTGTCCACCCCCGACAGGCCGATCTTGCCGGTATCCTTCATCCACTGCGCAAAATCGCGGGTGGAGCGGAAGTTCGATTCCATCGTCACCGCTTCTCGCACCACGCAGCCGACTGCGCTTTCGACAACGCTTTCCACGTCCTCGTCATTGGTGCCGACATTGCCGATATGCGGGAACGTAAAGGTGACGATCTGCGCGGCGTAGGAGGGGTCGGTCATCACCTCCTGATATCCGGTCATCGCGGTGTTGAAGCAGACCTCGCCCACCGCAGATCCGGTCGCGCCGAAGCCCTCGCCCCAGACGATCGTGCCGTCGGCGAGAACCAGACAGCCCGTCGCTCCCTTGGGTTGCGCGCGCGAGGAGGCGAGAAAGGCCATGGGGGCTCCCGTGAATCGATGGACCGGCAATGTGTGCTAAGACCCAGCGGCTAGGGACACGCCGCGTCCTCGTCAAGTCGGCTTCTTGGCGAAACACTTGGCTTTGTGGCGCGCTTGGCTACATGGAAGCGAAACATCCACAGATTGCTTGCGAGACACCATGCCGAGAGACCGCATCAAGACCGAAACCGTCACCGCGATGAAAGCAGGTGACAAGCCCCGCGTCGCCGCCCTGCGCCTGATCTCCGCCAAGGTAAAGGACCGCGATATCGAGATGCGGAACAAGGAGGCCGGCGACGACGATGCGCTGGTGGTCGATGTCTTGCAGAAAATGGCCAAGCAGCGCCGCGAATCGATCCAGATGTACGAGGATGGCGGGCGGACCGAGCTTGCCGAGCAGGAAAAGGCCGAACTGGCGGTGATCGAGGAGTTCCTGCCGCAGCAGATGGGCGAGGCAGAGACGAAGGCAGCGATCGAGCAGGTGAAGGCCGACACTGGCGCGGCGGGCATGAAGGACATGGGCAAGGTCATGGCCGAGTTGAAGGCGCGCCACGGGGCCGAACTCGACATGTCGAAGGCCAGCGGCTGGGTGAAGGAGTCGCTCTCGTGAGGCTGGCCCTCGCCGCGCTTCCCCTGCTGGCACTGGCCGCCTGCGGGTCCGAGCCGGAGCCGGTGGAAACGCCCTCCCCCACCCCGACCGCCGCCGCTGGCCCGCGCACGCTGGTC
>JBARVT010000164.1:0-3767 GCA_049646405.1 Alteraurantiacibacter sp.
CGCTGGAATTCTCCAACACCACGCCGCTGCCCGCGAAGATTTACGCCAATGAGGGCGCGTGCCAGTTCCTGTTCCTGCAAGGCAACGAACGGCCCGAGACGACCTATGCCGATCGGGCGGGGAAATATATGGGCCAGCGCGGGGTTACGTTGCCGAGGTTGTAGGGTTGCTTGTTTTGTGAAGCCGCCTCCGCGGCTTCGTCATCGGTGCTATTCGCTCCGCTTCGCTACGCGGCACCCGCGGTCGGCCGTTCGGCCTTTGTCGGTCGCTGGTCGCGACCGAGACGGGTGCTTCCTACCCGCTTGGTCGCTGAGCTCCGAGCGAAGCGAGGCACGGGCGAATGCCGCCCGCAGCTATGCTGCGCAGCCAGGGAGGTCGATCCGGCGGAGGCCGGATCGCAGATCAGAAAGAGGCCCGCGCCGTCAGCTTGAAATTGCGCCCGGGCAGCGGGACGAAGTCCTTCGTGAAGCTTGCCGCGCGGCGGCCTTCGGTGTCGAAGATGTTGTCGACCTGTGCCAGCAGCGTGAAGTTCTCGTCTCCTTCGAACGGGTGCCAAGCGAGCGAGGCGTTGACGAAGGCGAAGCTGTCGGTCGGAGTTTCGAGCGGGGCGACGCGATCCTGCTCAGCGAACCATTCGACCTCGCCGCGCAAGTCGAAATGATCCCAGCGCGCCTCCAGCGCACCGTAGAGCGAGAGCGGCGGGATGCGCGGCACAGACGTGCCGTCGGACAGCGTCGCGCGCGTATAATCGCCGCGCAGGTCCGCGAGCAGCGAAAACGCTTCGCTTTCCATCAGCGGCATCGTTACCTGCGCTTCCACGCCCCACTGATCCGCATCCTGCTGGCGATAGGCGAAGACGGGCAGGCCGTCTTCCTCCTCGCCGGTCGCCTGCAAGTAGATGAAATCCTCGAACCAGTTGGCATATACTCCGAGATTGACCTTCGCGCGGCCCAGCGATCCGCGCAGGTAACCCTCCGCGCCCCAACTCGATTCCACATCGAGCGTGTCATCGCCCAGCTCGAATTGCTGCGTGGCAATATGCGGGCCGTCGGCGTAGAGTTCCTGCGCGGACGGGGCGCGCTCGGTGCGCGACAGGTTTGTCCCTAGCCGTATATCCTCGCCGAGCGGGACATTGCCGCCCAACGCGGCGGAGAAGGTGTCGAAGCTGCGCTCCAGCCCGACATCGGTCGCATCGACCTGCGTGCTTTCGTAACGCGCACCCGCTTCCAGCTCGAAACGGTTGAAGGCGAGTTCCTGCAAGGTGAAGAAGGCAAGGCTTTCGGTGCTGTTGCGCGGAATATAGGCTTCGGCACCCTCGGCATCGAAATCGACCTGCGAATATTGCAGGCCGAGCGACCCGCTGAGCGACCCGCCGCCAAGCGCGCGGCGCGACTGGACGAGTTCGACGCGCCCTTCGACGCCTTCGACATCGAACACCGTACCGACCTCGTCGCCTTCGAATTCGGTATGCGTATAGTCAGACCAGCCGATGCGCGTGGTGAGCGCGTCGAAGAAGCCGCTGCCAAGGTCGATCGCACCGCGCAGGTCGACGCGATATTGCTCGAGGCCGATGGAGACGGGGCCTTCCTCCTCCTCATCCTCTGCCTCATCTTCTCCCTCTTCCTCGCCATGCACATGACCCACGCCCGGCAGGCCGGGAATGCCGTATTCGGTGTCGTAATAGCCGAAGGAGATACCGAAATTGCTCTCGCCCTGGAAATAGGCGAGGCCCGCCCCGGCAGAGAGGGTTTCAGTGTAGCTGTTGGGAAGCACGTCGCGGATACTCGCCGCCTCGCGCAGTTCCTCCGCCTCTTCGAGATGGCCCTCTTCCTCCTCTTCCTCCGCATCGGCGAGCAAGTCCGCGCGCAGAGACGGGGAAGCGGCGAAACCGGGTATCTCGACATCGTCGGTCTGTCGCCACGATGCATCGACATGCGCGACCAGTCCGCCCGCAATCGGCGCGTCGAGAGACAGGCCGGCTTCGCGCAAATTCGACGCGGTATCGATACCTGCCAGCGCGTCGAGATGCACCGCTTCGTCGGGCTGACGCGGCGGGATGCGCTTTGTGACGATATTGACCGCGCCGCCGATCGCCTGACTGCCGTAGAGCAGCACGGCAGGGCCGCGCAGCACCTCGATCCGGTCGGCGGTGAGCGGGTCGGCGGAAACGGCATGGTCTGCGCTGGTCGCAGATGCGTCGAGCGAGCCGAGCCCGTCGGTCAGCACGCGCACCCGGTCCCCGCCGAAGCCGCGCAGGATCGGGCGGGAAGCACCGGGCGCAAAGCCAGTCGCGGAAACGCCCGGCAGGCTCGCGAGCACCTCGCCGACCTGCCCCGCCCCTTCGCGCTGCAACTGTATGCCGGTGACAACCGATGTGCCCGCGATCACGTCCACACGGTTCAGCCCGGCGGCGGTAATGGTGATGGTCGTATGGAAATCGTCGTTCGCCTCGCGCTCGTCGCGATCTCCGGTTACAAGGACATCATCCTCCGCTTTGCCGCCGTCCGGAGGCGTTTCCTGCGCCATGACGGAAAGCGGCATGGCAGCCGTCGCAAGGAGGGCAAAGAGGGCGGTTTTCATGAAACGGGTCGCTCCGTCGCGCAATAGCGCATGTTACAGAATATCGTCTCGCCAGATAAGCGCGGGCTTGCAGGTGTCAAGCGGATGGGCAGACTACTCGCCGAACGGCATTGAATGCACGATGAAGGCCATGCGCGTCAGGAAGCCGCGGCGCTGCGGAGCCTCTCGCGCGCCCGTGCCTCGTCAATCAGCGGGAGCAGTTCGCCCATGTCCGGTCCGTGGTCGCGGCCCGTTAGCGCCTGTCGCAGCGGCAGGAAAAGCGGCTTGCCCTTGCGGCCCGTCGCCTCCTTGAGCGCCGCAATCAGATCCTGCCACGGCGTATCGCTCCAGCTCAGCGTATCGGCGGCGATGGCAAGGTAAGCGCGGTCTTCGTCCGAAAAATCGCGCCGCTCCACCGGTCCGGTGACGAGCTGCCACCACTCGCCCGCATCGCCGACCCGCTCGAGATTGGGGCGGATCGCGTGCCAGGCCGCAGCGTCCATGCCGTCGGGCAGGCGGTGCGCAACTTCGTCATATTCCATGTAATGCACGATGGCGCTGTTGAGCCGCGCCAGCTCCGCCTCGTCGAATTTCGCAGGCGCCCGCCCGAAGGTTGAGAGATCGAAGCTCTCGACCAGCTTCGGCCTATCGGCAATCGGCTCGACCGGCTGCGAGGTGCCGAGCCGCGCGAGCAGGGCGACGACCGCTTCGGGCTCGAACCCCGCCTCGCGAAAGGCATCGACGCCGAGCGAGCCGAGCCGTTTCGACAGCTTGCCCTCGCGCCCGACCAACAGCGCCTCGTGCGCGAAACGTGGCGGCTCGGCGCCAAGCGCGGTAAACATCTGCACCTGCGTCGCGGTGTTGGAGACGTGGTCCTCCCCGCGCAGCACGTCGGTCACCCCCATGGAGATGTCGTCCACGGCGGAGGGCAACATGTAGAGCCACGAACCGTCGGCGCGGCGGATGACGGGATCGGACAGCTGCGCCGGGTCGAATTTCTGCGGCCCCCGCACCCCGTCCTCCCAGCGGATCGGCTCGTGATGGCCGAGCCGGAAGCGCCAGTGCGGGGCGATGCCCTCGGCCTCCTTCGCTGCGCGCTGCTCTTCGGTGAGCGCCAGTGCCGCCCGGTCATAGATCGGCGGCAGCCCGCGCCCGAGCTGGATCTTGCGCTTGAGTTCCAGCTCCTGCTGCGTCTCATAAGCCGGATA
>JBARVT010000165.1:0-3670 GCA_049646405.1 Alteraurantiacibacter sp.
ACGCCCGCTTCGATCTGAGCGACGCGCTGACCCTGCGCTCGATCACCGCCTTCCGCGCCGACGACAGCGCCAGCCCCATCGACTTCGACGCCCTGCCCGCCGTCGATCTCGATGTGCCGGCCTTCTACCGCAACGAGCAGACCAGCCAGGAATTGCAGCTGTTGTGGGACGATGGCGGCCGCTTCAGCGGTCTGGTCGGCGGCTACTACCTCGATGCCCGTGCCGACACCGCCTTCGACGTTCGACTGTTCACGACCCTTGCGGGCTTTACCGCCTTCACCGAGGCAGATGTGGACACGCAGACCTTCGCCGTGTTCGCGGATTTCTCCTACGATATCACCGACCAGCTCAGCCTTTCGCTCGGCGGGCGCTACACTTGGGACGAACGGTCAGCAGATATCCTGCGGCAGAACTACCTCGGCGGCGGTTCCCCGGTGTTCGGCGGCGCGGGCATTCCCTTTGGTGCGCCGAGCACCAACTTCCAGGGCTCGGAGAACTTCGATAAGTTCACCCCGCGCGTGTCGCTCAGCTATCAGCCGACCCCGGACCACAATTTCTATGCCAGCTACTCGCAGGGCTTCAAGGGCGGCGGGTTCGATCCGCGCGGGGTAGGCGTGAATGCGCCTGCCGCCACACCCGGCAGGCCCACTGATGCCGAAGTGGCCGACTTTCTGAGCTTCGAACCGGAAAGCGTCGACAGCTACGAGGTAGGCTACAAGGGCAGCCTGTTGAACGATGCCGTTTTCGTCGCGCTGGCCGGCTTTTATGCCGAGTACACGAATGTGCAAATCCCCGGCTCGGTGGCCTGCAGCGTGGGCGGTATCCAGACCTTCTGCGGCGTGGTATCAAATGCCGGCGCGGCCGAGTTCAAGGGTGTCGAGTTCGAGACCAATGCCCGCCTGGCGCGCGACCTGCTGTCCTCCGGCGACGAACTGCGCTTCCAGGGCTCGCTCGGCTGGATTGATGCGAACTACACCCAGTTCATCACCAACATCGCCGGCATACCGACTGATGTGGCCGACTTCCGCGAGGTGCAGAACACGCCGGAATGGAGCGGCAGCGCCACGCTCGGCTACACCACGCTGGTCGGGAACGGCGACCTTTATGTGGGCAGCACCGTCTCCTTCCGCAGCCGCACAACCCAGTTCGAGGTTCCCAATCCCTATCTCGACCAGCCAGGCTATGCGCTGGTGGATGCCAGCATCGTCTACAACGACGGCGCGGGATGGTCGCTAGGTCTATACGGGCGCAACCTGACAGACGAGCTGTACCGCACCTCGGGCTACACCTTCATCGCCGCGGACCCGGTGACCGGCGCGCCGATCCTCACGAACGGCCAGCCCACGCCCAGCCTCGGTCGTGAGGGCACGCTGACCGCCTTCTACGGCAATCCGCGACAGGTCTACGTAACGGCCACGATCGAGTTCTGATCGGCTCGATGCTCTACAGCGAACTTCGCTTCACCAGCGGCGACGGACGGCTAACCCTCTACGCTCGCGACTATGGCGGGGAAGGTCGGTCGTTGCTGCTGATGCACGGTCTGACGCGCAACAGCGCCGACTTCGAGGCGCTGGCCGCAGCACTCGCGGGCAAATATCGCCTGATCGTGCCCGACCAGCGCGGCCGGGGGCTGTCGGAGCATGATCCAGACCCGGCGTTTTATCGCCCCGACGTTTATGCCGCGGACATGTTCGCGCTGCTTGCCGCGCTGCTCGTGGAGCGGCCCAGCGTGGTAGGAACCTCGATGGGCGGGCTGATCGCGCTGGTGATGAATGCCCTGCGGCCCGGATGTTTCGCCACCGCGGCGTTCAACGATGTCGGTCCGGTGCTCTCGCCGGAGGGGCTGAGGCGCATCGGCAACTATGTCGGCAGCACCGTGAGCTTCGCCGATCTTGACGAGGCGGCCGAGGTCTGCGCCGCCATCAACCGTCATGCCTTTCCCGAATACGGTCCGGAGGACTGGCGCGCGTGGGCGCAGCGTACCTGCCGCGAGGGACCGGACAAACGCCTCGCGTTCGACTATGATCCTGCCATCGCGCAGGGCTTCACAGACCCCGGCGAGAAGCCCGACGCAAATCTCTGGCCGCTATGGGGATTGCTTGGCGAAACGCCCGTGCTCGCCATCCGCGGAGCGCACTCCGACCTGCTCTCGCCGGAAACTCTGGCAGAAATGGAGCGCCGGCATGCGGGACCCTTTGCCAGCGTGACGGTGCCCGGTCGCGGGCACGCCCCAATGCTGGACGAACCCGAGGCGATCGCCGGCCTGCGCGCCTTCCTCGAGGAGCACCAATCATGAACGAAATAATCTCGCAGGAGCGTGAGCCGCACCGCAATACCGTGCTGCTGATGCTGCTGGTCGTCTACATCTTCAATTTCGTCGATCGGCAGATTCTCTCGATTCTCGCCGCGCCGATCCAGGCCGACCTCGAACTCGACGACGCGCAGATGGGGCTGCTTGGCGGAGTCGCGTTTGCCCTGCTCTATTCGACCATGGCCGTGCCGCTGGCGGCGCTGGCCGACCGCACCAGCCGCAGCTGGGTCATCGCCGTCTCGCTGGCGGCGTGGAGTGGGTTTACCGCGCTCTGCGGCCTGGCGCAGGGGTTCTGGCACATCTTTCTCGCCCGCCTCGGCGTGGGCATCGGCGAGGCGGGCGGCGTGGCGCCTTCCTATGCCCTGATCGGCGACTATTTTCCCAGCGAGCGGCGCGCGACCGCGCTGTCGGTCTATTCGCTCGGCATTCCGCTCGGCTCGGGACTTGGCGTATTGCTGGGGGGCTACATCGCCACCAGCGTAGACTGGCGCGCCGCGTTCTTCACCGTGGGCCTGCTCGGCGTGGTCATTGTGCTGCCGTTTAAATTGCTAGTTCGCGACAAGCCAAAACCCGCCGAACAAGCGCCCGGCGGAAGTACGGCGCGGCCGACAGTTGGCGAGACCGCCCGCGTGCTTGCGCGCAAGCGCAGCTTCTGGTTCATGGCTTTCGGCGCGGCGCTGTCCTCGATGCTGGGCTATGGCATCGCCTTCTGGCTCCCCAGTCTGCTGATCCGCAGCTTCGGTTTCGACCTCGTGGAGGCCTCGCGCTTTTTCGGCGCGATTCTGCTGCTGGGCGGCACCGCCGGCGTAATCGCGGGGGGCGTTCTGGCGGATCGCCTCGGCAGTCGCGATCGCGCCTTCTATTCATGGCTACCAGGCGTGGCCTTCTTCCTTGGGGCGCCACTGTTCGCGGCTGGCATTTCCAGCAGCGACTGGCGATTGGCCTTCGTCCTTCTGTTGGTGCCGCAGGCGCTGGCCTATGTCTGGCTCGGCCCGGTGCTCTCTGCCGTCCAGCACCTCGTCGCACCGCCGGCGCGCAGCACGGCCTCCGCGCTATTCCTGCTCATCAACAACCTCATCGGTCTAGGTGGCGGCATCTATGCGCTCGGCGCACTGTCGGACTGGCTGGCGCCCACTTACGGCGAGGAGGCGTTGCGCTACTCTATGCTTTATTCGCTCGCCCTCTACGCTGTTGCCGCGTTGCTCATGGCTCTTGCCGGCCGGTCGCTGCGGGGCGACTGGGTGAGTGAGTAAGCGATGTGACATCGGAGAAGCGATGAAACTAAACTACGTTTGCAGCGGATATGCGGAGGGCAATTTGCGATCGAGTTCGAAAGCAGCCGATGGCCGGAACTGAAGT
>JBARVT010000166.1:0-14104 GCA_049646405.1 Alteraurantiacibacter sp.
GCCCTCAGTCGTGTCATCCGAATGGTTGTCGAAATATTCGACCTGCAGCCGCGCATCCTCGATGAAATCGGCGACCTGCGGCAGCGCCCAATTGACGCCGAACTTCCAGTCGCTCTGCTGCTGCGCAGGGAGCAGCGGGTTGCCGCCGGTAACCACCGTCGCCAGTACGGTTTCGTTATTGGCGATGTCGAACACCGGCACGTTGGGCGTTGCAAAGCTGGTGCCGCCAAGCTGCGTCAGCGAGGGCGAGCTTTCGGCGGAGAAATAGGTCGCGGTCAGCGTTAGCCGCTCGGTCACGCCCCACACCACGCCCGCATTCCAATCCAACAAAGTGCCGAAATCGCTCTGCTCGAAGACATTGGCGCTGAGGTTGAGCGAGACGTCGCCAATAGCCGCGCCGAAATCTTCGCTGCGGCTGGTGACGGGAATGGAGGCCGACGCTCCGAGCTGGAAACGACTGCGGTCGAGTTGCGTGTCCTCGCCCACATTGCGCGTGTCGCTGCCCTCGATCCCGTTGCCGACATAGCCCGCGACCAGCGTGAGCGACGTGTCGCCGCCGGGCAGATACAGCGGGTTGGTCTGCGCGGTGACGAGGCTGGTGATGCGATAGGTGTTGTTGATCGCCTCGTCGAATCCCGTCGCCGGGAACGGCCCGAGCTCTGCGTCTAGCGGCAGTTCGCCGGTCAGCGCCGCTTCCTGGAAGTCGCCCGTGTCGAAACGCTGCGTGATGAGGCTGGTCGAATCGCCAAGCTGCGCATCCACCGTGGCGGTCACGTCCCAGTCGCCCGGCCTTGCGCTCAGCGCTGCGCCGAAGGAATAGCTGCTGCCGCTGCGATCCACCACCAGCGGATCGAGCGCGTTGAAGCTGCGCAGCGCGGTGTTGCCGTCGGGATCGGTCAGCAGCACGGTATCGAGCCCTTGCAGGCTGGTGCCATCCTCGTAGCCATAGGTGGCGCTGAGTGTGAGCGAGGTGCCCGCATCGCCCAGCGCCGTCGTCCAGTTAGCGGTCGCTTCCACCCCGCGCGATTCGCCGCGCAGGCTGCGGAATGCGGCGGGATCGGGATCGAAGGCGAATGTCGGGATATTGTTATCGGACTGGATAATGCCGCGCTCGGCCTCGGTCAGCAACGTCGAACGATTGCCTTCCACATTGAGGTTGAGGCGGCTCGGATCGTTCAGCCGCACATAGGTGAGGTCGAGTTCCTGCGAGGAAAATCCGCCATCCCAAGGCTGCGAGTATTCGCCTTCGGCAGCGAGGCTGGAGAAATCGTCCTTCAGGATGATGTTCACCACACGCTGGTCTGCCGAATAGCCATATTCGAGCGCGACCTCCTCTGTCAGCACCTCAAAGCGTTCGATGGCCTCGCTGGGATAACTGCGCAGTTCGCGAAAGGAGGAGATACGCCGCCCGTTGACGAGGAAAACCTGACCGCCCCCGCCGCGCCCGCGCGAACTGGACACTTGCGAGCCTAGCGTAGCGATCAGATCCTCGATCGTGTTCGCGCCGTAGGCGGCGATGTCTTCGGAATCGAGCTCCAGCACGGTCGGCTGTTCTGTCTCGACGCGACCCGCCAGCCGCGCGCCGTAGACAACGATGGTGTCCATGTCCGCCATATCGTCCGCGGTTTCGGGCGACTCCGGCGCAGGGTCGGCGTCCTGCGCGAAGGCCGTGCTGGCGAAGGAGATGGCAAGGGCAGTGGACAGGAGCAGCCGCGTGGCAAGGGTCTGGCGGGACAAGAAAATCGCTTTCGTCAGGAATTCGTATCAGCCCCACCCGTGGGCCGGCTTTGCTGCACAACGCGTGAAGCGGCAATACGGCCTCATGTCTTAAATTGTCGCACAAAATCCCCATATGCGTTGCATAATCGACACGGCGTAGCCCTCGCCCTTCCCTTTTGGCAGGGGCGCGGGTAAAGGCGCGCCGGATTGTCACACCCTACCTGCAAGGAACGAGTAACTGGATGGCCAAAGAAGAACTCCTCGAAATGCGTGGGCGTGTGGTGGAGCTGCTGCCCAATGCGATGTTCCGAGTGGAGCTCGAAAACGGTCACGAAGTGCTCGGCCACACTGCCGGACGCATGCGCAAGAACCGCATCCGCGTGCTGACGGGCGACGAGGTGCTGTGCGAACTGACGCCCTATGACCTGACAAAGGCGCGCATCACCTATCGCTTCATGCCAGGTCGCGCTGGCCCTCCGGGCTACAACCCGTCCTGATATTCCGGGCATGACTGCGCCCGGCACCAATTCGAACCTGGCACTGATCCTTGCATCGGCCAGCCCGCGGCGGCGCGAATTGCTCTCGCGGCTGGGTATCGCGCCCGATGGTGTGGCCCCCGCCGATATAGACGAAACGCCGCAGAAGGCCGAGCTGCCGCGCTACTATGCGTCGCGCATGGCGCGGGAGAAGGCGCTTGCGGCGGCATCGGACAGCGCGCATGTGTTGGCGGGCGATACCGTGGTCGCAGTCGGGCGGCGCATCTTGCCGAAAGCCGACAACGAGGCGACCGCGCGCCGCTGCCTCGAACTGCTGTCGGGCCGCCGCCACCGCGTCTTCTCCGCCATTGCCCTGCGTGCGCCGGACGGCACGCTACGAGAGCGGCTTTCCGAAACGCAACTGAAGTTCAAGCGCCTCTCCGCCGAGGAGGTCGACGCCTATATCGCCTCGCGCGAGTGGAACGGCAAAGCGGGCGGCTATGCCATACAGGGCATGGCCGAGGCGCTGATTCCATGGATACAGGGAAGCCATTCGGGCGTGGTCGGCCTGCCGCTCTACGAGACGCGGTCGCTGCTGAGGGCGGCGGGATTCGCCCTTGGCTGAATGGCTTGTCGAAGAGGGAATTGGCGAGGAACGGGCCGTCAGGCATCGCGATGGCGAGATCGTCGAAGCCATCGTCGAGTGGGCTGGAGCCGCGAGAGCCGGCTGGATCGGGACAGCGATACTGGAGCGTCTTCCCAAGGGAGGCGCGCGCGGTTCTGCGATACTGGAGAGCGGCGAACGTGTCCTGCTCGACAAGGCACACGGCAGTGCAAGCGAAGGCGCTTCGCTGCGCATCGAAATTACCCGAGAAGCGATTGTTGAAGAGGGCCGGACCAAGCTCGCGCGTGGCAGACCCTATTTTCAAGGACCGCGCCGCGCCCCCGGCCTTGCAGAGCGACTTCGCGAAAATGGGGATTCCGCAGTCGTCGTACCGATGTTCCAAGAGGGCGATTGGGACGGCCTTGTGTCAGATGCCTTCAGTCGCCGCGTGATATTCGATAGCGGCGAATTGGTGCTGCACGCTACTGCCGCGATGACTTTGATAGATGTCGATGGCACAGGTCCGGCAGAAGCTCTTGCACAACGAGCGGTCCTGCCTGTCGCGCACACGCTCATGCGGCTGGGCATAGGCGGATCCGTCGGCATAGACTTCCCGACGCCGCCTAGGAAAGCGCAACGAACTTCTGTCGACCAAGCATTGCAGGATGCTCTGGCAGATTGGCCGCACGAACGCACGGCAATGAATGGCTTCGGTTTCGTGCATCTCGTGGCGCGATTGCAGCGCCCGTCGCTGCTTCAACGCGCGCAGCACCAACCGGTTGAGACAGCCGCCCGACTGCTGCTCCGGCGTGCCGAGCGGCTGGTGGGTCCGGGCAAGGTGGAAATGGCCGCGCACCCGCAGGTGCTTGCCCGCTTGACCGAAGATTGGCTCGCCGAATTGCGCCGCCGCACCGGCAAGCAGGTCCACCTCCGACCCGATCCCGCCCTTGCGATCGCAGCGCCCCATGCCCAGCTTGTGCCGCGATGAGCACCAAGCCAAAAACCCGGTCATGCCCCATCTGCAAGAAGCCGCGCGAAGAGGAATTCGCGCCCTTCTGCTCGGCGCGTTGCCGCGACAAGGATCTAGCCCGGTGGTTCTCCGACGGCTATGCCGTGCCCGGCCCCGCGGCCTCTCCAGATGACATCGCGCGCGAGGACGGATAAGCCCTTGCCAAGCGCGGCGGCGTTCGCCATAGGCGCGCTTCCCTTGACTGCGGGCGTGCCACAAAGCCGCCCGCAACCTGAGAATGCCTGGGTAGCTCAGGGGTAGAGCAGACGACTGAAAATCGTCGTGTCGGTGGTTCGAATCCGCCCCCGGGCACCACTCCTCCCGATCAAGCCTTTTCCTCCACCCAGTCCTGAGTGATTGTGCGGCAGGCGAACAGCATCAGCACGCCTGCGAGGAGGTACACTGGCAGCACTGTCAGGATCGAGATGCGCAGCGATTCGTCGCCATAGACGGGCGCATAGGCATCGGAGATTGCGCCCAGCGCATAGATACCGCCGCCAAGGCCAATCAGGTTGTTGATGAGCAGGAACAGGGCCGATGCGGTTGCGCGCGCCTTCGGTTCCACCAGGTGTTGCACCGCCGTCAGCACCGGGCCAAGCCAGACATAGGCGAGCCCCTGCGGTAACAGGAACAGTACGAAGGCGAGCGCAAGATTGTCCGTCAAAATGCCCGCCATGTAGATCGGGCACGCCACGATGAAGGCGATGGCGGGCAGGCGCGGATACCACGCCTTCTTCTCGCCCAGCCGGTCTGCCAGCGCGCCGCCCGCCAGCATCCCCGATACCCCGCCGATAAGCAACACCCCGCCGATGAAGAGAGAAGTGCTCCACAGGTCGATCTCGAAAGTGCGCAGGATATAGCTCGGCTTCCAGAACCCAATGCCATAACCCAGCATCGAGCTGAACGCCGCGCCGAAGGCCATGAACCAGAAGCTAGGCTTCTTCGCGAGGATTCTCGCCACCGAGGCGATCGACTGCCCGCCATGCTTTGCGGTATCTGCCTCGTCCTCTTTCGGCACGTCCTTCACCACCATTTTGAACAGCGGCGCGATCAGGATGCCGAGCCCGCCCATGACGAAGAATGCCACGCGCCAGTCCACCTGCGACGCGATCCAGCCGCCGCCCAGCACACCGATGGCGCTGCCGATGGGGATGCCGAGCGAGTAGATCGCGAGCGCACTCGCCCGTCGCCGCGGCGGGAAATAGTCGCCGATGATGGCATAGCTGGGCGCAACTCCGCCCGCCTCTCCCACGCCAACGCCCACGCGGGCGAGGAAGATATGCCAGAAATTCTGCGCGACGCCGCACAGCGCGGTGAACGCGCTCCAGAACACCAGCGCGATGGTGATGACCCAGCTGCGGCTCGTCCGGTCGGCAATCGCGGATAGCGGCACGGCCAGCGTAGAATAGAGTGCTGCGAAGGCCAGTCCGCCCAGCAACCCCATCTGGGTGTCAGAAAGTCCGAGATCGGCCTGGATCGGCGCGGCGAGGATCGCCAGCATCATCCGGTCGAGAAAATTGAAGATGTAGACGAGCAGCAGCATCGCCAGCACGAAATTCGCATTGGTGGGCAGAACGCGTTTCGGGCTGTCCGAGGCAGTAGTGGTGGGCGTCATGCGGGCGATCCTCTGTAGATTGTCCGGGGGCCGGGTTGTGGGCTCCGGCCCCCGTTCGCCCGACCATGCCCGCTTCGAGAGATGGACTGAAGCGGGAGGACCGGGACGAATTGCGTCAGGCGAAAGGTGGCTCCTTCGCCCAGTCCATGTCGGGCAGGTCGCCCGGCACGGTGTTCGGATAGGTTGCCTCACGCTTTTCCTTGAAAGCGGCGATGCCTTCGCGCACGTCGCCCGACCGGCCGCGCGAGGCGAAGACGCGGCTGTCGACGCGGTGCATATCCATCGGGTGCGCCATCGTCTGCCCCTGCCACATCAGCTGGCGCGCCAGCGCGACGGAGACCGGCGCGGACGACGAGGTCATTTCCAGCGCCTTGTCCTTTGCCGCGTCGAGCAGTGCGTCCGGCGCGTGGACGGACTGGACGAGGCCTGCGTCCAGCGCCTCTTGCGCATCGAAGACGCGGCCGGAGAATGTCCAGTCAAGCGCCTTGGCCATGCCGACGATACGCGGCAGGAACCAGCCAGAGCACGCTTCCGGCGTCACCCCCCGGCGCGAGAATACGAAGCCGTAGCGAGAATCCCGGGCCGCCATGCGCCAGTCCATCGGCAACTGCATCGTCGCGCCGATGCCGACCGCCGCGCCGTTGGAAGCAGCGATGACGGGCTTCAGGCTGCGGAAGATGCGCAGGGTGACGATGCCGCCGCCGTCGCGGTCCGCGCCGCCGATATCCTCCCGGCCTTCCCGCTTGTCGTAATCGAAGGTGTCGCCTCCGCTGCCGAGATCGGCCCCGGCGCAAAAGGCGCGGCCCGACCCGGTGAGGATCACCGCGCGCACTGCGTCGTTCGCATCAGTTTCATCGAACAGCGTCAGCAGGTCGCGGATCATCGCCGGGTTGAAGGTGTTGAGCTTGTCCGGCCGGTTGAACCTGGCGACGGCAACGCCATCTTCCACCTTCAGGTCCAGCGTTGCAAAATCAGCCATGGAAGTCCTCTCCGTAGAGCGCGCGGCCATCGGCCTCGTAATCGGGATAGCTCGCCTTCAGCGAAGCTAGGTTGAGCAGCATGGTGGCGTCGGCCACGGCCTCGCCTTCGGGAAAAATGCGGTATTCGACCCACAGGCTTTCGGTCTTGCGGCTGCTCGTGCGGGCGATGACCTCGCGCTCTACCTCGTAGGTCTCGTCGACTTTCAATGGGCCGTCGCGCAAGGCGATCTCCTGGTCGGCGAACAGGCCCACGCTCGGGCGACGCACCGCGAAGGGTTCGACATCGGCCTTCGCATTGGCGAGGACGGAAATCATCTCGAACGGCAGCTCTTCTTCGAACCGCGAATTCGGCTCGGTGATGACCGCCAGCTTGTCGGCGAGGCTGAAGGGATAGAGATCGCCCATTCGCGTATCGCGCCGCATGGTGACCCTTCTGCGCGAAGTGGTCGTGCCCACTGCGACATCGGCTACCAGCACCGGTTGCGACAGCGGCTCAAGCCCCGCCAGCCGGGCGCGCAGCGCGCTTTGCGGCGGATCCTCGCCGGCCGACATGGAGCCGGTCAGCACTTCGGTGCCGTTCTCCTTTTCCATGCGGATGCTCGCGTAGTCGGGTTGCTCGGCATATAGCGTTGCGATGGGACGCACCGCCTCGCCTTCGAAGACAGGAGCGCGATAATGCGCAGAAATGCAGCCGGTGCGCCGCCATTCGTCGCCCCACAGCGCCTCGGCCAAAGGCTCGAACTGCGAGAAATGCGTCGGGCCCTCTATTGTCCCGCCGGAGAAGCCAAGCTTCTGCGCCGTATCGTCGTCATGGATCGAGCTGGTGCCGGACACCGACTGGTGCTGCAGCATCTGGCGCGGGCGGCGCCATGGGCCGCTCAGCGTATCGCCGTCGCGGGCGATGTCGGTGGCAAAGCCCGTCACCCCAACAGGCCGGGCAGCCGGTCGCCGGTGATGGCGCGCGCATCGGCCATGATGCGGTCGATCAATTCCGAACAGGTCGGTATGTCGTGGATCAGCCCCTGCGCCATGCCCGCCCAGTAGAGCCCGTTATCGAGGTCGCCTTCTTCCATGACATTCCGGCCCCGCGCGCCCGCGACGAGATGCGCGACATCCTGGAACTCCGCCTCCGGCCGGGAAAGGATCTCGACCACCTCGTCAGACACGCTGTTCCTGCCAACGCGCGCGGTATTGTGGAGGTTGCGAAAGATGAGATTGGTGTCGCGCTCGCTGCTGGCGACGATCTTCTCCTTCACGTTGTGATGGATCTGGCATTCCTGCGTCGCGAGGAAGCGGGTGCCCATGTTCACGCCGTCCGCGCCCAGCGCCAGCGCCGCGACCAGACCGCGCCCGTCGGCAATGCCGCCGCTGGCGATGATGGGAATGTCAAGAGCGTCGGCGGCGGCAGGGATGAGGATCATCCCGCCGATATCGTCCTCGCCCGGGTGCCCTGCGCATTCGAACCCGTCGATCGAGATGACGTCCACGCCCATGCGCTGCGCGGACAACGCATGGCGCACGGCGGTGCATTTGTGGATCACCTTCACGCCGTTCGCCCTCAGGTCGTCGACATGCTCCTGCGGTTTGTGGCCCGCCGTCTCGACAATGGTGATGCCCGCCTCGATGATCGCCTGCCGATATTCGGCATAGGGTGGCGGCTTCATGGTCGGCAGGATGGTGAGATTGACGCCGAAGGGCTTGTCCGTCCGTTCCCTGGTAGCAGCGATTTCCTTCGTCAGGTCTTCGGGCGTCGGTTGCGTCAGCGCAGTCAGCACGGCGAGGCCTCCGGCTTCGGCCACCGCGGCGACGAGCGGCGCGCGGCCGACCCACTGCATCCCGCCCATCATGATCGGATATTCGACGCCGAACATATCCGTGAAGCGGTTTCGCATGCTCTCTCCCTCAAGCGATTCGCGTGAGAGCATCATCACCGACACAAAGCATGCTGGCAACGCTTTTCGAAGATCGGGAATGTAGCGACGCCTTGGTATGTGCGGCTACGCCGAAAACCTAGTATGCTCAGCTCATCGTGACGACGACCTTGCCCACCGCCTTGCGCTCCGCCAGCCGCCGGATCGCCTCGCCGCCTTCGGCCAGCGGATAGGTCCGGTCTATGCGAGGAGCGATCGTGCCGTCCTGCCACCATTGGAGCAACTGCTCCACATGCTCCGCATTGCGCTGCGGTTCGCGCATGACGAAGCCGCCCCAGAACACGCCGCGCACGTCGCAGCTTTTGAGCAGCGTCAGGTTGAGCGGCAACTTCGGGATGCCAGCCGGGAAGCCGACCACGAGATAGCGCCCTTCCCACGCGATGGAGCGCAAGGCAGGCTCGCAATAATCGCCGCCCACGGGATCGTAGATCACGTCTGCCCCGTTCGGCCCGACCGCTTCCTTGAACGCGGCGGAAAGCGCCTTGGTCGCCTCCTTGTCGAACGGTGCGCTGCCATAGATCATCGTCGCATCCGCGCCCGCCGCCGTTGCTGCCTTTGCCTTTTCCTCGCTGGAGACGGCAGCGATGACACGCGCGCCCATCGCCTTGCCGATTTCCACCGCCGCCAGCCCCACGCCGCCCGCCGCTCCGAGCACCAGCAACGTCTGCCCCTCGCCCAGCTCGCCGCGATCTTTCAGCGCGTGGATCGTGGTCGCATAGGTCATCAGCAAGGCCGATCCCGCCACCGGGTCCGCGCCTTCGGGCAAGCGGAAGGCACGCGCGGCATCCACCGCCAAATGCTCCACCAGACCGCCGAAGCCCGTAACCGCGATCAGCCGGTCGCCGATCTGCCAGCCTTCGACGCCATGGCCCACCTCGGTCACCTCGCCCGCGATTTCCGCCCCCGGCGCGAAGGGACGCGGCGGACGCATCTGGTAAAGATCTTGGATAATCAGCACGTCGGGATAGTTTATCGCGCAGGCAAGCACCCGCACGCCGAGCTGCCCCTTGCCGGGCACAGGCTCGTCCAGATCAGCCAGTTCCAGCGTATCGGGACCGCCGGGCGCGGTGGAATACAGGGCTTTCATCGTCACATCTCCGTTGCAGTCAGGCCGGTTCGACCAGCAGTTCCACCAGCCGATCGCGCATTGCGTCGTCCACGCCGATGCTGTCGTAATAGGCGCCGAGCGAGCCGTATTCGCGTGCGATCCCGGCAAAGGCGCTTTCGAGGAATTCGGGCCGGGCGGATCGCATTACCGCGATGGTCTCTGCCGAGAACGCCTTGTGCATCGCGCCCTGCGCGCGCCCGCCGCCATCCTTCCCTACGAAGAGAGAGCGGGCCATGTCGTCCTCGCTCGCCGCGACGCGGTCGGTCATCGCGTAATCGTCCAGCACGTCCTCGCGCGCCACGCCCACGGCGGACAGCACAAGCGCCGCCGCCATGCCGGTGCGATCCTTGCCTGCCGAACAATGGATGACGCAGGGCACAGAGCCGCTCGCGATCTCCCGCAGGATGCCCCCGAAAGCATGGCCAAGCGTGCGCGGAAGCTCGGCGTAGAAATCCAGCATCAGCTGCCGCGCGCCGCCCGCGTCGCGCGGATATTCCATCGCCATGTCGACGAGCCGTCGCTTGTGCCCGGGCGGCCAGCTGTGAAAGGCGAGATGCGATGCCTGCCAGGCGGTCGGGTCGGTCTCCCGCTCTCGGGGAGAGCGAAGGTCGAACACCGTGGCGATGCCGGTTTCCTCCAGCGCTGCGATATCGCCCTGCGTCAGCTGCGAGAGCCGATTGGAGCGATACAGCATACCGCGCCGTACGCGCCCGCCATCCTTCGCCCGATACCCGCCAAAGTCGCGGAAATTGCCTGCGCCCTCCAGCGGTACCAGCCGCTCCCGATCCGCCTCCGAAAGCGTCATGCCCTGCCGATAATGTCAGCAGGATCGGCGAACATGCCGCGTGTGAGGCAGGAGGCGTAAAGCCGGATGGCCATCGCCCGGTCCATCTGCCCCGCCCAGTTGCGCAAATCGTAGGCGGAATTGAGCATCGCGGCGATGGTCTGGCTGGCGACATTGGGATCGACCACGCGGATCGAGCCTTCCTGCGCCCCCTCGATCAGCGTGTTGGAATAGCGCAGGGCCGTCCTGTCCGAGCGGTCGACGACTTCGGAGCGAACATCTGCGGGCAGCGCCTGCAGGGCGGAGGTGCGGGTGAGCGGGAAATCGCCTTCGAATTGCAAATCCATGAGATAGGCCATCGACGCCGCGAGATGGTCCCACTGGCTTTGCCCTGCCTCGGCGGCAGCGCGCTGGACGGCGGAAATGCGACGGAAACTGCGGCGGAAGCATTCGAGCACCAGCTCGTCCTTCGCCTCGAGGTGATGGTAGAAGCTGCCCTTCGTCACCTGCAATTCGTCAACGATGCGCACCACCGACGCGCCGCGATAGCCGCTTTCGTTAATGAGCCGCGTTGCCACGCCGAGGAAATTGGGCGCGCCTCTTTCCCCGTCGTCAGGCTCGCCATCGGCCTCGGACAGCAGCGGCGTGGGCGACCATCCAGCGTCCGGCAGTGCGAAACCGGTGTCGAACAGGTCGAACAGATGGCGGTGCACGCGCGGAAACTCGTCGATCGGATAGCGCGCCAGCCAGACGGGCAGCCAGAAGATTGTCTCGAGCAATAGATGCGCACGCGCGGTCAGCAGCGGCTTGTGTGCCGGATCGCCGTCGCCCCACAATGCGCGGGTGGCACGGAACAGGCTTACATACTGGGCCATCAATGGCGCACGGATCGCGTCTTCCAGCGTGCGGACCTCGGACAGCGTGGCGATAGGCACGCCCTCTCCGCGAATGACGTCCGCCCGGAGCTGCACATGCAGTTCGAGCAACTTCGCGATGCGCTCGCGCGGCGTCGCTTCCTGCGCTGCCACGTCCACGAATTCGCGCAACCGCTGCATCGCCCGCTCGAACACGGCGGCGGCCAGCACGTCCTTGCGCGGGAAATAATAAGTGACGCTGGTGGTGCTGAGCTCGACCGCTTGCGACACCGCCTGCAACGTCGTCGCCTTGGCCCCGCGATCGTTGATCAGTTCGGTTGCGGCATCGAGCAGCGCGTCGCGCTTGCGCTCGTACCGCGCACGGCGCTGCGGCTGTCCGGTCGCCTCCCCGGCGGCGCTTGCTGGCTCGCTCATGCACGTTCCATGCCGCAAAGCGGCGTGCGCGCCAAGCGATGTTTCGCCTTGTGCCAGACGAAGTTTCGAAAGTATGGTATCCAGTATCGCTGCGGAGAGAGCCATGACGACCGAGCCCGAAGCCGGACCCTTTGCTGATCTGGACGGTCGCCGTTTGCAGGACTGGCTTGGGGCCAATCTGGACGATGTCGGGCCGTCCCAGTCCGGTTCTGGTCCGCCATTGTCCCTTTTAAAATTCCCGGGCGGGCAATCCAATCCGACCTACCGGCTGACAATGGGGGAACGCGATTTCGTGCTGCGGCGTAAGCCGTTCGGTAATATCCTGCCCTCCGCCCATGCGGTGGAGCGCGAATACCGGTTGATCGCGGCGCTGCATCCGCTGGGCCTGCCGGTCGCGAAGCCTTACGCACTGTGCGAGGACGAGAGCGTGATCGGCGCGCCGTTCTACGTCATGGAATTGGTAGAAGGGGCTGTGTTCTGGGATGGTGCGCTGCCCGATGTCGCGAAGGAGCAGCGCGCCCCGATCTACCGCGCCATGGTGGATGCGCTGGCACAGCTTCACGCCGTCGATCCGGCTGAGGCAGGGCTGGCGGATTACGGTGCGCCGGGAAATTATTTCGAGCGGCAGGTGGGTCGCTGGACGAAACAGTACCGCGCCTCGCAGACAGAGGTATTGCCCGCGGTGGAGAGGCTGATCGAATGGCTGCCGGACACGGTGCCGAAGCAGGAGCGAACCAGCGTCATCCACGGCGATTACCGCATCGACAATCTCATCTATGCGCCCGAGGCTTGCGAAGTGCGCGCGATCCTCGACTGGGAGCTGTCGACGCTGGGTGATCCGCTGGCAGACTTCACCTATCTCGCGATGAACTGGGCACTGCCGCGAACCGGCAGGAATGCGCAGCTCGGCGGGCTGGACCTGAAGGAGCTGGGTATCCCTTCGCTGGAGGATGTGACACGGCAATATTGCGAGGCGACGGGGCGGCAGGGCGTGCCCGACATGAACTGGTATTTCGCCTACAACCTTTTCCGCCTCGTCGGCATCCTGCAGGGCATCAAGAAGCGCATCATCGACGGCAATGCCTCGAGCGCGGATGCGCAGAAGAAGGCCGCCATGGTCGAACCGCTCGCCTCCGCCGCCCTCGATTTCGCTCGGAAAGCGGGCGCGTGATTTTTCACTATATTACAGGGAGTTGATACCATGTCGCTGTTCGATTGCACGGGCAAGGTCGCCGTCATTACCGGATCCTCGCGCGGGATCGGACGCGCCATCGCGGAGGAGCTGGCTGACCATGGCGCGAAGGTCGTCATATCCAGCCGCAAGCAGGATGCCTGCGAGGAGGTCGCAAAGGCGATTAACGACAAGCACGGCGAAGAGCGCGCGGTCGCCATCGCGGCCAGCATTTCCGAGAAAGAGGCGCTGGAGAACCTCGTGACGAGGACGCACGAGGCATTCGGCCCCATCGACATCCTCGTCTGCAACGCGGCGAGCAACCCCTATTACGGCTCAATGGACGGCATCACGGACGAGCAGTTCCGCAAGATTCTCGACAACAATGTGCTGTCCAATCACTGGCTGGTGCAATTCGCTTTGCCCGACATGCGGGCCAGCGGGGGCGGGGCGATCATCGTGGTTTCCAGCATCGGGGGCTTGCGCGGATCGGCCATGATCGGGGCTTACAACATCAGCAAGGCAGCGGATTTCCAACTGGTGCGCAATTACGCGGTGGAGGTCGGCAAGGACAATATCCGCATCAACGCCATCGCGCCCGGCGTCGTGAAGACGGACTTCGCCCGCGCCCTTTGGGAAGACCCGAAGATGCACGATGCCACCGCGCGGGCCACGCCCATGCGGCGGCTCGGCGAGCCGCGCGATATCGCGGGCGCAGCGGTCTATCTCGCCAGCAATGCGGGGGCGTGGATGACAGGCCAGATGATGGTGATCGACGGCGGCGTCACCATTGGCGCGGGGATTTGAAAGCGCTCGAAAACCGGATCGCCTGCATCACCGGGGCGGCCAGCGGAATCGGCCGGGCGAGCGCGCTGCTGTTCGCGCGGGAAGGCGCGCGAGTAGTACTGTTCGACCGCTCCGATGCGATTCACGCCACGGTCGAGGAGGTAAAGGCCTCGGGCGGCGAAGCGGTCGGCATGACGGGCGACGCGGGAGAGGAAACCGACATCGCGGCGCTGGTCGAGCGGGCGCAGGCCGACTTTGGAGCGCTGCATGTTTTCTTCGCCAATGCCGGGGTCACCGGCACTGCCCGCGGCGGCTTTTTCGACAGCGACGCGGCGAACTGGATGGAGGTGCTGCGCGTCAACCTCGTCGGCCCGTTCCTCGCGGTGAAGCACGCCGCACCCGCGATAGAGACAGCAGGCGGCGGGGCGATCGTGTGCACCGCCTCGGTTGCAGGCCTTCGCTCCGGTGCCGGGCCAGCGCCCTACTCTGCCTCCAAGGCCGGTGTTATCAACCTCGTGCAGACCGCTGCGCAGCAACTCGCCGGAACGGGCGTGCGCGTCAACGCCATCGCGCCGGGCCTCATCGAAACCGGCATGACCGCGCCCCTCTACGAAAACGCCCGCGCCAAGGGG